>DBZJ01000065.1 GCA_002311635.1 Syntrophaceae bacterium UBA1163
AAGAGCTACAGTGGCCAGTTCACGAGTTTCCTCCATCAACGTCTGGAATTTGTCTTTTTCCCTCTGATACAGCTCAGGGGAGAGTATTCCGGATTTGCCAGGCACATCCATCGTAATAAACCGCCATTCGAACCTGAACTTCCTTCGGACATCAATCGGATAGTCAGCTTCATTGAACAGATGGCCCAAGCTCTCCCTGGCTTTTTCCCGTTCTTGCTCGTAGCTTTCGATGAACTTTTCAACTTCGGTCTCAAATTCCGACCTCATCTGGTTGAGTGCTTCATCTATCTTGGACAGGGTCTCCTTGGGAACCAGTGTGAGCCCATGTATAGGGAATGGAAGAGCAGCTTTTTGCAAATGGGTCCTGGCTTTGCTTAAAACTGCACGCACAGGGGAGAGACAATCTGGATCTATCAGAACCTTGGCGCCTTTGAGCCAATCCGCATTTCCAACCCTTTCCATCAAATTGGAGCCCAAAGCGGTCATTCCTTGCCAGCAGCCAGTGGAGAGCTGGACCAGACAGGCTTTCTGAAATATATTCTCGTCACTCATTCCGTTTTTCCTCCTTCGATTTATTCAGTGCCGTTAACCGCACAGTGGCAGATGCTTTTTCACCTTCTCTTTCTGATTGATTGTGTAATAGGCGGGGGTGAGTTGTTGTGAGATTTCCTTTCCGAGAAGGTCCTTAAGGAATTGGGATTCTTTTATGCAGGCTTTTCCGGTGAATCCTCTGGTCTCGATTTTGACCTCCCCGTCGTCTGAGACATCAATGATTATCTCTTTCAAGTTGTTTTCCTCCGAGTGTTGTTTGGTGTCTAGATGGCTGATCTGAATTGCCTGAGGGCCTTTATAGGAGGTGTGAGGCGGTTTTGGAACTAGAGTGTAATGGTGGGGAGGACCGGCAAAGTCAGCATTTCATATGATTCATCGCCGTCTTTTTCCTCGAAGTAAGCCTTAATTGCCTCCTGTCTGCTCAAAGGGATCTTGCCAAAGTTTTCTGGCATTTCACCCCAATATTCTTCAACAAACCGGTAGAGCTCAGCAATCGCTGTACCCTCAGATTCACACACGTAGACATTGCGGCCATGTCGGTGGTCAATTATCAGGACTGTTATCTGGCGCTGCTTCACACCTATTCTTTTTTCGATATGTTTTAAGGTTGCATCCAAATTTCTGACCGCAGCAGCAAGATCTCCTTGATCCCAATTACCCACTACTTCTTTCGCCGCGGCTATTAACTGAAAGCAGTACCGGATCAGTCGAGTACCCTTATCCAGAGGTAAAGGCACCCTTCGCCACATGCCCTGGTGGAATTTACCCCGAGTTTTCAATCGCTTCACACAGTCCTCCTTCCTCTCTTTGCGGCTGATCGTTTGTTTCCTCCCCCCAGAACGCTTCAGCCTCTGCAAACTTTAGAGCAACGTAATCGGGATCGACCTCAATGCTTTCCTCTCGGTAGATCGTGTCGTCTCTGTCCTCATCGACCTTCAATATTGTGACGTTGATTGGAACATCACTCACCACTGAAGCGAGAAGTCCATGATGTATTGTGACCACAATCCTCGGCTTTCTATGCTCATAGGGAATTCGAGGAATTGAGTGATGGGAACCAAGACCGCTCCAAAGTGTTGTTCCGCTGGCATACTGGGTTTGATACTCGCAGGTGCCTAAACCCGCTGTGACCAAATATCTTGCGGCCATGTAGATGTTTTGAAAATAAGGGTCTTCATTTCCGGAGTTCTCAAGGAATTTCTCAAGGGTCGCCGCAGTTTTATCCTGAGCTTGGTTTATATCGATCATTCTTACCTCCATCGTCAGACTCGCAGAAGCAGCCGGACACCTTGATCGATCTTTTGCTCCGACACATGGTATCCTTTTCTCTTAGCCTCTGTTCGGACCCTTTCAATGCCGTATGCCTGTTTGAGCCGGCCAGCATTTTTCCCGAGTATTTGTTCCAACCCGCCGGCATGATAAGAGTCCCAGAGGAGATGGTAGGAACCTTTCTCTTCATTTCTGAATACCCCGATCTCATAGGCTGCTTCATGGACCTTTATCACGTGATGGCACTCTCGCCTTCCACCGTACCACTCAAATGTCCCCTGATCTTGCCGGAACTCTATACCAAGGCGCATGCAAGCTACCCTCAATGAAGAAAGATCGTTTACTTCAAGTTCAATTTTCGAGATATGGCTCATGATGCTTCCGCTCCTCCAATGCTTCGGATTTTCCTTTGCTCTGTGATCTCTTCATCTGGTGAGTTTGCAAACCTGGCTCTTGTCCGGGCCCAGTCCCTAAGATTCTGAATTTCTTCTCTCATGGTTCGAGACAAAGGAACGATTGCTTCCATTGCAGCATCAAGACCGTCGAACAGGGAATCCTTGGCGAGCTGTTCTATTTCGGCGCCAGTGAACCCTTGGAGCTTTTCCGCATATTCCAGGGGAATCTCGGTCCCATATTTACGGTTCATGATGCCGATGATTTCTTTTCTTTCAGCAAGGGAAGGGAGATCAACGAAGAACAGGGCATCAAAACGACCGGCGCGCATGAATTCAGGTGGAAGTTTTGAGATGTCGTTTGCTGTGGCCATAATTAGTGCACGGGTTGTGGTCTCCTGCATCCAGCACAAGAAGTGACCAAACATGCTTGCTGTTGTTCCTGCATCCGTTTCTCCGCTGCTCTTTGATCCGGCAAAGGCCTTCTCCGTTTCATCGATCCAAACCACCGACTCACCGAAAGCATCGATAACACTGGTCGCCTGTCTCATTCTTCGCTCAGATTCGCCAACAAGTGAGTTTTTCAGGCCTCCGATATCAAGACGGATAAGAGGCCAACCCAGAATTGATGCAGTTGCTTTGCAGGATAGACTTTTCCCTGTGCCTGGAATTCCAACCAGCAGAATACCTTTTGGTTTTGGTAGATGACCGTTTTGAGGTAGAAATGCCTTCGATCTGTTCTGGATGAAGGTTTTGAGAGTATCTAGTCCACCAACATCAGCGATATCCGCCGGCTGCCAAAACTCCATGAGTCCGGATTTCCGGATCATCTGGGCTTTTGCTTCACCTATAACTTTTGAGGAAAACCGCCCCGTCTTGACCAAACTGAGGGCAAATGCTGTTTCTGCCTCAAATTCGGTCAATCCTCTGGCTGCTCGGACGGATTCAGGATTTGGTTCAACCTTGACTGTCTTGGCAAGCTCCATTTGAATGTGAAACAGGGATTCTTCATCAGGAAGCTCAAGGTCGATTACCGTGAAGATCTTCTCCAGCTCGGGACGCATTTGAATAACCGGAGAGATCATCACAAGACAGGACCCGATGCTTTTCCATTTGGTGACGCCGTTTTGAATGGCTTGAATCACTTCGGGGATGTCAGTGAAAAGGTGGAGGTTGTGTGCAATGAGCACCGAGTCTTGATGGGAATTCAACCAATTGATAGCTTCAACCGGATCTCGAATCTCCTCCACGGTCTGAGGTCTTTTGGCCGGTCGGATGCCACGGATACAGTCCCATGCATAAAACTGTACCCCTTCACACGGTAAAAATTCCTCCGCCCGAGATGGCTCCTGTGTGAGAATGCATAAAGCTGGATACCCAGCTTTTAAGAAATCCTGGATCATAGTTACTCCTTATTTTGTGAGTGCTTTTGACAATGGATGGTCTTGGTCGGATTTGCATAGATGGGATGAACTATCTTGGCATGCTTTCTTTCAATACGGGTTCGGAATCGGTTTTTCCCAGATCAAAGAGCGCGACGGAGATCGGCATAAATACCGTGGGCTCCAACTGCTCGATTTCCCAGCAAACGAGTTCGGCGGAAGACCCAAAAGGGCTGTCGAAGCTCCGCAAGCTGTTCATGAGAAGGATTCCGGTGTGAATATTTTGCTTATCAAAGGCTACCTGAAGTCTGAAGAGTCCCTCCCAGTTTTCAAAAGTCCCAATATAGCCTTCGATTGCCACCTTGTTCTTGAAACCCTTATGCTGATACCTTCGGTTTTCAAGAATGTTCAGTGTCCCGTCCTCTCTCCATCCGGTATCTTTTAGTGATTCCTTCAAGCGTTCGCCTTTGTTTGACGACTCGAAGAGGACGGTATCCAGGTATTCCAAGGTCTTCATGACATCTTCCATCATCCCCTTGTCTTTCAGGATTTGGTCTGAGTCTCTGAAATGCAGTAGCTCGAATGACATAGGTCTTCTCCTTGTTTGGTATGAGTTTTGGTTTGAATAGATTCAATACCCACACTGGTGGCAGACTGCCTTGCCTCCGGCGTACACAATTATGGTGTTACTTCGACCATCACCTATGATCGCCCGATGGCCTCAGTCCAGAACGAATCGTTTTCCTTTGTGCTCCAGAAGAAGATTCTGAATAGGCTCACGGGTTACGGACTTGTCCCTTTGTTTC
>DBZJ01000110.1:0-18235 GCA_002311635.1 Syntrophaceae bacterium UBA1163
GGAGTGAAGGGATCAAGATGAAGGATCTCTTCAACTCAGTCATTCCGGAATTGGTGGACATCATGAAGATCCAGAGATGTGCCCTCTTCTCCGTCACGGAGGACCAAGAGCACATTATCCTGGAGGCTGGATATCCTGAAAACGTGCATGGAATTGGAAAGGTCCGTTCTGTGAAAGGAGAACTTTATGCAAAGATGATTGTGGACCAGACAGGGCCTTTCGGGAGCTTTGAAAATGAGAAGATCTTCCCCCACTATATCCTCATTACCAATCCCAAGGAAACCCTTCTCCTTCCCTCAGACATCAAACATTTCCTTGAAACTCAGCAGATCAATTCGGTTCTGTATATTCCTTTAGGAATGGATGAAACCGTGAGATACTTCCTCGTCTTTGATGCCCAAGCTCATCATCGGCGATTTACAGAGGAGCAGATCGAGATCTTAACCTTCTTTGGCAAGGAATTGACCAAAGGGCTGAAACTGGAGAAGATGGACGACATCCTTCATGATTTCAAGAACCCTGCCATTGCCGTGGCGGGCTTTGCCAAGCGGGTCCAGAAGATCCTTAAAGAAGGCGCCTATCCTAAAAATGAGAAAGTGGACCAGGCGTTGGATATTCTTTTAAAAGAGACTTCCCGTATTCAAGAATTGGCACTCACCCTTCATGAGAAAGGAAAGGAATCGGTCATTGACCTAACGGAAATATCGAAGAGACGATTTTTAATCAACGAAGAAACCTTGAAGGAGTTGAACAGAGGGAACATCCAATTAATTGAGCGAAAGTTGGAATCTCCTTTATGGGTTCGATGCTTTCCCCTTCATATTGAAAGAGTGATCGATAATCTCCTTAACAACGCTTCCAACGCCATTCCCGAAGAAGGAGGAGAACTTTCTATTCGGTCCTATCGCAAGGACCCTTGGGCCGTGGTCGAGATTAATAATACGGGTCAGATCTCGGAAGGGGAAAAGGATCGGTTTACTCTTGGGGAAGGCAGAGGGAGGGGGCTTCACACGTGCGCTCGATTGGTCAAAAATATGAGAGGGACAATGTCCGTGGAGTCGAAGGAAGGTCAGACCACCTTTTGTATCATGTTGCCGCTTGTCGAGCCATAGTTCCAAGCCATTTTCATCCCTGAATAACACAAAGAGGGACGATAAAAGGGATGTAAAAAACTCAGCTATCTGGATGGAAAGGAGTCATTATGAATAAAGAAAGACTTGAATGGGTTATATCAGGATTAAGCCGGTATAAATTAACTGAGCATGAAGACCAATTTATCAAATCTGCATCGGGAGATTTCGATCAAAAACAAATGTTGACGGAACGCCAGGAAGAAAGACTCGAAAATCTTTATAAGGAGAAGTCAAAATCGAAACCGAATAAAAATTCTCCTGATTATTTTTCTTTTCAGGAATCTCCCCCCAAAAAGGCCAGGGTCCGGAAACCTTTTGCCAAGGATGTTTTGATAACAACCTAACCGTACTGGCGCTGGGCTTTTTCAGGATAACGGATTCATTGTTTTTGCTTCTTACGCCATCTTGGAGCTTCCTACGAAGTTCGCACTGTTGCCTTAGCTAAATGGCATGATCGGTGTTTATAGAAAACACTATCTTCTGTTTCCGGATTTCGCTTCTTAGGATTCCCTTTTCCTTTAGGTATTTGAGATGGGCGATGGCCTCCCCCGTGGCGAACCATTTTTGGGATACGGGGAACACGTCCCATGAGTCGCTCACGATATCCCAGGTCATCTTCGAGGCCACCTGAAAAGCACTCATCTTGCCTTTTTCCAGAATAGCGACAATTTCATCAAGCCTGTCCTGGTGGTGATGTTTCAATTCCTGAATCCTTTTTTTGCAGTCCTTGAAGATACCTCTATGACCGGGCAGTACAAGTTCGATATCAAGCTCATCGATCTTGTCCAAGCTGGCTAAGTACTCCTTCAAGGGGTTCCACTCATCAGACCACAATTGGATGTTGGGAGTGATGTCATTAAGAATGTGATCTCCGGACACGAAGATCTTCTTGCCGGGTTCGTAAAGGCACATATGCCCCCACGTGTGGCCGGGCGTCTCAATGCACTTGAATGCATAATCCCCGATGGTTACAATGTCGCCCTCTTTCAAGATATGAAAAGTGAGGTCGGCGCTTGGCCTGAATTTAAGGCCGGGATGGCTCTGCAGAGCCTTCTGAAGCTCATTTTCAGGGTAACCGTTCAAGCGGGCAAAGCTAAGAAAATCCTCCAGCCGAAAACCGGATTTAAATCGATCGGCATCCGGCTGGTTAAAGTATATCTTCGAATTATCTGTAATGAGGTTGGAGACAAGACCGAAATGATCTGCGTGGAGATGCGTAATGAAAAAGTCTGTCTTTCTTATATCGACTCCCAGTTCTCTTAAACCAGCCTGCATGACCTCCATGCACACTTCCTGGTTCCAGCCGGTATCGATAATCAAGTTTCGTTCCGTGTTCTTAATCACGTAGGAATTGATCGCTTTCAAGGGATTATTGGGAAGAGGAATTTCGATTCTGTATAGATTTGCTGAAATTTTTTCGACCATCGACTCACTCCAACGGGATTTATTGTAAAGAGCGTAAAGCAGATTTACATCCGGAAGCAGATCTTTATTGTCTACTCGCCTGTCAGAAGGACTGTGACCGCCCCATGGGTCAACTCCTGAGACTCCAAGAGGCGTTCGGCTTCGAAAACGGGTATCGCGCTCGGTACCGTGACCACATTATAAGTCATTACGTCCCGCGCCAACATCGCTTCCTCCTTTCCGCCTTCTTCTCGCGAAGGGGCTGAGCCTGGATGCTTCGTTTACCTTTTCTCCTTCTCCGAGATTTTGGCCCAAGTGTCCCGGAGCGTCACAATCCGGTTGAACACCAATGCCTTCTCAGAAGAATCAACGGAATCCACACAGAAATAGCCAAGCCTCTCGAATTGGTATCTGCTACCCGGACCGGCACCTAAGAGGCCTCGCTCCACACGGCATGAGCTTAGGGTTTCCAGCGATTTTGGATTTAGGTATTTTAAAAAATCATCCTCTTTGGTCATCGGATCAGCGACTGGGAAAAGGCGGTCATACAATCGTACCTCGGCAGGAACCGAGTGGTCCGCCGATACCCAATGGATAACTCCGTCGACTTTGTGTCCGTCTGAGGGGGGGCCGTTTCGTGTCTCCGGATCATAGGTGCAGTGCACCTCAATGACCTCGCCCGTCTTCGTGTCCTCAACCATGCGGACACATTTTATGATGTACGAATATCGCAAACGCACCTCGCGGCCCGGAGCGAGGCGGTAGTATTTCTTGGGAGGATTCTTCTGAAAGTCCTCCCGGTCGATATAGAGGACTCTGGAAAAGGGGACTCTCCGCACTCCCATGGAAGGGTTCTGCGGATGGTTGGGACATTCAAATTCCTCCCTTTGTCCTTCGGGATAATTATCGATGACCACACGAAGGGGCCGCAATACCCCCATGACGCGCGGTGCCTGTTCATTCAGATCTTCACGAACGCAATGCTCAAGAAGAGAAATATCGACGAGATTTTCATTTTTAGCCACGCCGATTCTGGCACAAAAGGTTCGGATGGCCTCCGGCGTATAGCCTCGCCTTCTCATTCCTGCCAGGGTTGGCATTCGCGGATCGTCCCAGCCGGTCACATAGCCTTTTGTCACTAATTCGATCAGCCTGCGCTTGCTGAGAACCGTGTAGCTGAGGTTGAGACGGGCAAATTCGATTTGCTGAGGATGACAATCCACGTTCAGTTGATCCAGGATCCAATCGTATAAGGGACGGTTATTTTCAAACTCGAGGGTGCAAATCGAATGAGTGATTTTTTCGATGGAATCCGAAAGACAGTGGGCGAAGTCGTACATCGGGTAGATGCACCATGTTGTCCCGGTTCGATAGTGAGCGGCCCGCTTGATGCGGTAGAGGACCGGATCCCGCATGGTGATGTTTGGGGAAGCCATGTCGATTTTGGCACGAAGGACATGGGCGCCGTCCTCGAATTGGCCCGCGCGCATCCGCTCGAATAAATGCAGGTTCTCTTCGATGGGACGGTTCCGGTAAGGGCTCTCTTTCCCCGGCTCGGTTAAGGTCCCGCGCTGTTCCCTTATTTCGTCGGCGCTCAGACTGCACACGTAGGCTTTGCCTGCTTTAATCAGCTGGACCGCAAATTGGAAGAGTCGCTCGAAATAGTCGGAAGCGAAAAAGAGACGATCCCCCCAATCAAAACCCAGCCAGCGGACGTCGTTGATAATGGATTCGACATACTCAAGCGATTCGCCGCTCGGATCTGTGTCGTCCATCCTTAGGTTGCAGGTACCGCCGTAATGGGCGGCTATGCCGAAATTAAGGCAAACGGACTTGGCATGTCCGATATGGAGGTATCCGTTGGGCTCGGGCGGGAAGCGCGTCGCAACACGTCCCTGGAATCTATCGGATCTAAGGTGTTCATCAATAATTTCTCTTATGAAGTCAGAAGGGGGTGAAGCGTTGGTCTGGGCCATAGAGACAGTTCCTTTCTCTTGCTCTTCTTGGCCTCTTAATATATCATATCTTACCCGTCTCGCAAGACCTTGTGGGCTAAGAGGTATGAGGAAGGTAGAAGGAAGGCCCAGAAGGTTCAGATGCGCTTTGCGGAGGGAATCCAAAATCAAACGTAGTCTAAGATTGATCGACGGGGTTATTGGTGGTATAAAAAGTATGAGAGGCTTAACGGCGTATCGGCGACTTCTTGAAGGATTGGGGGGTCGTCTAGCGGTAGGACTATGGACTCTGGCTCCATCAACCGAGGTTCGAATCCTTGCCCCCCAGCAAATTTCCTTTTTTACTTTCAGGTAGTTGTATATCTTGATGCAGTATAACCTTTTTATAACCCCGGCCCCTAATGATATCCTCTAAGGTCTGTAGTTGGTAAGCGGCATACCGTTCTGTGGTCTTGCTGGTGGTATGGGAGTAGACCCTCCTAATTTCATCCAAGCTAAAACCCTCATTTAACCGTTGGCACCCAAAACTGTGCCTCATGGCATTGTAAAGGTTAATGAGGGCAATCCCCGATGTTTTGTTGGCTCTGTTCCAAATAAGATTGAGCATCCGATTGGTGTACGGTCTCCATTCTCTCCTCCACTGTTTAGCAAAGACAAATTGGGAGCCACTTCCATTTTCAAATATCCATCTCAGTTCAGGAAGGATGGGGAGTATTTTGATCCGCTTGGTTTTGGTGTAAGGTTTAAGATTGCCTGTTGCTCCAAGGACGGAAGTTATGACAAAGTAAGCAGGGTTGTTATCCAAGAAGACATTCTCCTTGAGTAGCCCAGATGCTTCATTTGTCCTTGTGCCATATCTTCTCATAAACTCAAAGACGGGTAGGTCTTGTTTAGCGATGTACTGAAGTACCTTATCTTGCTCTTCCTCAGTAAGCCACTTGATGGGTTTTTCTTGGACAGTAATTCTGGGAAAGTCGGGCAACTCCTTTAAAAGTCTTTTGTGAAATCTAAAGAATGATCTAAGCTCCCCCATATAGTTGTAAATGCTTTTGTCCTTCAATCCCTTGCTCTTTAGAAAGGCAAGGAACTGCAATATATCATTTGTCTTTATTGCCCGGATATCCCGTTGTTTGAAGAAACGAAGAAAAAATCTGTTGGCTATCTGTTTTCTCTGTTCAAGCCATTCACGGGAACAGGTTGATAACTTTTTCCACGTTTCGATGGCAACGTCGAACCTATAAACCTTTTCCTTTATCCCGAACCGTTCGGGGTCGAACCCATACTCCTGTAAATACTTTATCAAAAGCTGGCAATCCTTTTTGCTTTTTAAAGGCTCGTCGTATGCCAAGCTTCTGGTAAGGTGGATTTGTTCACCTTGGTAGGTAAAGTAGACCTGATATCGTTTCGGCTTATATTCATAGAAAGAGAATTTCATCTACTTTCCCTCCTTGCCACAACCTACCCTTTAACCGATGGTAAGTGATTTGGTGGATGGTGGATTTTGGATCAGTTATGGTGGCCACAGAGTAGTCAGGCCCAACATCCTTTAACTGGATTACCTTTGACTTCCCATCCCAGTGCCTTTGCCATTAGGTAACCTCCTTGACTTACTACTTAATAACATCCAATCCATTAGAACCCAAACCACCGCAGCAACCCCCCAAGAGAATTCCTTACTTACAAAATCCCATATTGGAGCGTTTGGGTAGAGATGGGGGGTTATTAATGATTTTTAGTCCGTGACTTCAGAAATTTCCTCCATTCAGGAAGTCGAAATCCTAAGACTTGAAACAAAAGTTCCTGAGCCTTTGCTTTGAGCTTTTCTTCTTCCATCTCCTCTTTACTCATCGGCACCTCCATCTTAAAGATTTTACCCTTTTTACCCATTGCTTCGTAGGACCCTTCCATCCTAAAGGTTTTGCTCTCTTTTTTGGGAACAAAATTGAACCACAAAACCTCGGTTCTTGGGGTTCTTTTTTTGCCGCTCACACCACATTGAACTTTAATATTAGACCGATGCCATCCATTTTTCTCTAATGGCTTATAGATTGAATTGGCATATCCTGATAGCACAAATTTACCCTTAGAGTTTAGCAGTAAATCAACAAGCTCTTTATGATCATCGTTGGTCATCTCTTTTTCGTACACTTTTTTAGCCTTCCTTGTCTCAGGGACATATGGAGGATCCAAATACAAGAAATTTTCTTCCCTATCATAACGTGGAATAAGTTTTCTAAAATCTTCGTGATCAATCTGAACCTTCTTAAGCCTATAATGAAAATCCTGTAAAGCTTCTGGTATTTTGGCCCATACTTTACTAAGGGCACCATTGGGTTTAATACTACGACCCCATCCACTTCTAATTATCCCACCTATAGACATGGAGGCTAAAATATACCATCGATAAGCTCTTTCTACTGAATAGGGAGGGAGACTATCCAAAGTAGAGTCACAATAATCATATTCCTCTTTGCTAAATGGAGTTAAATCAATTTTTTCAACAAGAGTATCTAAATCCTTTTTATTCCGAAGTACTCTATAAAAATTTACAATATCAGAATCAAAGTCATTAAGAACCTCAAGCTGAGATATAAATGGGGATTTAGCAAAGAGCAAAGCACATGAGCCGCAAAAAACTTCTACATAAGTTTCATGAGATGGAATAAGTTCTAACAACTTGGGCACAAGATTACTTTTGCCACCAATATATCTGAACGGTTTTTTCATTCTAATTCCCCTTCATCGATTTAGGAGGTTCGGCATAAGGGCAGCCGTAATAACAATTTTTAATATCTTTTTCCTCTCCCGCTTCCTTCTTTCTTATACAAGATCGGATGATTGATTCAGTTCTCCTAAACTCTTCCGATTTGATAGCTTCATCGGGATTACAGGACATCACTGACTTGATAAGTTCTTTAGCTTCTTTCTCTGATTTAACGATATTTAACTTAGAAAAAATCCCCCACACACCCGGCTTAATGTTTATGATTTGGTAATTCTCATAAGGGATTATCTTTCCCAATGATTTCCCATTCCCTGATATTGGTCTATCTTTCTTAACCAATGAAATTTTTTGACCATCAATCCTTCTCAAAATGCTTTTTTTGTAAGGGACGTATCCTTTTTTTCGGGATTCTTCTATAACTTCTTTTATTATAGAAAGATGATTAGCCAATTTCTGAGCTTCAAAAGATTCTCTTTTAGTTATACCGAGTTCCGTTAAAGTTCTCCCGGCGTAACCAATTCCTTTCTTACCCCTTGGAATGGAAAGATTTTTTAAAAGTGTTCCTAATTTTGCTTCAGCATAAAAAACCTCTTCCGCCAAAAGTTGTCCTTCTTTTGCAGCTCTGTCTCGGAGTTCTTTTGCCATATCAAGTCTATTCACTGCTTCAACTTTCGCACGGTAGGCTTTCAATCTCTCAGTGTTCAGGATAACAAATGCATGTAATTTTTCTACTTTCCCAGAAAGGGCGGTGCTGCCCCGGAGCTGAATATTCTTTTCCATTTCTCGCCTCGGCAGGATGACAGTTAGCAAGTTTTTTATGGTGATTATTAAGCAAAATTCGTGCCGATGTTAAGATAAAAATAGGGGGCTCTCAATGCCCCCTGTTGGTTACTTCTTCATATTAGCCTTTCGTTTGAGTTCCCGATAAAGCAATCCTCTTACCCCGGACTTAGCTAACTTCTTCGAGCGTTGTGGAAGGGCTCTGTCAGGGGCGTTTCAGCAAAGTTTATACCCAACACAGATAAGAATGGGTAAAACTTTGTATAATTTAGATATAGAGAATGAGCCAGCACTCGCAACAAAGCATAAGACCGGGGGATATAATGGCGGCAAACAGCCGATCAATCAGCAAAGTGGCATCAAAGTATGGTTATGCCCCCTCCCAAATACCCCGCCGGGGTATGAAAACATACCCTTTATCGTTGAAATTTGGGGCTGTGGCAAGAGATCAGGGAGAGATAAGTAGTCTTTGGCTGGCAGGGGGTTTTAAATACCCCCCGTCAAACTACGTTATTATACAATTATCTTAAGGAGGTGTTAACGAGAAAAAGCAAGTTTGGTATCAATTTATGGAAATTTAAAAGGTCAGATAAGGAGTGAGGAGGCGGTAAAAATGAAGAAACTGTTGTTGCTGGTTGTGGTGATCGGGTTGTTAATGAGTGGGATAGCAGGAGCTGAAGGAGCTTGGGGGCTGTGGACTGTTTTTGGTAGCACTCTTTATTCGATAGGAGCGTGAGTATCAAGAAGTTTAAAAGGTGAAATTATATAATTAATACATAGGGAGAGAAGTGGAATTGAACCCGATAGAGCCGGAAACATTTGAGTAGTATATGGGCGGTGCTCTTACGTGAGCACACAAGACTTCATGCTCTAAGAAGGAGTGAATTGGTGACAATAGAATTGGCAGAAGGGAGGTGAAAATTTATGAGTAATGAAAATAGTAGTATAAAGCATCTACCTGATTCAGGGCTGGTTAATTTGAGAGACCTGTCGGAGTATTTTGGCATCAGGCTTGACAGGATGCAGGCCAAGCTCAAAAATGCGGGGATTAGTACCACGGATTTAAGCCGAAATTCCCGGTTCCGTTTCGTGAATTTGGCCGAGTTTGCCAAGTCAGACCTTAAGCTCGCTCCGCATGTTCCTTTGAAGGGGTTTAGGAAGAAAGGGGCAGACCTCAAAGATCGCCCTGTGCCTGAAAAGGAAGCCCAAATGACCTTGCAAGAAGCCAAGGGCAGGATAGTCTTTCTAACTGGCCACCCAGATGAAGATAAACGACTCAGGGGAGAACTTATGAATTCCGATTGCTTTGGTAAGATGTATGGTGCGGATGATTGTTGTCAGAATTGCACCCGGCCTGTTGACCTCGATGGCACAAAAGGGCCTCTCAAACTCTTTTGTCAAGCAATGTCTCCCCAACCAGTTGAGATCAAAGCTGCATAAAGAATCCCATCCTATTAGCTCCAGCACAGACTGGGCCACCTTAAATCTGTTACCAAAAGGTGTGGAACACCTATAAAAACTCAGACTATTGCATGGCGGGCAAAGTCTTAAAAGATGATACCTTGGCTCCCCAACCAAGAAAGGAGAGATGAGAACATGGAATGGCCATGATCTATTTTAAGGAGGTCGTTTAACATGACGATCAGAAAGATCACAGAGGTTAACCTTATAGCCTACCTCAAATGCAAAGGCTATCATGAAGCAGAACCACCTAAAGTAACCGGCCCCTTTGTCACCTTTTATTTAGAAGATTCCCCCGAACTAAGAAAAGAGATAGAAACCTATTTCAACCAAAAAGCACTGGTTGAGCCTATGACTATGGTTGAATCTCTTCGCCTTATAAAAAGTAAGGTAGGAGATATGAAGAGGAATAGGGAATCCCGATCTGGGGGTGGCTCTGATGAATAAGCAATGTAAAGAATGCGGGGCACCCATAATTGTGGCCAATGTTGGCAATACATGCCCGGCCTGCACAGAAAAGAAACTTGAAAAGATAAGGGCAAAGTATAGGGACAAGGAGCAGACAGGTGATCAAATACCCAAGGACTCTAAAAAAGACCCCAAAGTCCTACCATTAAATGAGCTGAGGAAGCTGGCAACTAAGGAACATAGCAAGAAGGTCTTTGAAGCCGCAAAGAAGTATGTAGCAAAGGGATACTCTGTCCTTCCTATCATACTGGGGGATAAATACCCGTCGGTCAAGGGAGAGCACATGAAATGGACTGAGTATCAGGATAGGCTCCCCACAGAGAGTGAGCTGATCAAGTGGTTTGAGAACCCCCATAATCAGATCGGCGTTATAACAGGGAAAGTATCCGGGGGTCTGTTTATCTTTGACTTTGATAGCATCAAAGGAAACCCCACGGATGACTGGGAGAAAGCATTTGATGAATTCTTAGAGAAGTTCCCCGAATTCAGGGACAGCCTGTGTATTATGACAGGCTCAGGCAAACTTCACATCTATGGGATGTGCCCTGAGATGCAAAGAAATCTAACCCGCAAGGTCAAGTATATCAGGGATAAGCATACGGGGAAGACCGTAGCAGCCATTGAGTTTAGGGCAAACGATAGTCAATCTCTGTGCCCTCCATCTATCCACCCCTATGGGGGAGAATATACCCCTGTGGATGAGGGAAAGGAACCTGCCCCGATCAGCTTATCAAGGTTGAATGAAATACTGGCCCAGTTTGATGAAGTGGAACCTGTAGGGGCAAAGGATGATAGTAAGCAACCCAAGAAACCCGAAGGCTGGCAAGACCCTATATTAGAAGGCTTAGATGACGGCGAGAGACACACAGGTATCATAGCAGAGGCAGCACGACTGATAGGCAAGGGGTTATCAAAGGGTGAGATAATGCCGACACTCCTTGATATCAACTTAAGGTCTACTCCCCCTCTTGAAGAGTGGGAAGTTGAGGAAATGTATGAGAACAGGCTCAGGAAGGACATCGAGAATCACCCTGAGAAATACAGGAAAGCAGATGAAGCCCAGAAAGAAGAAGTCATCATTAAGAGAATAGATGACTATAAACTACTTGATAGGAAGGAGTTGAAAACGATGTTAGAGAATCAAACAGAACCCAAGTGGCTCTGGGATGGAATCCTACCACAGAACGGACTGAGCTTATTACTGGCAAAGCCCAAGGTAGGCAAGAGTGTGTTTGCATTTAATCTGGCTCTCAGAGTATCAAGGGGAGAGCCCTTCCTTGGGAAGAGCACAACTCAAGGAGATGTCCTATACCTTGCCCTTGAAGAGAGTGCAGAGCAGGTGGATAAGAACTGGGACTCTTTTAATAAGACTAATGGGGAGCCCAGTGGTGGAGAACACCTCTATGTCCACTTCGGGTCAGCACCCACAGAAGCCCTCAAGAAACTTGAGAAGGCCATAGAGATGAGAGAGATCAAGCCGAAGCTTGTGGTCATAGACCTCTTACAGAAATTTGCCAGAATCAAGAAGATAGAAGACTATGCAGAAGTGATCACCGCCATTGAGCCTATTATGGACATGGCAAGAAGGTTAGGATGTCATATCCTTCTAACCCACCACTCCCCGAAAGGTGAAAGGGAATTGATAGAGAGCGGTCTGGGGTCTATGGGGTTAACGGGGTCTGTGGACACCGTCATCCTTATTAAGAAGACTCCAGCACCATCGGACAGACGGTCATTCTCTACAGATCAGAGATACAGGAAATCTGGGGTTGAGAATATTAAGGACTGGGTGATCGACCTCAAGGAAGATGATATAACCTTGGAACTGGCGGGCACGATATCGGAAGTCACGGAGACTGATGCCAAGGAGCACATCCTGAGACTGATGGGTGATATCGGCAAGGAAGGAAGCTTTTATACTGAACCGATGACCAGTGAGCAAATCAGGGAAGAGATCAAGAAGAGTAAAGCCCAAACTCTGGGATACCTCAAGGAGCTTTTTGGGGATAAGAAAATTAGAAGGGAAGGAACTGGACGTAAGAAAGACCCCTTTAAATATTCCGGTGAGCCCAAAGAGATGTGGAGAAGGAGCAAGAAGGGACAGGTGAATTATGAGCCTGAGTGTGAGTGCCAATAAATGCGGTTTTGTGGTTTTACCCTATATAAAATATAAGAAAAACCGAATTGATTTTGTGGGTGAATTTAACTATAAAAATTTGAAAAGAAAATGCGGTTTTACTTACTTTATTTATAAAGTAGAACCGCAAAACCGAATCATGGATACCCTATATTTATTGAAAAAATGCGGTTTTAACCTGTTTTTTAAATCCACCACTCAAAAAACCGAATAAAACCGAATGAACCGAAAAACCGAATGGGAGCCACGCAAGTGGAAAACCGCAAAACCACAAAACCGAAAGGACAAGATTGGGTGAGTAAGGGTGACTCAAATGACAGAATTTGACAGACAGGATAGACAGATCACTCAAGACAATCCTGAAGATATCAAAGAATTTATAGTATCCAACGGGCTGGACAAGTCTATATTGGACGAGAGAGATGGAGCCCTTGAAGACTGGCGACTCAAATGGGAGGGCATGGTCAAAGGCTTTATGAATTATCTTCAGGAAAGGTTTGCAAGCATCGAGCAGAGGTTGAACAGGATGGAAGGAGAACGGTATGGACATCAAAAGGACTGAATCTGAATGTAAGAGAATATCAGGCAGGAAGCGACGGGTTCGATTCCCGTCGCTTATCTATTAGAATAAGTCATCAAGCGTTTGTAGATATAGCTCAATCTCACTCGTATCTTGTCCCGCTTCCTTGAAGAACTCGATACATCGCAATAAATAGCTTTTCCAGTCAGAGGCGACATTCTTGAGGATTTCCATATAGTCTTCTAGATGGAGGCGGTCAGGAAACGCCTTCCCTACCAGGGATAGGGCCATGAGAAGGGCAAGAATACAGTTGAAGTTCGCCGACAGTATGTGTCCTGTAATCCGTGTTCCTCCGAGAAAAAAATGTATCTCCGGCTTCCCTTCTGACGATAGCCCAGCCTTTCTGGCGCTCTTGCTTCTGACATACTCAAACGTGGTATGAGGCCCATATGTCGAAAGGAATCGGTAGATCGGATCATCTTTGATTCCTAGCTTGGCTCTTACGGCTGCCGGAGACAATTCCCGCTTTATTCTCTTTTTCTCATCCGAACACCACAGATCGGCATACGAGGGGTCCTTTAAGAATAGCTGGACCATGTTTAAGCTTTCAAAGACGCTTCTGATATGAGTATGGGCCTGATTAACGTAGGCATGTTGAGCCAGATGAAAACCAGCAACCAATTCATCCACGCAGGAAAACAGGATGCCGAGGATTGCAAAAGATGTGGTGCCGGACTGAGTTCGCTCAATTGATACGTCGTATACGGCGTCAAGGAATGCCTGAAAGTATTTTTCAAAAACCACCCGTGTTTCAGTCACGATAGGGTCGGCAATCTCTGACCTGCGTTCAATGCTCATGATTAGTGATTGTGCCGAAGGAAGACCCTGCTTCACCGTCCTAAGCAACAGCTTGGCGGCGCGTATCTCTTTCGTGTCGGGAGCCGTTTTCATCGCTTGATCAGCAGACTCTATCGAAGCGTCAATTATCTTGTCCGCTAGAGCTTCCATCTCTGGTGTCATATTTGAGTAGTTGTCCCTCAAGAAGGAGAGCACTTCTACCGCGATATCAGTGGGCTCGCCCCCACTCGATGCTGCTTTTTCCAGTAAGGACTTGACATGGTCCTGAAATACCTCCCTGGTCACTCTAGTCTCACCCATGGTCTTATCCTCCGTTTCCCCTATCTCGGATTGGCTCTCTCCTGCGGGCTACAAGGCTGGTTTATGGTTTTCAGATTGCTTTAACTATGGCACGGCTCGTACGCACTGTCAAAAAAACCTGGCCGCGGCTTACGGGATTTACCTTGAGCACGTCGAGGACAGAAGGAGCAGGATATCCGAGATCTCATAAATCCAATTCCCATTGACACCCCGTTCCTGATTTAGTACACTTCTTTTGAAAATTAAGCCCAGAGGTTAAAGTCCTTGGTAATTGAACTGATCCCGTTTTTGGTTTAATGCTGTGTTCAATAGAGACAGGACATAAGGGTAATAAAGAAATGGAGAAGAAACCCCTTCTAACTTTGGAATCCGAGGATTCGATACTTAAAGCCGCAGATAAGCTGGTCGCCGCAGCGAAGGATTTACTGCGAACAGCAAAGACGGAAGAAGACCTGAGAATAGGTTTTGAAAAAGTTCTTGAACCCCTGTGCATAGGTCTGGGAATCAAGTCCTCTCCGAGGTATGAAAAGTCTATATATTCGGGGGGACGTTCTGACGCACTACACGGTCTGGTAATTATTGAATACGAGCCACCCAAGGCGTTCAGGTCTAAGAAATCAATTGACCATGCGTTTGATCAACTATTCGACTACATTTGTGGAGAAGCCAAAGCCACTAAAGAAACTCTTTTTCTTTTTGACCCCAAATTTAGGGGGGTTGGTTTTGATGGGGAGCAGATATTCTTTGTGCAATATGGGGGCGATAAAAACAAGCCTAAAATAAAGCTCGAAAAAGATGAGTTTATCCGTATGGGTCCCTATCCTTTTGACCCCCAGAGCGCAAGGACACTTCTTACCTATCTGCGTTCCCTTTCCCGTGAATTACTTACCGCTGAAAATCTTGCTCAGGTCTTTGGCCCCGGAAGCGAAATTGCGCCAACGGCTGTATCTGCGTTTGTAGATGCTCTGGAAAATTGGGGCACTGAAAGAGTAATTGTTTTCTTAAACGAGTGGAAACGTTTATTTGGCATCGTTTATGGAGAACAGTTCGGTGCCCATCAGGAAGAGGAAGTAAGGGCTTTAGCGGATCTCTATAAGGTCAGCAGAGAGACAGATTTTCAAAAACTACTCTTTTCCGTCCACACGTATTTTGCTCTCCTGATGAAGTTTATTGCTGCGGAAATTATAACCCTTAAGGAAAGTTCCCTTAATTCCTCCTTCTGCCTTAATCTGGCTCATGCTTCCAAAGATGATTTTAAGAATCAACTCGCAAACATAGAAGACGGATGGATATATACGAACCGTGGCATTACGAATTTTTTAGAAGGCGATTTCTTCTGCTGGTATCTTGACGCTTTGTCTCTCCGTCTCGAAGCTGCGATACGGGACATGACGAGATCCCTCTCAGAATTTGAACCTGCAACAACTCTTATTAATCCCGAATCTACGCGTGATCTACTTAAAAAGCTATATCAATATTTAGTGCCACAAGAGGTAAGACATAAGCTCGGAGAATACTATACCCCAGATTGGCTTGCTGAACTAACTTTGAACGAGGTTGGTTATGATGGTAATACCTTGAAGCGATTTCTTGACCCTGCCTGCGGCTCAGGAACATTTCTGGTGCTCGCCATTCAAAAAGCAAGGGAATACGGCCGCGCCAATAGAGAACCACCGATAGAAACAACAGAAAGAATCCTTGCAAATATATGGGGATTTGACATGAATCCCTTGGCGGTTATCGCTGCTCGTACAAACTATCTTTTTGCTCTTGCAGACATAGTGCATGAGTTGCCTTCGGTCGAAATTCCCGTTTATCTCGCAGATTCGGTTCTCTGGCCTGAAAGAAGGAGGGGCCAGCTTAACCTGCCGCCAAGAGGGGAATCGATCCCCACTCCGACTTCTTTGCAGACCTTTTTTGTTCCCAGAATCTGGATAAAGGACGAAGGATTTTTGATGAGAAAGGCAGCACCGCTGGTGGAAAAAATGGCGAAAGAGCAATATACCGTGTCGGAAGCCATGGAGCAGTTCAAAAAAGAAGGTTTGGTGTTTCCTCCGCACGAAGAAGTTGTAGAAACCTTTTATGGCGGGATATTAAAACTTGAAAAGCAAGGGAAGAACAGAATATGGGCAAGATTTCTCAAAAACGTCTTTGCCCCGATGATAGCCGACAAGTTTGACTTTGTGGTGGGCAACCCCCCATGGATTCGTTGGGGATATCTTTCAAAAGAGTATCGTGAGGCAACCTTGCTTCTTTGGCAAAATTACGGTTTGTTTTCATTAAAAGGCCACGCTGCCCGCCTTGGAGGAGGCGAAAAGGATTTCTCTATGCTTTTTGCTTATGCGGCCATAGATTACTATTTGAAGGAAGGTGAAAAACTTGGATTTCTCATTACTCAGGAAGTCTATAAGTCAAAGGGAGCCGGAGAGGGATTCCGAAGGTTTCGTCTGGGGGATAAAGAATATTTCAAAGTTCTCAAGGCGCATGACTTGGTCACTGTTCAGCCTTTTGAAAAGGCGGCAAATAAGACGGCGATGATAATCCTGAAAAAGGGCAGTGCTACGACTTATCCGGTCCCGTATACGCTATGGAAACGCAAAAAGGGAGTAGGTAGAATTCCTACGGATTCCAGCTTAAAGGATGCCTTAACTCTTTTGCAAAAGCAAAAGTTATTGGCACAACCCATTGGTTCAGCCACAGGGTCATGGCAAACGATATCCGAAAAGCAGAAAGGTTTGAAAGCCATTGAAGGAGAAAATGCTTACAAAGCAAGAAGAGGGGCAAGCACGGAGCCATACGGTGTTTTCTGGCTTGAGGTTAAGGAAGTCCTTTCGGATGGAAACATTATCGTGAGGAATATGGCGGAACGTGGGACAAGTTCCATCCAGCAAGTCGAAGAGGCCATAGAGCCGAACCTTGTATTTCCAATGGTGGCGGGTGCTGATATCGATAGATGGGGAGCTTTGACCAAGAATTATGTGGTGATCAGTCAGGACCCCAAGGCCCGAAAGGGCTTTAACGAAGGCACGATGAAAGCATCTCATCCAAGGACTTACAGCTATTTATTAAGGTTTAAAAAAGAATTATGTAATCGCGCTTCTTTTAAGAAATATCACTTGGAAGTTGGGAATCCATTTTACAGTCAATATAATGTTGCTGAATATACATTCGCCCGCTACAAGGTAGTTTGGAAGCGTATGGCGAATGATGTCATCGCATCGGTTATATCACAACATAAGACGCCTTTCGGCTATAAGACCGTTATTCCATCGGATACTACTGCCATATTCTCCTTAGACGACGGAAATGAGGCGCACTATTTATGTGCAATAATCAATTCAGCACCAGTTAGAGAGTTCGTAAAAACCTATTCTTCAGCAGGTCGTGGTTTTGGAGCGCCATCAGTAATGAACCATGTTGGCATTGCTAAATTTGACCCAAAGAATAAATTGCACCAGAAGCTTGCTCATCTATCCAAAGCCCTTCACGACTGCAAACAAAAAGACAACCTTGATAAAATGGAGACGTTGGAAAAAGAAGTTGAAAGCCTCGTATGCGAATTGTTCGGAATCCCCGTTTAAAAGGCAAATTAACCTCACGGAAATACGGCCAACAAAACGAATCCTTATATAATTAGAATATTGATCCTTTAAACCCTTCCTTACCGATTTGGTATTAAAAACCCTTGTTTTGACAGCCTTTATACCCCCGATAATTAACGATGCTATTTGAAGGACGAAGGACCCGTCCAGCCAATCATTGACGAGCTGAGAAGGAAAGGAGTGAGTCAAGAACGACTCGAAACGGAATACATACCAATGCTGAAAAAATCAATGGTTGGGAAGATAATCCAGATATAACGATTACGAGTTAAAAGTGAGGGTAAACACAAAGTTCACCGGGAGCGTAAGAGATCTGGTGGAAAGACTTGTTAGGCGGCGATATTCTTTCTCGAACACCCTTTCATATTCTGCTCACTTGGCTTTGGCCGCCGGGTCGGGCGGCACCTCTGGGATCGTTTCTCCTAAGCTTTCCAGTATTCGCCAGGCATAGAAGGCGGGTACAATTACGCCCAGCTTGCCCCCTGTATCGTCAGAAATAGTGGCTACTGCGACTCCAACAATCTGGGGGCCTCCTCCGCGAATTTGGATAGATCGAGGTGGCGTCCAAACCGGGACCTTGAGATCGAATAGAGGTGCCCCGCTAAAACCACCGATACTCGGATCTTGTGTCAGGAAGTATGTGGTTGTCCGCCCCGTTTGGGGAATTGTCAGTAAACCGCTCGCAGCTTTCGTTTCCCGTGATATAGGCGAAAACGATTCACGAACCCCGAGGGCGAGCGGAAAGCCCAAGACCGTAAGAACGGCGTCGCGCGGTGGAGCTATCTCTTGGTGGGTTAGGAGAGAGAGCGGCGCAAAGTGCCCTTGAAGATACGGCCCGATAGCGGGTCGCGGTTGCAGGATCAATATCGCCAAGTCAGCGTCGGGGCTGCGG
>DBZJ01000110.1:18295-21428 GCA_002311635.1 Syntrophaceae bacterium UBA1163
GGTGCCATTTGAGTGTCCCTAATTGTCCGGTAAGGTCGCTTAGAGCGAAACTGCGCGGCTTGTCCCCGCTCGCCCGAACCGTCACCTGTGAGTTAGGGTCCAGGGTTTCAGCTACGTGACCTGCTGTAATTAGGTATTGCGTCTTCTCTGATGCCAGAAAAAACGCAGTCCCGACCGACGGCTTCCCGTCCCGTGATGTTCCCATGACCAAGGCAACACAGGATGAAAGTTGGTCAAGGTAATTCTCGACTTGTGGCTGTTTGACCTCCTGCGCATGAGCAGATTGTGTCGCGGAAATCGCTATGAACGTTGCCAGAAGCGTCAAACCCAGGAGTCCCAGTCTATGCATTGTTATTCCTGTCGTAGTCCCGAATTTTCCAGGGAGATTCCTGCACCTGAGTCTATTGTTAATTTTCATTTATACTGTACACCTTTTGGGAAAACTGGTAAAGAGAAAGTTACAGGAGAGACTGTCGAAAAAGTCCCTAAGCAGATTCTTGGGTGAGATGCAGAAAAAAAAGACCTCACAGAATGCGCCACAATCAACGATCTCATAATTATGAGGAGTCATGAGACCCCCGAAAATCACCCATTAACTATACTGAAGGGTTTTTCGACAGTCTCGGAAGTACTCACCATCACAATTGACACTGCCTGAATAGTCAAATCCTGACCTTCACACGTTAAATAAATTCCTTCCTGTTAACTCCTTTCCCCTACCCCGGCCTTTTCTATTTCCCACCCATACCTATAAAAACATACCCTTCCTACCCTTAAAATCGAGCGCCTGAGGGGTTTTTTTAGACCCCCGTATCCAACCATACCCTATTTGCAAAAATCGTCTAACACAGCGAGATTGCATCGCTTTACCTTGACAAATTGGGTCCGAGTGATTATCCTCCGGGCTAAACAAAAGAAGCAGAATTGTTTAATTTGGCTAATGGATTTGGTCAAAAAACAGGGGGATCGGGTAGGTTTCAGACAGGAAAACTATACAAAAGGTTGAAGTGTTCGATTGGATTAGAAAATGAACCGAAGGAGGAGTGAGAAAAATGACTCAACCCGATAGCGACTTAGGTAAGGAGATGATTGCTTCTATCCGTGAAAATCTTTTTGAGAAAATAGGACGTGAGGAGTGGAATAAGAAGCCGTTAGAAGAACGGCATAAATTGGAAATTGAGCACATCAAAAGGAATTTTGATTTGTCAGAAATATCAAAAGAAGATTTAGTAAACGCAGCAGACTATTTGGAGGATAAAAATTACCATGGGCCAGCAAATTATCTACGGAAGATTGCTGGTGTCTCATATTGGGATTTTTCCAAGAGCGAAATGGTTTTTCCGAGTGGTGAAGGAAGTGAAAAAGGTGAGCAAGGTTATTAGGATTTCATCATCAAATTATGAGAGGTTGAAATCGCTATCAACAGGCTTTGAGCATCCTTATCAAGTCATTGACAGGTTGCTTGATTATTATGATCAGCATCACAAAGACAAGGGGGAACTCAAAGAAGGAAGGGGTAATTGTCGAAAACGGAAACCCAACAAAAGGATAAGAAGAGGGAAGGATAATGAAACAACCAGGACATCATCTTCGGTGGAATACAAGCCTAAATGAACCAGAGGTTGATCAAGGCATCGTAAATGGCTGGCATCTCTCATGGAATCCAGATGATGGAAGATTCTATGTTGGGGATGAGTATGGTGTTGGAGTAGCTACGTTTAAACAGTGGAATAATGCGGTTTATTATGCCAGGACACGTAAAAGGAAGGAAGACAAAAAGGATAAAAGATCAAAGTAGAGACTATGTTCCACTAATGGATTTGGTCAAAAAACAAGGGGGATCGGGTAGGTTTCAGACAGAAAGACTATACAAAAGGTTGAAGGTAAGGACATCATTGTTGAGGCTTTGAAGGAATATCTGAGAAAGAAAAAGAGAGGGGTAGATAAGAAATGAAATCTGACAAGGTAGGGCTTTATGGCAGGGTAAGCACGCTGGATAAAGGACAGGATGTGGAACTCCAGCTCTCCGATCTACGAACCTACGCCGATGCACGAGGGTGGAAGATATTCAAGGAATATCTCGATGTCGGACAGTCTGGCTCTAAAGAACAAAGACCTGCCTTCAACCAATTGATGGAAGATGCCAGAAAGCGGAAGATTGACATCGTCCTTGTCTGGAGACTTGACAGGTTTGGGAGATCCTTGAAACATCTTATCGTTTCATTGGATGAACTCAAAAATCTTGGTCTGGGCTTCATTTCGTTCAAGGAGTCCATTGACTTTACTACCGCAACCGGAAGGCTGATGCTCCACCTACTGGGAGCATTCGCAGAATTTGAGAAGGAAATAATCGGTGAGAGAGTTAAAGCTGGCGTAGCTCACGCAAGGGCAAAGGGGAAAAGGCTGGGTAGGCGTCCATTAATTGATAAAAAGCTTTTAGGGACAGTAAGGGATATGAAAGGTAGGGGAATGTCCATCAGGGGTATTTCAAGGGAATTGGGTGTATCCAAGTCGCTTGTCCATAAATCCCTCCAAATTTAGGTCAGAAATCCTTAATGCTTTCAGGGGCAAAATTTCTAAAAGTAGGTGTCCATAAATCAACTGTTTTATGGACAGGAAGGAGAACCTATGGAAGAGCAGATTGCACTACTAACAAAAGAAATTACACTTGAAGGAATCTCTGAGCCTCTTATACTGTGTAAAGCTGAGGATGGTAGGGTATTAGACCTAACAAAAGATCAAGAAGTATATCTAAGGGGGATTGATGAAAAGGATGATCTATTTGTAAGGGTGGTTGATATGCTGGATGAGGGGAAGCTGGCGGTCTTACAGAGATGGGAAAGGAAGCTTAACAATGAAAGAGGGTAAGGATGTCATAATGGATAAAGGGAAGAAGAGTTACAAGGAACTCAAGGAAAGGCTCAAGGGAAAAAAGATAGACTATGCCAAGCTTGAGGCCGATCTGCTTGAAATGTTGGGTGAGCCCAATGAGGAGCTACTGGAAAGGGTAAGGAGGATTCCAAAACATAAAATTGGAGAATAGATATGGACATCGAACGGATGAAAGATAGGCTGAAGAGACTCACAGAAGAGAGACGGGAGATGTTGACTTCTTCCTCCTACCAGTAATTGT
>DBZJ01000137.1 GCA_002311635.1 Syntrophaceae bacterium UBA1163
GGACGGGCAGAGGTCTTCCGGATCCTCTGGATCAACCCTTCTGCAATTTCTTTGTTGCGAAACTCATCGATGAATTTCATGTGGATTCCTAAAAGGATTTGTCTTTGCAAGGAGTCCTGCCTTGGCAGGATGACGAAGCAATCTCGTGTCTAACAGATGAGATTGCCGCGCTCTCCCGCCGGCGCGGGGTCGCTCGCAATGACAATGCAAACGTATCCGGTGCCCTCGGGACAATTCGCGGACGTTCATATCGCTTCTGCCATTTTTCTCAAGAGATCCAGGGTCTCCTTGGCTTCTTCTTCATCCACCTTTTGAATGGCAAAGCCTGTATGGATGAGGACGTACTCCCCTACGGAAACATCGGGACAGAGATCGAGCGAGATGTCTCTCGAAACACCGCCCACGTCCACCTTTGCCACATTCTTTTCGATCTCTATAATTTTTCCAGGTATTGCTAAGCACATTGAGATAACCTCATATGGGCAATCACCGCCTGTCCTAAGGAGATGCCGCCGTCATTAGGGGGTACCAAATGGTGAGTATAGACATCGAACCCCGATCTCTTCAAACCCTCCGTGACAAGGGAGAGAAGAAAAATATTTTGAAAGACCCCTCCGCTTAAAACGACCCGATTCAACGCCTCCTTGGACCGGATTGTCTGACAGGTCTCGATGATCATGCGGGAGATGGTTTGGTGGAACTTTCCTGAGATCCTTGATGAAGGCACCCCATCTATCAAATCACGGACTATCCCTCGGATCATCTCTGCTGGGTCAATTACCATCGGCATTTCATCTCCATGGTTTTGGAAAGGATATTCTTCTTTTGCCCCGTGATCTGCAATCATTTCCAGCTCGATGGCTGCCTGTCCTTCATAGTGGACCTCGTCTCTTATGGAGAGGAGTGACGAAATCGCATCGAAGAGGCGCCCCATGCTCGAGGTCAACGGACTGTTAACCTTCTGTTTAATCGCCCTCTTCAAGATGTCCCATTTTTGAGAATCGATTCTTTTCATCAGGTCAATCTTCAGTTTGGTGGCTTGATCCCCAAAAGCATCAAAAAGGTAAACCATAGCCATCCGCCAGGGCTCTTTAATGGCCATCGAGCCTCCGGGCATAGGGACTTTTTTCAGATGGGCCAATCGACCAAAATCTCTTAGATTGACCTTAATGAATTCACCTCCCCACACGGTACCATCCACTCCAAAACCTGTTCCGTCCAGAGCCACTCCGATGACATCCCCCTCTACTCCATTTTCAGCCATTGCACTGACGATATGGGCGTGGTGATGTTGGACGCCGATTTTTGGAATATCTGGAATCGAGAGGGCATACTGGGTAGAGAGGTAATCCGGATGAAGATCATAAGCAACTGCCTTTGGCTCAATATAGAAAAGCTTTTTGAAGTGTTGGATTCCTTCTTCGAAAGAGGTGAGCGTTTCCAGATTCTCGAGGTCTCCGATGTGGTGACTCATGAAGGCGTATTGACCACGGGTCAGGCAAAAGGTGTTTTTCAGTTCCCCCCCACAGGCCAGGATCATTTCAAGCGGGAAAGAAAGTTTAATAGGGAAGGGGACATAACCTCTTGACCTTCGCAGGATATAAGGTTTCCCATCGAAGATTCTTGTCACAGAATCGTCGCACCTCATATGGATCTCGCGGTTGTGAAAGAGGAAATAATCGGCAATTTTGGAGAGACGGCCAAAGGCCTCTTCATTCTTATAAGAGATGGGTTCATCGCTCACATTGCCACTTGTCATCACCAATGTTTTGAGGGGACCGTTGAGGAGAAGGTGATGAAGGGGTGAGTAGGGGAGCATGACCCCAAGGGTATCCTGATAGGGAGCGACCGCATGCGCAACCGGAGAATTTCCCCTCCTTCTCAGAATGACAATGGGCCTTTCTACACTCAATAATAATTTTTCTTCTTCCTCGTTGGCTTCGCAGTGTTTCTTCACTTCGTCAATATTCTGGCACATCACCGCAAAGGGTTTATCTTCTCTAAACTTTCGAGACCTCAAAGAGGAGACAGCGTCTTGATTTCTTGCATCACATGCCAGATGAAATCCTCCAAGACCTTTGATCGCCGCAATCCTCCCTTCAGATAGCAGATCCAGGGTCTTCACAATCGGAACTCCAGGAACTTCTTTTCCCTCTCTATCTTCGAGATGAAGAGAAGGGCCACAGGCCGGGCAGGCATTCGGCTGGGCGTGAAACCGCCGGTCCAACGGGTCTTCATACTCCTTCTGACAGACAGGACACATGATGAAAGGGGCCATGGTTGTTTTATGGCGATCGTAAGGGATGTCCTGGATAATCGTGAACCTCGGTCCACAGAGGGTGCAATTGATGAAAGGATATCGATACCTAAAATTCGTCGGTGAGAAAAGCTCGGAAAGACATTGATCGCACGTGGCTACATCGGGAGAGATGAGGACAAATTTTTCTTGGGCTTCTTCACTCTTTCTGATTTCAAAAGTGGAGTATCCCAAAGGTTCGAGGTACTTTACTTCGAACGATTCAATCCGGGCTAATGGGGGTGCGAGTTTGGGGATGTCCTGAATGAACCGGTCAAGGTTTCCGTCTTCGCTTTCGGCATCGATCAATACGCCCTTTTCATTATTGAGAACCCATCCTCGAACGAGGTGCTTTTGAGCTAAACTGTAGATAAAGGGTCTAAATCCGATTCCCTGGACGATTCCGGTGATCCCAATCTCAGCCCGTTTCATAACTTAATTCTAACTTTCTTTCAAAACGGCTTCAATAATGGCTGGGATTTTACTTTTCACCTCGTCGCTCAACTCCATGCCCCAGTCCAGGACTTTCGGTTCGACTCCAAAGATCACCGTATCCATTTCAAGTCCCTTCTTTTTTGCCATGTCCAGGGTCTCTATAAGGCCGATCTCATGAAGAGAAATGGGACCGTCTTCGGCCGGCAGTAGATCTTCGGGCCGACACTTATAGATCGTGCCGGGGATTCCTCCTGCCTTCATCGCATCGATGACGACCAACTTTCTCACCCCCTCCAAATATGAAATCAGATCCATAGTGGAGGTTCCGATATCGAGCAATTCAACGTGATCCGGAAGTTCCAACGCTTCCATCCTTTCGATCACATGGACACCAATGCCTTCGTCGCGGCGGAGAAGGTTCCCGATGCCAATAATTAAGATTTTACCCATAAGCGTCTAAGTTGTTTGTAAAATAAAGAGGCTGCTGGAATCAATCCAGCAGCCTCGCCACGCAATTCTTCTGAACAAAGATTAAATTACTTTGAACTCATAGGCTTTCTTGGTTTCAGCGTGCAGCACGTGCACGGAGCAGCCCAGTCAGGGGTCAAAGGAACGAACGACCCGGACGATATTGAATGGGTTCTTGATGTCTGGAACGGGTGTTCCAACAAGAGCCTCTTCAATCGGGCCCCGCTTGCCTTTATCATCCCTCGGAGAAGCATTCCAGATCGTGGCCGCCACCACCTGGTAATTATCGATCTTTTGATCCTTAATCGAAATCCAGTGTCCGAGGGCACCCCGTGGGGCTTCAGTCAGCCCGAACCCTTCTGCTTCCTTAGGAATCTCAACCTTCGTCCAGGAAGGAGCTCCTGGTTTGAGCTGATCGATCCATTTGTCCATGGCGTCAGCTACTAATTTGCACTCCTCAGCTCTTGCTGCAATTCTTCCAAGGATTGAAAAGGCTTTATCTCCAAGATCTCTGAAGCGAATTTCTTTACTCGAATCGACGCCCAGGAATTTGTTGGCGTTTTTACTTAATACGGGATTGGTCACCCACATTCTGGCAAGAGGTCCGCCTTCATGAGGAAGCTCCCGATACCTTGGGGCCTTGACATAAGAATAAGCGCCTTTCTTCTCAGGAACCCAGACGGTCTTCCCTTTGCTCGGATGGAGTCCAGTGGTCGAGTCGTCATAGTTGGAGTACTTGACATACTCACGAATTTGAGTCTGATCCAGCGGGAGGTCCTTGCCCTGAGTGTAGGAACCCGGCTTAATGAGAAAGGTTTTTTCATCGTCGTCCAATGGGAATGCACCGAACGAGACGAAGTTTTTGCAGCCCACTCCCACACCGAAAAGATCCTTGTATGCTCCAGCCACAAGATAAACCGTGGGGAGGTAGGTCCCGTCGATGAACTCTTGGATCTCTTTGAGCCTCCATTTCAAGGAGACTATCTTATCCAAAGACGGAATCTCGGTAGCTCCTCCTGCCACCATGCCGTAGGTAATGGGTGCTTTTCCTCCGAAGAGAGCAACCATCTGATGGCATTTCTGTTTGATGTCCAAGGCCTGAAGATACTGGCCAACCGCCACCTGATTCGTTTTAGGGTCAAGCCTGTAATCTCCTTCATATCGAGGGATGAAGGGTTGTGTATCAGGCCCCTTCACATAGTCAAGGGCGACCAAGTGGTAAAAGTGAAGGATGTGTGACATCAGGTAATCCGATCCGAAGATCAAATTCCTGATGATCCGGCCGTTGGTAGGCGGTTTAACCTTAAAGGCATTTTCCAGACATCGGACCGAAGCTGTTCCGTGGGCAGTGGGGCAGACCCCGCAAATTCTTTGAGTAATCTGGGATGCATCTCTGGGGTCTCTTCCTCTCAGAATGTTTTCAATACCTCGGTACATGGTCCCCGATGATTTCGCATCGACTACCTTTCCGCCTTCCATATCCACCTCAATTTTGAGGTGACCTTCAATTCGTGTTACCGGAGAAATCGTCAACTTTGTCATCAATGTCACCTCCTCCATTATCCTGTTGTTTTAACATAAAAAGGTGAAAAGTTATCCGGCCATCCCGGCTGCGTGCATCCTAAGCAGAGGGAGTTATGGACACACCAGTTGACATTGTTGTTCCATCCCCTCTTCCAGCAGTCTGCATAGGATTCGGGCCCTTTGCAACCCAGCTCCAGACGGCAGCCTACTTCTCCAAAAGATTTGGCAAACTTCTTTTCATCGTAGTAAGAACGGTAAGGACAGTTGTCGTGGACGAGGGTGCCATAAAACATTTTGGGTCGTCCGTCATCATCGAGTTCAGGAATCCCGAACAGGAGAGCGTGGGCGATGGTTCCCACGATCCAATCGGGATGGGGCGGACATCCTGGAATGTTAATGACCGGGGTCTTAACCGCCCTGCTTTTGAAGAAATCCCTTACGCTCTTCACGCCCGTGGGATTGGGCTCGGCTCCTGGAATTCCACCGAAACCACATTGACCCAATGCCAACACCGCTGCCGCCCCTTTCCCTAAATACATGGTGAGATCGGTAAAAGGAACCTCCTTACCGCTTCTTTCTCCGGAAAGGCAGCACCTTCCCTCATTGGCTGTTTCAATTGCTCCTTCGGTCACGAGAAAGTATTTACCGTAGTTCTTGTCTGCGGTCTCCCACAGGTAATCATAGGCCGTTTGTCCGGCCGAAGCCATCACGGTTTGATGGAATTTCAGGCTGATGATGTTTAGAAGCACTTCTGCAATGGTTGGATGGGTGGTATTCAGAAGAGAAACGGAACAGCCAGTACAGCCCGCCCCCTGAATCCACAGTACAGGCGGGTTTCCAGCGGCTGCCTTCTCTAACGCCGAAACGATTTCAGGGAGAAGACTCCCCGATACCGTTACTGCCACACCCGTTCCTGCAAAAACTTTCAAAAATTGCCTTCTGGTAATCGGCATGAGATATTCACCCCTTTCTCAGTTTAGTTTCTATAGGATTGATGCAATCCCTTATGAAGACTCGTAAAGATATAAAGTATCGTTCACCTCCCTCCTCCTTCGATGATGAAAGAGTTGCTTCATCGATAAATTTATGGGGTTTTCCATCGAGGGGCCATTGAAAAAGTTTAGTAAAGGTTAGGTTGATCGGGTTGAGCATGTCAAATTGTTAAACTAAGCCTCGATAAATCTATCACAAGCTATTTTTTTGTCAAGAAAAAAATGTGGGGACATCAAGTTCCATCTGAGAAGCTTTAAGGTTCACACGTTTGAGATAGAAGTTAAAAAGGGTTATTATTTCCAAACGGTAACTTCCTGGGTTCGTTAGGTCAGAGGAGTGATGAAGAAAATTCGTTCGGCGATTGTGGTTATTGCAGTGTCATTCTTGACCATCTGCCAACAGAACCTTGCAGCTAACTTGCCCCCGGCTAAAGGTGGTGTGCTGCCACAGATCAGGCTCCCCGTCCCAAACGATCCGAGCGAGAAAAGCTATTTAGGGGTTTCCGGTAGCGGATTTTTCAGGATACCCCAAATCAAGGCTGAGGTTATCATCATAGAAATTTTCAGTATGTACTGTCCACAATGCCAAAAAATAGCGCCCGGGATGGACGAGCTTTATCACCTCGTCGAATCCAATCCAGACCTTCGGGATAAGATCAAATTAATCGGTATCGGTGCGGGGAATTCCCGTTATGAAGTTGAGGTATTCAAGAAAACCTACCATACGTCTTTTCCCCTTTTTCCGGACAACGAGTTCGCCATCCATGAGGCCCTGGGAGATGTCCGATCCCCTTACTTCATTGTGATCAAAATCAATAAAGATGGGACTCACGAGGTAGTTCATTCAGAATTGGATAGCTTCAAAGAAGCCCATGCATTTCTGGAGTCAATCATTAAGGCTTCGGGACTGAAACAATAGGAGGATTCGTATGGGTTAAAGTGTTTTTGCACCCAACGAGAACTTGTTTGGGAGTTGCTATCGGGGCAGGGGAAAAGTGCTGTCGACAGGAAAAGACGAAAGAAGTGGAAGTTGACAGGGTTATGCCAATCTGATTTAATGAAACAAAACTCAGATGAAAAAGACCCAAACCAAAATCTCCGCTGTTATCCCAGCGCGGTATGGTTCGACTCGGTTCGAAGGGAAACCTCTTGCCGATATTCTCGGGAAGCCCATGATCCGATACGTCTACGAGGGAGTGCGCCAATCAAAGCTGATTGACGAGGTGATCGTCGCTACGGACGATCAGAGAATCATAGAGGCAGTCAAATCCTTCGGAGGAAAGGCGGCGATGACCTCCCCAACCCATTTCACCGGAACCGACCGGGTGGCAGAGGTTGCCAGGAAACTCAGATCAGAGATCATCGTCAATGTCCAGGGAGACGAACCCCTCATCAAAGGAGACATCATTGATAAAGCGGTAAGCCCTCTCCTCAGCGACGATACTCTCCCTATGTCCACTCTGATGACCAGGATAGAGGAGGTCAGGGATTGGCTCAATCCCCATATCGTAAAGGTGGTCGCAGACCAAAAGAATTTTGCCCTCTATTTCTCCCGGTCCCCCATTCCGTTCCCCCGAGATCTCCAAATCGGACGGTTGCAATCCCATCCCTTTGGAACAGATAGACCTCTTCCAAAGAGAGTATTTAAACACATCGGTGTCTACGTATTCCGTCGAAAATTCCTCCTCCAATTCTCAAAGATGAAGCCCACCCCTCTGGAAAAGCTTGAAAAACTTGAGCAGCTTCGAGCATTGGAAAACGGTTGGCGTATTAAAGTCGTCCTTGTCGATTATGAGCCGATATGTGTGGACACCCCTGAAGACATCCAAAGAGTGGAAAGCTTCCTTGTCTCACCTCATTGAGGCTCATTACCCTCGATATTTCGCGAAAATGTTTTGCGTCCATAGAAAATAATTTCAGAAAAATGATTTTCTATTGACTCCACCAATTCATCGGATTATAATGCTTGGGTATCGTGCAAATTGGAAGGAGGTGATATTGAATGAAGAAGACGATCATTTTCACCCTCGTGCTTACCCTCGCTCTTGTAACCTTGGCCCTCGCCCTTGCCGATAAGACCAAGATGACTGTAAAGGTGGGAGACCAACTCTACGTTTGTGGCTGTGGTGAAGGTTGTCCGTGTGACACGATGTCAAGAAACCCTGGCAAGTGCACCTGTGGGAAAGACCTGGTGAAAACAAAGGTGACGAAGGTTGAGGAGGGGAAAATTACGGTTGAGTCAAGGAAAAAGCCTTTCGTGAGCGTGGCGAAATATGTCTGCGATTGCGGCCCTGATTGTAAGTGCGACACAATCAGCCAGAATCCAGGTAATTGCACCTGCGGCAAAAAGATGGTGGAAGTAAAGGCAAAGGGTAAATAAGCAATAAGCGATTGTTCAGAAATTTGATCAAGTTAACCTGAAACGGGCAGGGTTCTGAGGTTTAAAACCTGCCTGTTTTTTTTGGCAACGGGAGAACAAAGGCAGCTGCTGAGGTTCATGCCAGCTTAACATGCTGACAATATTTGGTATTTTTCTATTGGAGAAACCCCCTCGGACCCCTTTTCAGGTACCCTAAGGACCCGTACAAAAAGTTATGAACTTTCGTGCAAATACAATTGATTTTTTTGTATTTTTAGTGTATATTTTATAATGTTAATTCAAAAAGGGAAAAAGGTCTCCAACGTGTCGAGATCCCGCCTTTCATTTTTCTTGATTCTCTTCTTTTTCCTTTTTTTTGTTTTTGCCTGCTCTATGCCGTCCTGGTTTCCAATTAAGAAAGGACCATCTTCCGAGGCAAAAATGAAAGAACTGCAGGATCAGGAAGTGATCATCGTCGATAGTGAAAAGTATGTCAAGGTGTTAAACCCGAAGGCGTCGGAGGGAAAGGATCAACCCAAATACCTGTATGTTCCCGTTAACGAATACCTTTCCAAAAAGGAGAGCTTCGCCACCCCGTCCCCGAAGAAGGGGGAGGTTAAGAAAGAAACTCCCCCTGCTTCTGCGAAAACGCCGTCTTCCGTAGAAGAGGAGGTCCTCGTCGTATCTGCGTCGAAAGCGACCTCTTCGGGCTTGAAGAAAAAAGTTCTGATTCCTTATTTTGATGATCGAATCGCTGAGGGCGAAGAGGTGTGGGGAGACTGGGTCGCTGAAAAACTGATGAAGGAGGTAAACCGGCGGTCCCTCCAAATCCTGTTCACCGACTATCGAATGGTCAAAGAATTCCTCGGGGCAAGAGAAGTTGATTTAAAGGACCTTCAGACACCCAAAGTCCTCCAGTACCTCAACGAAGTTTTTGGGGTCCATGCCCTTGTGGTGGGACAACTCTCAGGCCCCTATGTCTTCACCACCAAGACAACGAAGGATCAAGGAGGAACGGCTTCGGCCATTATCAAAATAGACGTAAGGTTAGTCGACACCTTTTCCGGTAAAACCCTTAAGAATCTGTCCGCCAGTAACCCCATCGTCGCGGCCAAGGAAACGGGAACCTTTTCCGAAGAGAAGGCCAAGGTGAAAGCGGTGGATCTGGCCATTGCTACACTGGGACGCTCCCTTGCCAAAGAATTAGATGGCATGGATTGGTTTTGTCGGATCGCCAAGGTAGAGGGTGAAAATGTTTACGTGAATGCCGGGAAATTAACCGGTCTTAAGGTGGGAGATGTGATGGAAGTATCTCGGCCCGGCGGATCCGGAGAACGAGGAGAGGTGAAAGGCAAGATTCAAATCTCAGCCTTCTTTGGAATCGATGCCTCAATGGGCAGGCTGATCCAAGGGAAAAACCCCGATGTCGACGACATCTTGAGATTGGCCAAAGGTGAAGGGACCTGATTTTTCGCGCTGAATCGGCCATCATCAAACCAGTCCCGTTGTGGAAATATTTACTCGTTGTCGTGGCGTCGTCCAGATCCAAACTGAAGTTCCTTTTTTTACTGCCAGGAAGGAGGTTTTAATTTTATGTTTCAGATCGGTGATAAAGCGGTTTATCCAGGACACGGTGTTGGAATCATCGAAGCCATCGAGACCAAACAGATCTCTGGCAAGGAACAGATCTTTTTCATCCTCCGAATTTTGGAAAACGGGATGACCATTATGATCCCCCGGGACAATGTGGAGGCGGCCAAACTGAGGGGGATCATCCGGAAAATTGATGTCCGGAAGGTCATCGGAATCCTAAAGGATCGGGAAGTCACCGTCGATACTCAGACCTGGAATAGGAGATACCGGGAGTACATGGAAAAAATCAATACGGGGTCGATCTACGGCATTGCGGAAGTACTCCGGGATCTCCATCTTCTCAAAGAGGAGAAAGAACTTTCCTTCGGCGAGAGGAAAATTATGGACACCGCCAAAAATCTGCTGGTCAAGGAACTGGCCATCGCCCGGAATGTGAAAGAGACGGATATTTTGAGGGAGATCCATTCGATCTTTGGATCATGACCTCTTTCAAATTTCCGTCCTTCATTTTCATTGACATGTCTTCTCATACCATCCCATTATGCAAAGGAGGTGAACAGTTTGGGTTCATGGATTCTTCGTATCTTATTATTCCTTATCTGCGCCATCAGCGGGTACTATCTATTCCAGGGTTTTTCTCCCTCTCCTCCAATTCCTCTTCTGGGGTTCGTCGGCGGACTTATCCTCGCAGCCTTGATCCTTTTGACCGAGAAGGGGTTGAAAAAGATCCCTTTAAAAAATCTTTTGGGAGGCCTCATCGGATTCATCCTCGGCATCATGGTAGCCAGTATCCTGTCCAACGCCTTTTTCTCCAATCTGTTTGACCATCAAGGAGCGGTCCTTCCTCTTTCGAGCATCCTCTACGGAGTCTGTGGATATATTGGCCTCCGAATCGGCTATAAGAAAGGGGAAGAAGTTCATCTGCCCAACTGGAAACTGTTTTCGAAAAATCTTCCTCAAACTGAAAATGCGAAGATTTTGGATACCAGTGTGATCATCGACGGCCGCATCGCCGACATTACAGAAACTGGATTCATAGAAGGGCCGCTGGTCATTCCGCAATTCATACTGAACGAGCTCCAGCACATTGCTGACTCTTCAGACTCCATCAAACGAACAAGAGGCAAAAGGGGGTTGGAAGTTCTCCACCACATTCAAAAGCAGGCCACGGTGGATGTTCAGATTGTAGACAGGGATTATCCCGCTGTTAAAGAGGTCGATTCAAAATTGATTGAATTGGCCAAAGAGGTCCGCGGGAAAATCATCACCAACGACTCCAACCTCAATAAAGTGGCAGAGCTCCAGGGGATCGACGTGCTCAACATCAATGAGTTAGCCAATTCTATCAAACCTGTCGTCCTTCCCGGAGAGGAGATCAATGTCAAGATCCTGAAAGAAGGAAAAGAAATCGGGCAGGGGGTGGCCTATCTCGATGATGGGACGATGATCGTGGTCGATAACGGAAGAAAACACATGGGCAAGATGATCGATGTCATCGTCACCAGCGTGCTCCAGACCCCTGCAGGAAGGATGATCTTCGCCCGTCTGAAGGAGGAGGCGAATCGTGAGAACCAGGGGGAAGGATTATTATTACCGCCTGGACAGTGAGTTTTAATAGAGAAGGAAGTAAGAATATCAGGTTGGGATTGCGAGTATCCTGCCTTGCCACTGGGGCCTCAACCTTAACCTTTTCTTTCGGGTTTGCATTTGAACGATGAAGGCTGACGCCGTGATCGTCTCCGCTGGGAAGGGACTTCGCTTCATGGAGGGGAAGAAAAAGCAATTCCACTCCCTGGGCGGGAAACCCATCCTCGCTCATAGCCTTGAGAAATTCGAGACCTGCCCTCTGATTCGCTCCATCCTCCTCGTGGTTGGCGAGGAGGATATGGATTACTGCCTGAAAGAAATCGTCGAAAGATATGGATTTCAAAAAGTCTCCCAGATCGTCCCGGGCGGGAGGCGAAGGCAGGACTCCGTCAAAAACGGGATTGACGCTCTCCCGAGGGACGCGGACATCGTGGCGATTCACGACGGCGTCCGCCCTTTTATCACCAAAGCGATGATCGAAGATACCATTCATTCTGCGGTGCGATATGGAGCTGTGGTATTGGCCATGCCGGTCAAGGACACGATCAAAATTTCCAACCCGGATGGGACCGTTCTCAAGACGCTGGATCGGGAATCCATCTGGCAAATCCAGACCCCCCAGACCTTCCAGGTCGATGTGATCAAAGAGGCTTACTATCGGGCGACGGAAGACGGGTTTGTTGGGACGGATGACGCCTCTCTCGTCGAACATCTGGGAGTAAAGGTCCATATCCTTCCGGGATCCTATATGAATATTAAGATTACCACCCCCGAAGACCTGTTTTTGGCCAACCTCTTTCTCAAGACAGACATCCATTCTAAAGAAGATGTGACAGGAGGGACAAAAAAAAGATGAGAGTTGGCTTTGGATATGATGTTCATCCCTTCGTCCCAGGCCGGCCATTGATCCTGGGGGGGATAGGAATCCCTTATCTATTGGGGTTGAAGGGACATTCGGATGCGGATGTTCTCACTCATGCCATTTGCGATGCCTTGCTCGGGGCTGTTGCGGAGGGAGATATCGGAAGACATTTTCCGGACACGGACCCCCAGTACCGCGATATTAAGAGCATGATTCTTCTAAAAAAGGTATTGGTCAAGGTGAGGGAGAAAGGGTTTCGCCCGATCAATGTGGATGCCACCATTGTGGCCCAGAAGCCCAAACTCGCGGATACCATTCCCAGAATGGTGAAAGAGGTCGCGGATGTCCTGGAGATCGAAACGGGGAGAGTCAATGTAAAGGCCACCACGACAGAGGGGTTGGGATTTACCGGCAGGGAAGAGGGGATTGCTGCCTATGCCGTGGTACTGGTAGAAGAAGACACTGTGTCGTAGGACCGAACCCCGCCCTGGCGGGATCAGGCTCCTCAGCTTTAGAATGCGGTCTTTTAGGGTTATGGATAACTGAACTTCTTGCGAATTTTAATCTTTTTATCGGCTTGCATGCCAGCAGTTGACCGGTAAAAGGTTCCCGCTCTAAAGCTTCGTTACCTTACCCCACCAGGGCGGAATTCGGTCTTGGAGCCGAAGCGGTGTCCGGATAATTGTGACACGCTGTCCTCGGGGAAAGTGAGCGGGGAGGAGGACACATATCGGTCATTTGGAATTGGTGCTTGAGATTTATTTGGGATTTGAAATTTGAGATTTGGTTATGGACGAGGGTTTTGAATGACTTCAGAGGTTCGGGTTCGCTTTGCGCCTGCCCCTACGGGGCTTCTCCATATCGGAAATGCCCGGACGGCTCTCTTCAACTTTCTCTTCGCAAAACGAAATCAGGGAAGATTTGTCCTTCGTATTGAAGATACGGACTTGGAGAGATCGAACGATACCTCCATTGACCGGATTTTAGAAGATCTGGAATGGCTTGGAATTTCGTGGGATGAAGGTCCTGAGCGAGACGGACCCGTGGGTCCTTATCGTCAATCCCAGCGAGTGGGCATCTATCGTGAATTGGCTGACCGACTATCTCGAGAAGAAAAGAGCTATAAGTGTTTTTGCTCCGAAGAGAGGCTGGAAGCCCTTCGAAAAGAGCAACTTTCAAAAGGGAAAATGCCCCGCTACGACGGACATTGCCGTTCCCTCTCTTCGGAAGAGATTGCGAAGATGGAAGCGGCCGGTCTCCACCCCGTGCTCCGGTTTCATGTGGGAAGAGGGCAGATCCTGTTTGATGACCTTATTCACGGAAAAATGAATTTCGACTCCGCCGGGATCGGCGATTTTATCATTGTCCGATCGGATGGAATGGCTTCTTATAATTTTGCGTGTGTGATCGATGATCATTCCATGCGCATCACTCACGTCATCCGGGGGGAGGACCATCTCTCCAATACCCCGCGCCAGATCCTTCTTTATCAGGCCCTGTCCTGGCAACCCCCTCTCTTCGCTCACCATCCCCTGATCCTTGGGCCGGACCGGTCCCCGTTGAGCAAACGCCATGGGGCGACCGCTGTTTCCCAATATCGGGAGGAGGGCTTTCTGCCGGAGGCTCTTGAGAATTATCTCATTCTTCTGGGCTGGACGCCTCCTTCCGGCCGGGAAATGCTTTCTTTCGAAAGAATGGCGGAGGAGTTCTCAATCCATGACGTTTCGAAAAGTGCTCCTGTTTTCGATCGCAAGAAATTGGAGTGGTTGAACAGTGTCTACATCCGGGAGAAAGAAGAAGGGCCGCTTGCTGAAATTCTGATTCCCTATCTTCAAAAGGCTGGGATACGGACGGAGCAAATCGATCGCCAATGGGTCAACCAAGTCTTGGGTGTTCTAAAAGAAAATATCGTCGTCCTTTCACAGGTGGAAGAGTATCTGGGTATCTTTTTCGATGAGAAATTCTTCTTTGAGGAGGGAACCAAAACCCTGCTCCGGGACCCCGGAAATCGGGAGACCCTTCGCTCTGTCCTCGGAGTAGTAGAGGCTTGGCCAGAATTCACATCGGGTGAACAGACCTCCTTGCTTTCCCAATTGGAGAAAAAAACAGGCCGGAAAGGGAAAAGCCTTTACGCCCCTCTCCGAGCGGCGGTCACCGGAAAGACAAAGGGACCCGAATTGACCAGGACACTTCCCCTCCTCGGCAAGGAAAGGATCATGAGACGCCTGAAAATGGCGTTGGAGATTACGTAATGTAACATTATCAAATCCCCCTTAGTCCACCTTTTGCCTGTCTTTGACAGGAAAAAGATTACAAAGGGGGAGACTCCTCCCTTTAGCAAAGGGAGGTTGGGAGGGATTTTGAGGACAAACCGATGTCCATTCGCCTCCACAATACCCTGACCGGCAACAAGGAAGACTTCGTTCCCCTTCACGATAAGAAGGTGGGGATGTATGTCTGTGGGGTGACCGTCTATGATCTCTCTCACATCGGGCATGCCCGTTCTGCCATCGTTTTCGATACGATCTATCGATATTTTCGTTATTGCGGTTATGAGGTGACCTTCGTTCGAAACTTCACGGACGTCGATGACAAGATCATCAAGCGGGCCAATGAGGAAGGGGTCGACACCAAAACCATCGCCGAGAAATACATTAGCGAATTCAACATCGACATGGGCAAGCTGGGCCTGGAAAAACCCTCGGTTGAACCCAGAGCCACAGATCATATCCCTGAGATGATTCGCCTGATTTCAGCCCTCGTCCAAAAGGGGTTTGCCTATCAGAGCGGCGGCGATGTCTTTTTCTCTGTGCAAAAATTTAAGGATTACGGAAAGCTCTCAAAGAGGGATTTGGAAGAGATGCAGGCCGGGGCCCGGGTCGAAATTGATGAGAAGAAAGAGAACCCGCTTGACTTTGCCCTTTGGAAAGCCAGCAAGCCCGGGGAGCCCTTCTGGGAAAGTCCGTGGGGAAAAGGAAGACCGGGCTGGCACATCGAATGTTCTGTGATGAGCCAGAAGTATTTAGGCGAGACCCTGGATATTCACGGCGGCGGAAGGGATCTCATTTTCCCTCACCACGAAAATGAGATCGCTCAATCCGAAGCAGCCACCGGAAAAACCTTTGTCCGGTACTGGGTCCATAACGGCTTTGTCAATATCAACAAGGAAAAGATGTCCAAGTCCCTCGGCAACATTCTCACCATCAGAGAGATCCTCAAAGATTGGCATCCCGAAGTCCTTCGGCTCTTCTTTCTCTCTCATCATTATCGGAGTCCTGTGGATTACTCAGAGGATAGCTTCGGCGAAGCTCAAAAAGGTTTGGACCGATTTTACACCACCATCCATGAGATTCAGGAAGAACTGAAGAGACCCCTTGTGTCACAAAGCAAGGTCGATCCTACGGCCATCGAAAATTGCCGCAGCGTCATCGAATCCTTTCCGGCCCGGTTCGAAGAAGCCATGGATGACGATTTTAACACCGCCCAGGCCTTGGGATATTTCTATGACCTCCAAACCCAGTTGAATAGCCTCCTGAGCCTTTCAAAAGGTCGGCCGACCGAAGAGATGATCTCCATGTTGAAACAGGGCCTCAACCACTTCAGCATGAAGGGATGGGTCTTCGGTTTATTTCGGGAAGATCCTGAGAGATATTTGGCTCAGCGGAAAAAAGAGGGGCTAAAGAGGCTCAATCTCACGGAACAAACCATTCTCCAATTGATTGAAGAAAGAAATCTGGCTCGGAAGGCGAAAAACTGGAAAAGAGCTGACGAGATCCGAAATGATCTTCTATCGAAAGGAGTTGTTTTAGAGGATACGCCTTCCGGAACAACCTGGAAAGTTAAGTAACGCTCGTCCCGATCTCATATTTTTAATTCTGCATTCGACAATCCGCGATGGTGTCTTAATCTCTTTCCACCCAACGGGTCTTCACCCATTCGCCTGCGCGAAGCGCCGGCCTTTAGGCCGGGGAATCAAAGGGTTCACTCTCGTTGAGACCCGTCTCTTAAGAGGTTAGCCAAATCTTCTCTCGTATAGCTGTCTTTTATTCCTGGTTTTGAAAGCAGATATTTCACAATATCGTCAGGGGTTACTGGGTATACCTCTTTCAATCCGGAAAGGATGGCCTGCAGGTATTCGGGCGAGGGCGCAACAGGGGGCTCCAAGGCAATATTCTTTCCAGAGGTGAACGTGTAAATGGGGAAACCATCTCGTTCCCCCAGGTAGAGGATATTTCCGTACCATGACTCATGAAAGACCATCGAGCCTTGTTGTTTGACTTTCTGTAAATCCACGGAGATTTTTGCTCCCTCGTTTTCCTGGCTCAGCACATCGACGAATTGTTGTTCTGTGATGAGATACATCCTGCCCAGCGTGGCTTCGGTTTCTTCTTTTTTGAGTCCGATGAAAGCGACACCCTTATTGCTCCATCCGGAGGATTGTCTGGCGAAATATAATGGATAAGGGATCTTTATCGGTTGATCGTCTTTCGGAGGTGTTTTGTCACGGCAGCCGGAATGTGGCCTGGAGGCGCCTTCGGGCTGTCCGCCTTCGATGTAGCACATGAATCTCCGACTGCACAGGTTCGATCCATAACTTGCGTACCAGACGAGATTCGTCAAAGACAAGAAGCGCTCATCGTTTCTTAAATTTGCAAAGTCTTCTTCCTCTTTCGCTTCCAAAGCTCTGTTCTTGTCGATCTGTATCGCCTTGTAAAGGCTTTCCAGGGCCGCATCGGTATAACCCATTCTCGCTTCAAAGCAGGCCTTGTTATACCACCCCGTCGCATTATTTCTGTTGATCTGAACGATACTATCCCAGCATCTTATCCCTTCTTCATACCTGCCCAACTTAGAAAGTGCCAGCCCCTTAAGAATAAGGGCGTCGATGTTCGTCCATTCCTTATCCAGAACGGCATCCAGAGAAGTCAAGGCTTCCTCGTAACGTCCTGAGCTCAATAAAACCTGTCCCTTGGCCAATAAGGCGACGATGTCCTCCGGATCCATTCGTAAGGCTTCATCCAAACAAGATAACGCGTCATCGTATCTGCCAAGGTTGAAAAGGGCGAGCCCCTTCACACCGAGCAATGGATGGTTGACGGGATTAACCTTCAGCGATTTATTCGCAGCCTCTACGGCCTCTTCGTACCTCCCAAGATTGGACAGCGCCCTGGCCTGGCGATCCCAAAGGCTGGAATCTTCCGGATCGATTTCTGAGGCTTTCCGCAACAAGTCCAAAGCCTCCTCGTTTCTTCCCAGGTTGACCAAAATGGTACCTTTCATCTTTAGGGCGTCTGCCGAGTTGCGGTGTAGCCCCAACGCCTGGTCGACGTACTGCAGGGCCTCATCGTATTTTTTGGCATCTGAGAATATCTCGGCCTTGTCGATCCACGGCAGTTCAAAGGAGGGATTTATCTCTATGGCTTTGTCCAAACATTCCAAAGCTTCCTTCATTTTGCCCTGCTTCAACAATCCCGCTCCTTTGTTGTGCCATGTGATCTCATCTTCAAGGTGAATTTTATATCCTAAGAAATTCAGTTTATCCTCCAGGGCTTTCAGGCGGTTTCGGAACCTTTCCTTATCTTCCTCCTTTTGAAACTTGACCTGGGTGACAAAACCTTGTTTCATCCATTCTATGTTTATTCGGTATCGGAGCGAGTGGGGTACTCCGAGATAGAATCCATTTCTCGACTCAGGAGATATTTCGAGAAGGGTGTGTGGTTCAGGAGGCAAGTTTGGAACTCGCGATCCGATAATAAATGTTTCAGTTTTTTCTCCTTTGACTTTTTCTTTCTTATCCAATCTTGTCTGGATGTAATATTCCGGGAAATCTTTAAGAAAGATCGTGTCGGTCAGCTTGCGATATAAAATGAAAATGGGATCTTCTGATAAGCTCATGGAGAACGCTTCCGTATCCATTACCCCTTTTGAGGCGCACAGATATTTTAGGTACAGCACGTCGAACGGGCTCCCATTGAAGCACAGCCCGGCATCCTCTTCGGATAAGACGCGATCTTTTTTAAGCTGTTCGATGGAGCTCCTCGCGATCGATTTTTTCCGGCGGATTTCTTTCGGCCCAGCGTCAACTCCCTCGAGTAACATGAATTCAGAAAGCCATTCTCTTGAGACGTTTGGAAATTCAAGCAAAGATATCAAAACCTTCAGGAGGTCTGACCCATACCCTCTCATCTTGTTGGCCACTCGGTATCGCCCGGATTTCCTTAATCCGTCGATTTCTTTTAAAACCTCATCCCACACCGCAGGAGACAGGGCGATCTTGGAATTTTTCCCATCTTTCCATTTACGGTACATATGATGGGCGATCAGGTTTATCTCATACGGGGCGCCGTTGGTGATCGCATGGATGTCGCCGATGTATGCCCGGTCAAAAGCTCTCTTTTCCTTATCGGCAATGGGTTTGAGCAGGCATTCTTCCGTCTCTTTCACGTTCTTGAAGTTCTCAACATCGATTCTTTTGAAAAACATGGGGACGGGTGAAAAGATGTCGCTGAGAGGGAGCCAAGTGTTTTCCGGGCCGGAGACGACTAAAACATAGCCTTCCACTTCCGTAAAAACATTTCTTATTTTCTCTAAGAGAACGTCATTCTGCGCCAACAAGTCACACTCGTCAAAAAGCAAGACAATGGTTGGAATACGCCGTTTCCGGGCTTCCTTATGGATCTCTTTTAAATCATGGAGGAGAACCTTTTGAGGCATTCCTCTGCTCTTTCTTTTCTTAAATCCTATATAGGCGCTGCCGTGCAGAAAAGGGATCTTCGTTTCGGCCTTGGTGTCGAGTCTGTCAACCACTTTCCGATAGGCTCTGTAAACGGTACCGGTTGTCCCTCCATAGAGCCCCTTTTCTGCACCAGCCGTGATGATTCCGTCGAAGACTTCCTTGAAAAATACAACATCGTTCTGCACCGCTTCCTTATTGAGCGGGATTTTTACGGCAAGGCACCTCAGATCATTTGCCATATGTTCGATGATGTTGAGAAGGCTCGTTTTGCCGGCGGTTCGTGGGCCGACAAGGGCGAGGTGAAAATATTTAGGTTTTTCACCTTTGGAAAGCTTCAAATAGTATTCTATCTCTTCGAGCTCGGCATGCCTCCCGGCAAAAAGTGCCGGGTCTCTGATCGGGCTCATGAAGTCGTACGGGTTATGATATTTTTTTTGTCCTGCATTCATCATTTCTTCTCCCGATTTCTTACGAATCGCATTTCTTCATGATCCTATCGATATGTTTCACCTTTTCGGGCCAGTATTATATCAGCTTGAATGCGCTTTGTAAACTTTTCAGTTTGACGGTCACCCCGAAAAATGGTAAACATTATCAAGAGAAGGGCCGGCGTAGCTCAGCGGTAGAGCAACTGATTCGTAATCAGTAGGTCCTCGGTTCAAATCCGAGCGCCGGCTCCAAAAGTTAAAGAGTTGAGAATTATGAATTAAGAGTTATGAATTTATAATTAAGATTATTCAATTGATTCTAAACTCTAAACTCATAATTCATAATTTGCCTTTTGGCGCCATATGTTCGGGCATTGGAACGACTACGACCTCGCCCTTTGCACATATCTCGCCGTGAGCCGATACCGTAGCACTAACCACGACTTTGCGTCCCTTGATCTCCTTTACCTTTCCACGGACCTCCAGAGCCACTCCCAGCGGCGTAGGCCGAGTATAGTCAACGTGCAGTGACGCCGTAACAAAACGGACCCGGGGCTCCGTACCCATTTCACGGCCTTCAGCACGATAGGTTGCCGCGGCTGCCGTCCCCGTGCTGTGGCAGTCGATGATCGAAGCAATCAGCCCGCCGTAGACATAGCCTGGAATGGCAATGTGATATGGCCGGGGTGTAAAGAGAGCCACCGTCTCTTCTCCGTCCCAATAGCTCTTGAGCTTGAGACCTTGCTCGTTGAGCTGACCGCACCCGTAACAGTAGTTCAGGTCATCCGGATAGTAGTCTTGAAACGCTTTCTGATTCATATCGGTATCTCCCCCGTCAATTTCACGGCAATAGACTAAATTTTATTCGTCTTTTTCCTGGCGCCCAATATATCACATTTTCGGGGCCGGACGGTAGTCATTTGGGATTTTTGTGAAAATTATTTCCACTTCTGCAATTGAGGAAGATTTCATATTTTAGGAAAATCCTTTGACTTTAGCAAGTTAGCCTCACAGGTAGGTCTGGCATTAAAATTGCTGTTTTATTAAATAGATTCTGTTTATGAATGCCCCTTTTCCGTCATGCCGGACAAGATCCGGCATCCAGAGGGTGTTGAAATAACTGGATTCCGGCTTTCGCCGGAATGACAACCTTCTTTGAAAACGTTAGCTTATGGGCACACTCTAAATAGCTTGAAAGACTGAAGGGAGATAAGACAATGGTGGCTTACGAATACTACTGGCGTGACGTCACGAGAGGGTATGAATTGATTGGCGTATTGCCAGAAAGAAGAAAAGATACAAGTAGAATTAGCCAGAAGTCTGTCATTGGGTTCGGGAAGAAGTTTTGGGGGGATCATGTGGATAGCAATAATATTCTTTTCGTAAAGGTAACCATTGATAAAACGACAGGGAAAATTTCCCGGCCCAAGTTTCCTTTGGGATTTGACTTCGAGGACTAAGAAATCGGATTGAAAGTAGTGAACGTCGGCAATTCAAACAGCCTGTGAGATATCCCCGAAATCAATCGGGGATGCCATTAGAATTGTTAACCTCCCTCTAAATCTCATCTCATCAAAAATATCCAGTTGACACCATAGACTCTTTTCTTTATCTTTTGTTTATGGGAGAATGATTTTTCGAAAAGAGAATCAACTCCGACCGGGGGTGAGAAGTCCGATGAAAATTCGTTCGTTGGCCGAAAAGGACAGGGCTCGGTTGCTTTCCATGCTGATCAGAACACAAGCTTTCACTTCTGTGGAAATCGACGTGGCCATGGAATTGATCGACATCGCGCTGAAGGATGAGAATCAAAAGGATTACCAGATCGATTGCATGGCGGACGATCAGGATCAGGCCATCGGCTATACCTGTTATGGGTCCGCACCGATGACCCAGGGGACCTTCGACCTCTACTGGATCGCCGTGGACCCTGACTCTCAGGAAAAAGGGGTGGGCTCAAAGCTTTTGAGTTTTTTGGAGAAGCGTGTGAAGGCGGAAGGAGGGCGGATGATTCTTGCAGATACCTCTACCATACCTCAGTATGAAAAGACTCGGAAATTCTATCTGAAGAATGGATTCGAAGAAGTGGCCGTCATTCGGGATTACTATCACCCTGGCAATGATCGGGTTACTTTCTGCAGAAGGTTAAATGATAAAATGACGTGACACGTGCTCGTGACTCGTGTCCGGCAAGAATGATTCTGGAGGAAATCTATGGAGAAGAGAAGAATCGGGGTTCTCACCGGCGGCGGGGATTGTGCCGGACTCAATTCGGCGATCAAGTGGGTGGTGAAAACGGCATTCGATGATCGGCTCGTTAAGACCAGGAAGATCGAATATGAGGTCGTCGGAATTCGCGATGGTTGGAAAGGCCTGGTTTCGCCCGATGGCGACAACGATGATCCGACTCCAAGGATTTATACTTTGACAGAGGAAATGGTGAGAACCTGGGACCGATACGGTGGGACCATGCTTGGAACTTCGCGAACCAATCCGTATGATCCGAAGCACAGCCAATCCAAGACCCTCCTTGAGAATATGGACAGATATCATTTGAATTACTTAGTGGCGATCGGGGGAGAGGATACGCTCGGAGTGGCTCACAAGCTCTATCTGGAAGGTGTGAAGATGGTGGGCATTCCGAAGACCATCGACAAAGACCTCTCCGGGACGGATTACACCCTTGGATTTGAGACGGCGGTGAACGTGATCACCGAAGAGATCGATCGTCTCCGAACGACCGCAGGCTCTCACCGGAGGATCTTTGTGGTGGAGACGATGGGGAGGCAAGCGGGTTGGTTGGCCCTGGAAGGAGGAGAGTCGTGCGGGGCCTACGTTATTCTGATTCCCGAATACGATTTTGAGGTTGAAAAGGTGAGTCAATTGGTTTCGGAAGGAAGAAGAAAAGGGCTCCGGTACGAAATTATTGTAACGGCCGAAGGAGCGAAGCCGTCCGGATATGGTCCGATCACCAAAGAAGAGGGTGCCGATAGTTTCGGCCATAAGACATTAGGAGGGATTGGAGAGTTCTTAGCGCGAGAAATAACGCGTTCGACGAAGATCGAGACCCGCAGTCTTACCTTAAGTCATCTGCAGCGAGGAGGGGTCCCCTGCGCCTATGACCGAAGGATGGGAAGGTATTTTGGAATTGCGGCCGTGGACCTGATCGTGAAAGAAGATTTCGGGAAAATGGTAAGTTATCGAAATGGGCGAATCACCGCTGTTCCGTTGAAAGAAGCCATTAGCAAATTGAGCCTGGTGGATGTCCATACCCAATATGATACAGACCGCTATAATGGCCGGAGAACAATCTTAAACTCGTAAATTCTTAGCCATTATACCTTTGGTTAAGCCGTTCTTATCATTAACATCAGCAATTAATCGTTGACCTATTCGACGGCGCTTAGCCGCGCCTTTTGAGGCGGGGTAAAGAAGCGTCCTTCAGGGTCAACCCTGAGCAAGCCCGGGCTTTCAGACAGGGGAGTCGAAGGGTTGACAGCCCCCCTCTATTAACTATAATGTGAGAGCATACGCAGAAGAAGGTTAAACAATAACTTAAACTCAAATGAAAGATACCAAAATAAATAGAATCCTTACATTCGGAGTTCCTTTCATTTTAGGAGTCGGAGCCGGTTGGATAGTGGAAGGCAGACATTGGGATATTTTCCTCACATCGTATGTTCCGGCATTGGCAACCTTAGTTGCTGCATTCTACGGCGCAAAGTATGCTTTCCAATTTCAAAAGGATAAAGAGAAAAAAGACGAGAGAAGACGTAATGTAGTTAATGGAAACAGCGTAATATTTGACATGATGCGCATGGTAACTACATTGAGGAATGTCCAGAAACAAATTATCGAGCCAGCACGTAATCGTCCAGCGCGCTTCCTTCAAATACTGCCAACCCTTCACTTGAACGAAAACGACATAAAATTAAATATTGAGTCGCTGTATTTCCTATTAGAAACTGACGAGAGAAACATATTAGGCGAAGTGGTAATTGAAGAGGCCCGTTATCGTGGAGCTCTGCAATCAATTAACGAGAGATCACATATTCACAGAGAAGACGTTCAACCGCTGCTTGAGCGGGCGGGAATCGTGGAAGGCGTTGAATATCCTCTTGGCCAGATTGAGAATGCTCTTGGCAATCGCCTATATAAAATCATACAACTTTCAACAGAAGAAATGATAAATGCTGTTGATGAAACAGTCTTGAGTCTAAGGACGGTTGCCGATAAGCTTAGAGCAAGCCTCAAGAAAGTCTACCCGGACGAAAAAATAATAGGATTTGAAATAACACCGTGAATTTAACAACTGGCTCGACGGCGACAGGGAATAGCCTCTGTGCTTTTTCGGATAGGCAGGTTACCTCAGCGCCGAGCGTTATGTAACGGATGGTGACATGAAAGCACTGAGAGTGCTAATTATTCTGCCTGCCTTCTTCGTGACTATCGCGGTGCTTCCCGGGAGAGTCCGAGGTTCAGATCTTGAGGCAGTGCCAACGACCGAACTTGAGACGAAGTTTAAGGAAGCGGAGGCCATCCTTTACGACCTTCTGTTACCAAATACGATGGCTCGTACCCAGCCACGATCCAAACAACAGGAACGGGGCCTCTTGAATCAGTTTGAGAGAATCTCTGCCGCGTTCAAGAAACATCCGGACGCTTCCGTCCGTTTTCTGGCTGCCAAAGTGGCGTCTACACCCTCTGATGATCAGGATCCTGCATTTTGCGCCCTGCAATTGCTGTATGAGATTAATACCGAAGCATCTCGCAAAGTGATCCGAGAGGCACAGAACCACCCGGATGAAGTGGTTTCACGATTGGCAAAGGGAATGGTCGATGAAAGCCATGATGCTCTTTGGGGTTTTCGCAATGAGAAAAAGGACGGCACTTAACCAGCAGCTGCAGTGGATCGGCAGGAAATGGCGTCTGCTTTCCGGCGAGCGCATCGTTATGCATAGAATCAAAAATGTTGCTGCCATCTCACTGCGCTCATTTCTGATAATCTCATGCGCTACTGCAAGGAAGGATTGTCCTTTGGTAGGGAGATGGCGTTCAAACGAAAAGGCAACGCTTGAGCAGATGGAAAAATATGGAAATCTTACGGAGGAACAACGAAATGCCTTTTCAAATTTTTTTGGCAAGCTCACCCTTGAATATACGTGTTCAAAGGTGACTTCATATTATAAAGGCAGTTTAGTAACAAAAGATATGAAGTCAGTAGTGTCCCAACGTTATTTGAATAATTTTA
>DBZJ01000230.1 GCA_002311635.1 Syntrophaceae bacterium UBA1163
CAGGCCTGGGAGCGGCTACGGCCGATGGCTTGTACGGAGCCATTGCTGGATTCGGACTTACCTTTCTTGTTGATTTTCTAATTGGCAAACAGATTTGGCTTCGTCTGATCGGGGGCGCGCTGCTTTGTATCTTGGGTGCGAAGACGTTTCTTTCCAAACCAGCCGAACAAGGAACTCCCGTGGACGGAAATAACCGCTGGCATGCGTATTTATCGACCTTTTTTCTGACCCTCACGAACCCCCTGACCATTCTTTTCTTCGTTGCCGTTTTCGCCGGACTGGGAGTAGGAAGCGAAGGCGGTCACTACCTTTTAGCGGGAATTTTGGTCTCGGGTGTTTTCGTGGGCTCCGCAATGTGGTGGCTCATCCTGTGTGGTTTTACCGGTCTATTACAGAAGCTGCTCAATCCAAAGAGATTGCAGTGGCTGAACAGGATCTCAGGTTTGATCATATTGGGCTTTGGCTTATTTGCGCTGTTGGGTATCCTCTGATGACGAAGTCGCAACAGCTTAGTCTCGGGTGGAGTGGGATCGGAGTAGTCTCCCCTCCAAAAACTTGGAATTGCGGATCGTTAGAGAGAATGGAATCGGACGGTGCTACTGAAGGTGTCATTTTATACGTATCTACGCCTTGGTCCATCGCTAAAATGTGCCGCTTCAAGTTATCTCCTGGGAAGCCACTCCGATCCTTAGGAATAGGGTCTCGGAACAGAACTGAGGGAAAACACGAAATCGGGTTAATTTGATTGAATTATCCTTGTGATTTTAATAATATGTTCTTGGTCAAAGAAAACATTGTCATTCCGCATAAGAAGAGGTTGGATTGAAAAAAATAGCGCCTTCGATTTTGTCGGCGGATTTCAGCCGCCTGGGCGACGAAGTCGGTGCAGTCGAAAAGGCCGGGGCGGATGTCATCCATGTCGATGTGATGGATGGGCATTTTGTTCCTAACATCACCATCGGTCCTCTCGTCGTTCAGGGGCTGAGGAAGTTGACCTCACTGCCTCTCGACGTTCATTTAATGATCGAAAACCCTGAGCGTTATATCGAAGCCTTTGCTCTGGCGGGTGCCGATTGGATTACGGTTCACGCGGAGACGTGTCCTCGTCTCAAGACCACAATCAAGAAGATTCGTGGGCTGAACGTGAGGCCGGGTGTTGTGCTCAAGCCTGCGACTTCGCTGAAAATCCTCCATCCTGTCCTTGACGATTTGGATTTAGTCCTTATCATGTCGGTTAATCCGGGGTTTGGTGGACAATCCTTTATCCCCTCCACCCTGAAAAAAATTGAACGGTTGAGAAAAATGGTTGATCAACATCGTCCGTCGTTGGAAATAGAGGTGGATGGAGGAGTCAAAATCGACAACATTAGAGACGTCTCAGCAGCCGGCGGAGACATCTTCGTTGTTGGCACAGGCATCTTTAAGACGGAAAACTACGAAGAAACCATAAAGAAGTTGAGAGAAGAGATCGGGTGATGATTGCGCCTGCCTGCTGGTAGGCAGGGATTTCGGAATTTCTTACTAAGTGCTCTTAGACACTATGCGGTTTGCGCTATGCGCTCTACGTTTTTCAGGATAGGATGGAGCTTTCTAAACAGAAAAATTATCAACAGTCCTTTGATTTGGCCTGTGCCTCCATCAGAAAAATGAATCTGGAGGAGAGGGCAAGAAGGGCCGGAGCAGATTATCAAAAAAGAGAAGACGGAGGGGAAATCACGGTTCATTTCTTCTCAGAACCCTACCAGATCCGGTTTCCTCAGATAGAATTCTATTCTCCATCGAAGAAAGTAGTTTCTCTGGTCACTCGCATCCTCCTGCTCCATTATCTCATCCGTGCGGATGGGAATCCCCTCACAGGAAAATGGGTGGCCTACAAAGATATTCCAGGAGGCCTCCTCTATGCGGGTGTTTTTGCGAGAAGAGTGACAGAACCTTTGCAGCGGAGGTTTGGGAAATCAGCCGAATCATTCCGGGAGGCTGGAGTCAAATCGGGGGGGGAACCTGTGGAAATCGGGGATGCCTCTTTTATTCTCCGGGCTTTCCCCTTTGTGCCTCTTCAGTATGTTCTTTGGGAGGGCGACGAAGAGTTTCCGGCGTCTGTCCAGCTTCTTTTCGACGCGTCTGTGGATCATTACCTTGCCTTGGAGGATATGGTCGTTCTTGGGCAGGTAATGACCGGCAGATTGATCAACCGTTCTGGCGGCTAAATCTTGGGATCTGCCAAAAATTGAGAAAGAAGAACTGAACCACCCCAGGGCTATATCTATGGAGAAAAAAATGGAAGAAATCGTCTATATTGAGAGGCCGGTTCTTAATAAGCCTTATTTGATCATGGGATTTGAAGGATGGCCAAACGCAGGAGAGATCTCCACTTTTGCCCTTCGCCACTTGATCGATAATTTAGGAGCAAGCAAATTCGCCTCCATTCCAACTGAGAATTTTTATCAAATGTCTTCCTTACGACCGATGGCAGTGATTAAAGAGGGCAGGTTGGTCGAACTAAAAACCTCGGGCAATCATTTTTGCTACGTTAAAGGACTTCCTTCCAATGACCTCATCCTTTTCTCCGGAGTCGAACCTCATCTTCGATGGAACGTTTTTGCCGATCTTATTCTCGATTTGGCTGAGAGATTCCATGTGATGGAGCTCTTTACCATCGGCGGTACTTACGACTACGTCCCTCACACCTATCCTCCGATGGTCAGCTGTCTGTTCAATCATGAGGAACTAAGGGAGGGAGTGATCCGGTCCGGGCTGGGGTTGACGGAGTACTCCGGACCCATCAGCATCCACACGTTTATCCTCGAGGCCGCCAAGAAGAGGGATTTGAGGGCAATCAGCCTCTGGGGTCATGTCCCGCAATATCTTCAGACCAGAAACGTAAAGGTGGTTTGCTCCGTTCTCAAAAGGCTGTCCGATTTGACAGGGATTAAGACTGATCTCTCTGAGCTTGAAAAGGCCGGTGATTACTTCGATCAGCAGATCAACCAATTGGTGGAGGAGGATCCGAAGCTCCAAGAGGTCATTAGTAAGTTAGAAGAGGTCTACAAAGGGGCCGAAAGGACTCGTCAACCGTTGAAAAAGGAGGAGGGTCCGAAAGAAGACAAAGTAGTCTACATTCAGGCCTTCCTAAAGAAGCCGGAGGATGAAGAGAAGTAGCCCTCGGGTTTTTCCCGAACCACCGGGGCCTGCTTCCTTTTAAAAAAATCCGTTAAACCGTGATTCCGTCCTCCGGCGGCCAGATTTTCTATTTCCCCTTTGCCATCGCCCTAGAAAAATCCATCACTCTGTAGACCAATGCCCAGCGCTGTTGTTCAGAGTATTGTGTCCATGCCACCATCGCCGAGTTTGGAATCCCCTTCGAAATAACCTCGAAGACTTTTTGGGGGTCTCCCTTCGTATTGGGCCATTCTTTCAGGGGTTTCTGGAAATCCGTCGGCGGGGGCTTAAGCACAGCCCCGGCTGGGCCCTTTCCGTCTCCTTTGCTGCCGTGACAGGATGCGCAAACCTGCTCATAGACTTTTCCCCCTTCTTTTAGCAGTTGAGGTGTTTTCTTAGGGGGTGCAGGGTTTGCAGCGAGACCTATCGTTGCGAGAAGAAAAAGAGATCCAATCATGATGATCCATGTCCGTTTTTTCATTTCTTCCCTCCTGTAGTCAAGATTATCTTTCGGAAAGTCAATATCAACCAATTCCCATCAGCATTTTATTTAACGACAAAAGAATGAGGATAATGAGGGTGAAGAGGTTTAGTTTCGTGAAAATTACCCTCGAGATGGCTTCCTCGAAATCCGCTTTGAGAAAAGAGGCGGCGTTCAGGAAGAGCCAGACGGCGGCGGCCATTAATAGAAGACAAGAAAGAAATGAATTGAGAAGCCCGAACAAAGGAATGATTAGAGAAGAGACGCCTGTCGACAGAAGCCATGCGAAGATGATTCGTTTAATCTGTTTCGCCGAAAAGACCTTTGTGATGCAAGGAAGCCCGGTCCTCTCGTAATCTCTTGAAGAATCCAGAAGAAGGAGCCAAAAATGGGGTATTTGCCAGATGAAGAAGAAGAGGGCAATTGCGCCTATCCGAGGGTCGAGTATTCTTCCTCCTCCTGTGACCCATCCCAGAGCAGGCGGTATCGCTCCGACCAGGGCACCCGGTACGGCCGCAAAGGCTGTCTTCTGTTTCAGATGGGTATAAACCGCATTGTACCAGGCCACAGCGAACATTCCAAGACAGAGCGCGATCTTATTTGCTCCGTAAAGAAGAATGACGAAGCCTGAGAGGATCAACCCTAAAGAAATGAAGAGAGCAGTCTCGGGATTCAACCTCCCCGAGGGAACGGGCCTCAGCCTCGTTCTCAGCATCAATTGGTCAATCTTTCTTTCCTGGTATTGATTAAGCGCGCAGGACCCGCACGCAAGAAGGAAGACAGATGCGGCTGGCACAAGGATGTGAATCGTGATCTTTCCTGTTGCGAGAAGATAACCGGCGGCGGCCGAAAGCGTGGCAAGAAGTGAGATCCTGATCTTTCCGAGGTGGAGAAGGAGGATCGGCCATTCTCTCGAGGGGGAGACTGGGCGACCCGCAATGTTTCTTATGTCGATGGCAGTTGTCCTCACGTTTTCCCTCACCTCAGACTTTTAATATAATCGACCAGCGCTGTTAGTTCCTCGTTCGTCATACTTATTTTGGGCATGATGGGCGGGTATCCCTCAATATGGACCACGTTGGGTTCAGAAATAAATTCCCGGATGAAAGCCTCGTCAACGACAGCCGTCTCCTTCTTCCCGCCGGTTGTAACCTCTTCCTTCTTTCCAAGGAGACCTTTGAAAGTCGGGCCCACTCGTGGACTTCCGTCGGTGCTGTGGCAGGCGACGCATCCTTTGACCTGGTAGAGTTGGAGTCCTGGAGGAGGGGCCTTGGCTGCGACTTCTTTCTTCTTACCCTGATACCACTTTGTAAACTCCTCTTCGGGAAGGACGACTATTTTTGTAAGCATGTGGGAATGTTCCAGTCCGCAGTACTGCGAACACATGACATCAAACGTTCCTAATTGGGTGGGCTGAAACCACAGATAGTTCGTCATTCCTGGTACGACGTCCTGCTTAATGCGGAAGGCGGGGATATAAAAACCGTGGATCACATCTTGCGATGTGAGAAGCAGCTTGATCGGCATTCCGACCGGAACTCTTAACTCTGGATCTTGAATTCCGTTTTCATATTGGAACAGCCACGACCATTGCCGGGCGATCACCTTCACCGTCATCGCCCCGGGAGGAACTTTCTTCAAAAACTCGAATCCCGTTAGGCCATAGTAGAACATGCTGAGAACGATCAGCGTCGGTATGACGGTCCAGGTAATTTCGAGCCAGGTGCTCCCTTCAATGTCAACCGGCGTGGGGTGTTTTTCCCGACGGTAACGAACGACGAAGTAAACCATGAGAAAAGTGATGAGTGCCAGCAGGATGATGCAGATGGTCACGATGTAGAGAAAGACATTATCTACCACTCTGCCAGATATACCTGTGGCGGCTGAAAAGATCATTTTACAACACCTCGAAAAGCTACATCGGAAAAGGTCAAAAGGATGAAGACAAGGAAAACGGCCATAACAAGAGGAATAATGACTTTAAATATGACGAGCCTCTCGGACTTCAAATGCATAAAGTAGTTTAGCACTAAGCCGGATTTTGTTCCGGCGATCGCTAAGGCCACGAAGATGGCCCACCCTGCTGGGTGAATTCCTACAGCAACAGTGTAAGTAAGTCCTGTGAGAATCACTAATCCCATCCAGACGAATACATAGGTCCTGTACTTAACGGGATGAATTTTGACCTCTCTATTCTCCATGGAAGTTTCTCCCTTTTCCGATATTTTCAAGAAAGGGTGCTTGTCATCTGGTGCTCATCCTCCATCATGTGATCAGATAGAACAAGGGATAGAGAAAGATCCAGATAATATCCACCAGGTGCCAATACAACCCAGCATTTTCCAAGGGCACGAAACGCATCTGGTTGAGCGTGCCCTTGGCAATAAGAATCAGCATCACAGAGAAGACGCAGACCCCTACAAGCACATGAAGACCGTGAAGTCCTGTCATGACATAGTAAAGGCCGAAGAAGAGGATCTCACCTTTCGAACGGGCTAAAAGGGTAGGAGAATTTGGATAAATGCCGTGTTCAATTTTGGTGCCCCATTCAAACCCCTTGTTCGCGAGAAATAAGAGGCCAAGAGCCATGGTGGCCATCAGCAAGACCATCGATAATTTACGCTGTCCTTTTTGGATGGCTGCGATGGAGGTGGCTACGCTTAAGCTGCTGGTCAAGAGGATGATGGTGTTCAAGGTGCCGAGAACGACTTCCAGTTCCCTCGAGGCATGATGAAAATCGGCAGGATTTTTATAGCGGTAACCGGAATAAAGAATAAACATTCCTCCGAAGAGGAGAAGCTCAGAAAGGATAAAAAGCCACATACCCAGTTTGGCGCCGGTGTAATCCCTGGCCTCTTCGAAAACGGCTTCTTTTGCTTCATCCATTATTTTCAAGCTCCTTAAAATCATGAGGGCCATGTCGGATACCCGGGATTTTTTCAAAGTTCTCAGTCGGAGGTGGAGAAGGAATCTGCCATTCAAGAGTGGCCCCGCCCCAGGGATTGTCTTCCGCTTTTTCACCCTTGAAAAGTCCACGGAAGAGATTAGCAAACATCAGAATCAATCCGGCGATGAGAATCCAGGAACCGAATGTAGCTGTCAGGTGAAGGCTCCGGAATTGAGGGAGATAGTCGTAATACCTCCGGGGCATACCCTCCCAGCCCAGCAAGAGCATGGAGAAATAGAAGATGTTGAAGCCAACAAGCATGACTGCCCATGCCCGCATGGCCATTTTTCGGTTGTACATCCGACCAAACATCTTCGGAAACCAATAGTGAAAAGCGGCAAAAAGACCGAATCCCATCCCTCCGAAAATGATGTAGTGAAAATGGCCTGGTATCCAGTATGTATCGTGGAGGTGCATGTTAGGCGCCAGTGCCCCCTGGATCAAGCCTGTAAGTCCGCCAATCGAAAAAAGGAAGATAAAGGCGAGGCAGAAGAGGAGAGGAGGTTCGATGACAATAGAGCCTTTGTACAGAGTGGCGACCCAGTTGAAGACTTTGATTGCGCTTGGGATGGCAACCAAAAAAGTGAGAAGGGAGAAAAGGATGTCAGCAAAATCGCTCTGCCCGCTGACAAACATATGATGTCCCCAGACGAGAGAGCCTACTGCTGCAATGGCAACTCCAGAAATGGCAATCGCCATATACCCAAAGATCCTTTTCCTTGCAAAGACGGGAACAACGTCAGAGATGACACCCATCGCCGGAAGGATCATGATGTAGGTTGCTGGATGGGAGTAAATCCAGAACATATGCTGGTAAAGAATGGGATCGCCTCCCTTGGCTGGGTCAAATACACCTACGCCAAAAAATCTTTCCATAATAATGAGGATGAGAGTAATTCCGATCACAGGAGTCACAAGTATTTGAACCCATGAGGTAGAATAAATCGCCCATACGAAAAGAGGCAAACGATTCCAGGTCATTCCAGGAGCTCTGAGTCTATGAGTCGTTGTCACGAGGTTAATGCCCGTCAAAATAGAGGACATGCCCAAAATAAAGACACCAAAAACCGCAAGGGGGACATTGACCGTGGTTCTCAGGCTATACGGCGCATAGAATGTCCACCCTGTATCAGGTGGACCCCCGCCAGTGAAAACGGAGATAACGACGATAATCGCTCCGGTGATGTAAAGCCACCAGGACAAAAGGTTAATTCTTGGAAAGGCAACATCCCTGGCGCCGATCTGAATCGGGAGAAAGAAATTTCCGAAAATCGTAGGAATCGCTGGAATGACGACAAGAAAGATCATGATGATCCCGTGCAACGTAAAAAGAGAATTATATGTCTGCGGCTTCATAATGGTGCCTGGCGCAAGCATCTGCAGTCGCATAAAGAATCCGAGAACAACTCCGCTGAAAAAGAAGGCCATGACGAAGATGAAGTAAAGAAGCCCAATCCTTTTGTGGTCCAACGTGAGAATCCAGGAGAGGATTCCGCGATATTTCCCGTGGTCCTCATAAAAACTGATTCTTGGGCGAATGCTCTCCATCGCTCCGGTTGATGTCATTCCTGTCGCTCCTCTTTGGGATGCTGTTTTTTCCCTTTGAAAAGAAGAAACACGATAAATAATAAAGCAAAAAATAGGGTAACGGTTCCAGTGACTCTCAACATATTGAAGACGAGTTTGTTGGCTTTTGGATCATAACGGAAGCAGAAACGAACGACCTTAGCAATGGTAGGGCCAATTTTTCCCTGGGAAGCTTCTACAAGGGCGAGCTTGAGATCGAAGGGGAGGGGGTCCGCGCCGTACATGTAGCGGACGATCTTTCCGTCGGGAGCAAGGATAATCAATGATACCGGGTGCTCAAAATCTTCCCCCACTCGCTTGAAATGGAAGCCTATGGCATCCGTCAGCTTATGGATATTCTGTTCGTCTCCGGTCAAGAATCTCCAGGCCCCCTCAGGAAATGGTTTTTGGATCATTTTCAAGTAAGTTTTTTTCTTTTGACGGGCAAGATCTGGTTTTTCCGTTTCGTCAAAACTGATGGTGAGAACAGTGTATTCGTTGCCCGGTTCCGCGGGAAGCTTATCCAGAGCCTCTGCCAAATTCTGCAGCAGTAAACTACAAACATTCGGGCAATGTAAATAGACCGGGGTGAGAACGACGGGTACATGAATTAGTTGTCTTAAACTAACGGCACTGCCGTTCTCGTCATGGAACGTTAGATCAAGGGGTACAAGTCGCCCCAACTTTTCATCAATCCCGATCCCGGAGAGATCTTTGGGTTGCTCATGCTCCATATGAGCATTGACAGCGCCCTGGAAAAAAAGGACCCCTGTGAGCAGAATGAATAGTTTTATGATGAATAGCGTTTTCATTCACCCTGCGTTCCCAGCCCGCCTCCCAAGAGAAGGGGGGGCTTAACATAAATTAATTTGAATGTATTAGTACTCTACGAGAACGGGCTGATAGCGTAAATGGGGGATTCACTGTATTTGACCAAGAATCTTAGGGTATTTTTGAGTATCGAGTGAGGGATAGATAAGAATTTATTTGACATCAACAACGCATTGGTTATTAAATGTACCGATGGGGTAAGCGATGCTTCAACAGTTGGGGACAGGAATATGGGAGTGGGAGTCAATGAAAAGAAGCCCTTGTGGCTCTGAGCGGTCCATGGCAGGCGAATTTTTTGGGGCTACAAGGGCTTTCCTTTGTTCTTTTTTTAATCTTAATATTTTATATTATGTTTTGATGTATATCTCACTGAAATTACAGTTGAATAATTAGCGTCACGCTGGGCCATTCAACTCTTTTTGGAGGACGAAGACCCAATGCTATCATATTTCCTTTTTGTGAAGTCATTGTCGAATAGGCCTGAAAAGCCGGTGCATCTTGGGAGGAGGTTACGGCAATGGAGATAACCCGATTGGTTCCCAAAGAGAGAAGGGGACTTGTCGTTGTGATAACCGGCAACGGCAAGGGGAAGACGACATCCGCTCTTGGCATTGCGGTTCGGGCATGCGGCCACAACATGAGGGTCTGTATCATCCAATTCATGAAGGGTGATATGTATGCGGGTGAATGGGACGGGGTAAAGAAGATGGGTTGTGAGGTGGAGCTCATCTCCACCGGGAAAGGATTTTGCGGGATCCAGGGCAATCCCTATCCTTACAAAGAACACAGAGCGAATGCTCAGGAGGCGATCAAATTAGCTCATCAAAAAATGGAATCGGGCGAAGAGGATATCCTTATCTTGGATGAAATCAACAATGCCCTGCACCTTCGGCTCGTGGACCTGGAACAGGTTTTGGAAATCATTCAACGCAAGCCTCCTTTGATGCATCTGGTCTTGACGGGGAGAGACGCTCATGCTCAAGTAGTCGATCTGGCGGATACGGTGAGTGAAATTAAGGAAGTGAAGCACGCGTATAGTCAGGGGATTGAGCCGCAGCCCGGGATCGATTATTAGAGACAGGTGCTAACACAAACGCATTAGTTCTTTTTGCATACCCGGTGATCCCCCTCACCTTTATCCTGTTCCCGATGGGAAGAGGGGGCAAGGGGACCCAGCCACCCCGTCAAGACGGGACAAGCGTAGCGGGGCAGGAGGTAGAATTTGACAATCGTGCAATCAGTCGTACTCGGATTGGCTCAAGGGTTGGGAGAATTCTTGCCCATATCGAGTTCAGCCCATTTAGTCCTGGTTCCGTGGTTTTTCAGGTGGACGGATCCTGGACTTACTTTTGATGTGGCCCTCCATGTCGGCACGCTCGTGGCGGTGGTTCTCTACTTCTGGAGAGACTGGTGGCAGCTCATTATAAAGGGTTTTACGGATGTCCGAAGCGCCAAAGGCAGATTGTTCTGGTATCTGGCGGCGGCGAGTGTGCCCGGAGCAGCGGCAGGATATCTGTTGGAAAAAAAAGCCGAGACGATCTTCAGATCCCCTGTTCTTATTGCGACTATGTTGATCGTGATGGGCATTCTTCTATATTGGGCAGATCGTAGAAGTGCCAAGAATGTTGCGATAGAAGATATCACTTTTGGAACAAGCATACTCATTGGGATATCCCAGGCGTTAGCGATCATTCCAGGAGTTTCCCGTTCGGGCATTACGATAACGACAGGATTACTGATGGGCGTAACCAGAGAAGACGCAGCTCGGTTTTCGTTCCTGTTGTCTGCTCCCATCATCCTCGGCGCAGCCATGGTTAAACTGCCGCACGTTATTTCGAATTCGTCTATGATTACTGTGAGCTTTATAATAGGTATGCTGGTTTCTTGCGTTACCGGTATAGTTAGCATCGGCTTTTTGCTTCGATATGTTCAAACCAAAAATTTCTTACCCTTTGCCTGGTACAGATTTATGCTGGGGGCTCTTGTTATTACGATGACTATCCTACGCCAATAACAAATACTTTAGACGATCCTGCATAAAATATGGAGAGAACACAAGTTGGCGCCATGGGAACGAACTTCCTGATGCAGGCCACCAAATTCGGTACCCGTACTAACTTCTAACCAACAATCCTCAGTTGCTTCGGCTCGAAATCCTTGCCTAATTGATAAACTCGATCGAACGATACCTGATCGAGACAATTAAGGAATCTTAACTTGTTTTTAATCCTTTTAATGATAGTATTAAAAATTTGGGATGGAAATAGCAGTGAAAAAGCAGCCTGAAATACTGCCCTCGGTGATAGGAGTGCGAACCCGTATAGCCTGTCTACTTCTTGCGAGCGCGATCGTTATCCTGATTGGACAGGCGGGGCGCGAGCTTGTGGCCCCCGATGACCTTCGCGAGGCGGAGGTTGCCCGTGAGATGTACAAGCAAGGAGACTATATCGTGCCGCGACTCGCAGGGCTTCCGTTTGTCGAAAAACCGTCTGGTTTCCAGGCCGCGGTAGCCGCGGTGTATCGAATCGTTGGGGAGCCCAGTGCTGCGGCTGCACGGTTTACAGCGGCGGCTTTCGCTCTTTTATCTTTAGTCGCTGTTTTTCTCCTTGGCTGGCGTATTCTGGGGATCGAAGGGGGCGCTCTCACAGTGGCCCTTCTGGCTTTCTCCGAGCGGTTCTGTCGGACAGCTCACAATGTCCTCCTTGACAATGCCCTGACTGCTGCTATTGCCTTCACGGTCCTCTTCACCTGGATCGCT
>DBZJ01000148.1 GCA_002311635.1 Syntrophaceae bacterium UBA1163
ACATTTATTAATGAGGCATCAGGGGACTTCTCCGATCTTTTCATCAAAACGTAGATGACAACTTCGCTCCATCGGGGTCTCTCCCTGGTTAATGATGACCAGGCGGGCCCCCGATCGCAGAGCTACTCTCGGCATATCATTCGCGGGGCTCACCACAAGACTCGATCCCACCACAATGAAGAGATCACAATAACTTGAGTGCTGGAAAGAATCCTCCAGATCTTTCTGAGGAAGCGAGTCGCCAAAGTTCACGACACTCGAGACTAGCCTGCCTCCGCACTTGCAGGTATCTGTCCCCAAAGGTTTCTCCACCTGGGTCTGGCAGCTTTGACAGCTGAGCTTTGCGACGTTTCCATGCAATTCAGCCAACAATTCAGGCCGAATCCCGGAGCGCAGATGGAGGTTGTCCACATTCTGGGAGATGAGAAACTTCAACTTACCAATATTCTGAAGCTCTACAATCGCTCGATGCCCAGCGTTCGGTTCGACCGGAGTGGAAGGTCTGGTTATAGGTGGAAGCCCTTTCTCTTGTCTTGTCCAGACGCCATCCGGTCCCCGAAAGTCAGGTATCCCTGACTCGGTACTGATGCCCGCGCCGGTGAAAACGACGAGATATTTGGACTCGAACATCCACTGTGCTAATTTCTTAATTCGCTCTTCCAAATTCGCCATATTCGATCCCTCTTTTAAGAAAAACGAGATGGTGAAGCAGCTCTCCGCGACAAGAGTGGGTTTTGGTTTTTGTTATCCCATTTTACAACCTCCCTCCGCCTTTGTAAAAGAGTTTCATGGTTAAATTTAGCAATCCAGACGCTCAACTCTTTTGCAAGAAAAGATAGGAGATCCGATCTCCTTGAAATAGAGAGAAGGGATGATTAAATATAAGTTGTTGTATATCCCCGTAGAGTTCTTAGCAACGGGGATCTAGAAGGAAAGGAGGAATGAGCAATGTACAAAATGATAAAAGTTCTTGTTACACTGAGTTCGGTTTTCTGCCTCGTGCTTCTTGGCAGCAGCGCATTTGCCCAAGGGTATAATGAATTTCAGAGGGGAACGGTAGGAGTTGTCTACCAGCCTATGGGACTGGATACCTTTGAGGCCAGCTGGTTTATCGGCCATCGTGTGACGACCATGAATAATGGAAGTTTGGGGCAGATCAGCAGTCTTGTGATCGACAAGACAAACGACCGTATTGCCCTGGTGGTCCTCTCGGATGTCCCGACTCTTGGCGCGGAGCCACTGGCACTTCCTTATCGTTCGGTTGCAAGAATTGGTCAGGAAACTTTTGAATTCAACCCGGGCGATATGGAGATAGGGGTGGCCACCTCGTCGCTTAGGGATCCGTTTATTAGAACAATCACGCAGTATCCGAGCTACTCTGAGTTCTACGGCCTTCCGCCAGTCATGGACGCTGCTTGGCTTGCAGACATCTACAGGCACTATGGCCAAGTCCCCTATTGGACTGAGGAAGGAGAGCAAATGCCCAAGGCATTGGAGCTTTACGAGAGCAATGGACTAATGGGTGCTGAAGTTCGTCTGCCAAATGGAGAAGAAGCAGGACGAATCAATGATTTTGTGATCGGCTCTTCGGACGGCCGTATTGCCTTCTTGGTCCTTTACGATGTTCCTGGAAGGGAGAGCAGTTTGATTGCCGTTCCATTCAGTACTCTATCGATCCGTGGTGAGAATGACCTTGTTCTCAATACCACCAGGGAGCGATTGGCACTCTCATTTGATTTTGACGCGTCTGGGGATTTGAACAATCCCAGATGGGCCGGAGATACTTACAGATACTTCGGCGTACAGCCTTATTGGACTGAGCAAGAAGAGATGGCACCCATTTCTTTAGGTCCTGAAATCATGAGGCCGGAGCCAAATTCGCTAGACTGGTACCAAATGTACGGATATTGAGGAAGGGTTCCTTTACTGCCCTTTGGAGGACAGCCTCCGTCATCGTTGGCTGTCCTCTTTTTTTTGTCTCGGACGTGTCCCAGACCAGCCATGCGCCACCTCCGCGGTAGGTCAGGGTGATAGGATCGTTTTGATCACGTGAATTTGACCCATGCCGCAACAGGTGATAAGCTTTCAATGATGAAGACCAAAATGGGGAAACGGGTCTCTCCGGATGAGTTGACCAAGTCCCCGTGCAGTGCTTTGGCAAAAACTCAGACAAGTGGAGGGAATAAGAATGGATCAGAAGAAGAAATTATCAGTCGTCATTGAACACTGGATCGAGCATAATGAAAGCCACATGGGTGAATACAAAAGATGGGCTCAAACGGCCGGTGAGTTGGGATTAGATTCGGTAAAGGCCGAGATTGAAGAGGCCATGGAGAAAATTTCCCAGTCAAACGAGCATTTGGAAAAGGCTTTGAAGGGCATATAGTCTTACGGTTTTGAGTGAAGGTCCCCGCCCAGGGAGCGGGCTTTCGGGCACGGTCCGGTCAAGATTCCTTTTGAATTTCTAATTCTTTTTCCTTCTCCGTGAGAATGAGAATGTGACTGATCTCTTCGTCAATCAGAGTATCAATTTCGTTTTTCCCTAAGTATTCAGGAACTAATTTTTTCATCGTCGTATAAAACACCACAGAATCCTTCTCAAAAGCAACAGCCAGATCTAAAGCTTCTATCGGTGTTTTACACTTTGAAACGAGCTCAGAAATATCTTTGTTTTTCAAGAACACATGGCTGTCCGTTGCCGCTTTGAGATAGAGATGGAGTTCCTGGTTTGGATCGAAGAAATCTCCTCCCTTTGCCGAACGGGGCAATCGCTGCCTCAGCGTTTCAAAAAGGTCGATGTGTTTAGATTCCCAGCTCGCCAGGTCCAAAAAGAGCTTTTGTGCAGAAGGATCCGAACAATTTTTTGCAACCATTTCGTAGAATCTTCGTCCGTTCTCTTCAATCTGGACTCCTATTTGAAAGATCTCATCGGCATTGAAATCGAAAGACATAGTTATCCTCCCTTACGAAAGACTCCTTAAAAAGTTCAGCAGAGCCGCATTAAAAGCGTCGGCCTGCTCCACATTGGAAAGATGACGGGCAGACGGCAATATCACCAGCTTTGAATTGGATATGCGTTCGCGCATGGCCACTGAGACAGAGACCGGCGTTCCCGGATCCTTTTCACCTACCATGATCAGCGTTGGTACTTTAATCTCCGAAAGTCGTTCTAAATAATTCAACCTTCGAATCGCCTCAGCGCAGCCAATATAACCCGATACAGGGGTGGCCAGGAGTTGCTGTCGAATGAGCGCTAACATCTTGGAGTCTTGCTTAAGGAAAGATGGACTAAACCAGCGCTCCATCGTTTGATCCAATAATGCCTCCATGCCTTTCGTACGCGCCTTATCCATACGCTCCTGCCATAACGGTTGGGCTTCTGCGGGGACGACGGCAGCCGTATCGCACAGGCTGAGGCTCTGGAGGCGATGCGGATCGTTCAGGGCAAGACTCTGGCCGATCATTCCTCCCAGGGAGAGTCCCACAAAGTGCACTCGATCCACATCCAGGGCGTCCAATAATTTAATGACATCCTCCGCCAAGAGTTCTAAGGTGTACGCTCCTGAAGGAGCGTCGCTACTGCCATGACCACGGATGTCATATCGGAGGACCTGAAAATAAGGGTTCAAGGCATCCATCTGAGGGTTCCACATGAGGAGGCTGGAGCTGAGGGAATGGCTCAAAACGACCACCGGAGCGCCCTTTTTCCCAGATAGTTCATAGTTGACGTAAATATCATTCGCCTTGATTCGCATCGATTCTCTCCTGTTTTTTCTCAATGTTTGTACCCACGTTAAATGAACAGCCGCCCCTTGTCAACGGAATTCGATACGGATCTGAAAGAAACGACCTTTTGCTCTCTTGCTTACGCGCCCCTTCCGTTACGAAAAGGGGGTGAGGAGGGATCTACGTGTGGGAGTCTTTTCTCCTTGACGAAGCGAAAGGAAAGGGTTATTCTATTTTCAGTATTACCATAGGGGGGTATAGTATGAATGAGGAAAGAAAAGACGTCTTGCTGAGATTACGAAGAATCGAAGGACAAATCCGCGGGTTACAGAGGATGGTCGAGGAGGAAGTTGCCTGTGCGGACATTCTGACTCAGGTGGCTGCCGTCACTGCCGCGGTCAAAAAAGTAGGGACGGTTGTTGTCAAAACCTACATGGAAGAATGTCTGGACAAGACCCAGGGGAAGCCGGGAGCCAGAAGAATGGAGACCTTGAGAGATTTCCAGAAGGCTGTCTCAAGATATATCGATTGGGCGTAAGTAAATTCCGGCATGTGGATTGCGGAATGCCGAATTGATAAGGCAAGCATTATGCATTAAATGAAAGGAGAAAGGGAAATGGCTACAAGTTTAAAAGTTAAAGGAATGAGCTGTCAGCATTGCGTGATGTCCGTCACTAAGGCGCTGGGCCAACTGGACGGGGTTAAGAATGTGCGGGTGGATCTCGCTAAAGGAGAGGTTCAATTTGACAATACAAAGGAGGTTGCCTCGAACCGGATTGAAAAAGCCATCAGTGATGCAGGGTATGAGGTGGTTCATAGTTAATTCGAATGAATGTCGAACAATTTGTAGCGCCCCCATTTACTGGGGGCGACAAAGAGATCGTCGGCAATAAATGCCGACGCTACAATTAAAGGAGAAAGCAATGCCGATTTATGAGTATCGATGTCGAAAATGTGGGGAAGTTTTTGAAAGGTTCATGAGGGTCAATGAGAGAGGAGATTCCTTAACATGCCCCTATTGCGGAGAACATAAGCCCGAGAAAATTCTTTCCAGTTTCTCGTCATCAAAAGGATCGGAATCTTCTTCTTGCGGCCCTGTGGGTGGCTCGACCCGTTTCAGTTGAGGCTAACCGAGAGCCGGTAGTTCACCGGTCTTCGGAGCTTTAGCGAATCTTACAAGGTTATCAATTAATACAAACGCATTAAATATTTTGTAGGGCAACCCTTTAGGGTTGCTTTAAGCAAGGCTAAAGCCTTGCGCTACATGTAAAATGATTTAACGCGTTTGTATTAGTCCATAATTGTATGGACGTTGAAGATCAAATCCCCCCTCCCCTCCCTTTAGAAAGGGGAGGAATTCCCCTCTTTTGCAAAAGAGGGGCAGGGGAGATTTTATAGGATCTCGTAACAGGTCTTCACGTCCGTTCCCGGTTCCAGCAGTGGAGCAAGTTTCTCCAGAGATTTTGGAAGATTGCTGGAATGAACCTTTAATGCTTCTTTATCCGGGTATTTCTCGTAAAAAATAATCGTATTGTCTTCACCGCGAACCGTATGGGGAATATAGACAAGGCAACCCGGTTCCGCCGCTTTGATTTTTGGAACAATTTCCTTTAGAGCGTTAATAACCTCATCCATTTTCCCTTCCTTCACTTTCACCTTCGCAATTAGTGTGATCATGTCATCCTCCCCGTTGCTCCCGTTAAGTTTGAAGTACGTGAATAACTTGAAAAGCCACAATAACTTCTAACATGATTGATTACTGCATTTCAACAGTTAACCTACGTCGAAAATGTACAATAGGTATTTTTCTCTGCAACCGTGGGTCTGGTGTGCTGACTCAAACCGAACAATCACTTACTTTCCAGTAGGAGCACCTGAGAGAGGTGTCAGTCTTCGGTCCTCGAGTCTGGAGTTTCGGGCAGCTTTGAAATTGTGCCTTGAGAGGTCGCACAGAGGCTCTCTTTCCCTTCCTCAGACATGAACACGTCGCACCGACAAACAGCTTGGGTCTTGCTGGAGTAGATGACTGTGGCCTTAGCCACCAAGAAGTCACCCCTGGCCGGTCTTAGATAGTTGATCTTAAACTCGGACGTTACGACGCCTGGACCGAGAACACTTCCGCCGGCGAATGTCAATGCGTTGTCCGCGGCGTAACTGATAACTCCTCCATGTACGAAACCGTGCTGTTGTTTCAGTTCGGGCTGGATCGGGACTTTTATTTCGGCACGTCCTTGGGAGAAGTACAGAAGTTCAGCATGCAGCAAAAGACTAAAGGGTTGCGATGCCAGAACTTGTTTTCCGATAGTGAGCACGTCATCCATCCTTCGACTCCAAGTCCTAAAAAGAGGTTTGGGGTGAAACGAGCGAAAGCTTGCGAATCGTTCAGAGATTGAGGTTCGTCAAGAATTCGATGATCAATTGATTGACCTCGGTTGGACGCTCCTGCTGGATCCAATGCCCAGCCCCTGGTAACAGAACCTTCTTTCTTAGCTCCGGCATTGTTTTTTCCATTGTATTGAAGGCCCTCTGATTCATTGCGACGACCGGGTCGAACTCCCCCGCAATGAACAGCGCGGGTTGACGCAGCTTCGCGCCGTTCAGAAAAGGTGTAAGCTCCCAATTCCTATCGATGTTCCGGTACCAGTTCAATCCACCCCGGAATCCCGTGCGTTTGAACTCGTCCACGAAAAAGGCGAGGTCTTGCTCGGTTAACCAGGCAGGAAGCGTCTTCGGCAGTGATCCAGTATTAAGAAACTTCTCTGATTTACCAAACAAATAACGCCACCTTTTCTCCGGTGGCGGATCTCCTGAGGATGAGTAGAGGGAAAGAGCCATGGTTTTAAAGACGTCCGCTTCAAGTTCCGCCTCCGCCTTGCCCGGCTCCTGGAAGTATAGCATGTAGAATTCCTGCTCACCCGCCATTCGTTTCATTGCTTCCGTCGGTCGTCCGGACTCCCAGGATCTGGAAAGATAGGGCACGCTGAGCAGGACGATTGCACGGAACAGGTCAGGGCGGAGTAAAGCACAATGCCAGGCAACGGGTGCACCCCAATCGTGTCCGACGATTATCGCCCCGTCTTCCCCCAGGGCATGGATGAGTCCAACCATATCACCGGTCAGTTGGAGGATGTTGTATGCCTCGATGGGCTCCGGCCGATCGGTCTGGCCGTAGCCACGCTGATCTGGAGCCACCACATGGAAGCCTGCCTCAGCGAGTGCCGGTACTTGGTGCCTCCAGGAATACCAGCACTCCGGGAAGCCGTGACAAAGAATGATCAGCGGCCCCTGGCCCTGTTCGGCGAAGTGCATCTTAATGCCGTTGGTGTCGACGAATCGGTGGTTTATTGATGCCACAGGGTCTCCTTTTCCGTGATGATTGATTGCGGTTTGCCATCTTCCGGCAAGAGTTTCATGGTAATAATCCAAGATGAAACAGATAATACAAAAAGGGGCTGCAACTTCTGCAACCCCTGAAAAGAGCCGTCTAAACAGAGAAAAGGTCTCTATTTATTTTTTTCTTCCGAGGGTTTTTTCTTCTTCGGTTTTTCCTTCTTCTCCTTGGGAGCTTCTTTTTCTACCTTTTCCGCCTTCTTTACTTTTTTCGACACTACCTTCTCTTTTTCCTTCTTTTCAACTTTCTCCTTCTTCTCTGCCTTTTCCTTCTTTTTGGGAGCTACCCTTCCGATCACTTCTTTGACTTTTTTCATCGCCGATTTCTTCTTCTCTTCAGGCGGCACGTAGGTGGCGAGCTCGACGAGAGAAAGGGGGGCTCCGTCTCCCACCCGCCATCCCAGCCGATAGATCCGGGTATATCCACCCTCCCGGTCCTTGAACTTCGGCGCGATCTCGTCAAAGAGTCTCTTGACAATCCCCTCATCCCGGAGGAGAGCAAAGGCTTGTCTTCTGGCATGAAGCGTTCCCTGCTTTCCTAAGCTGATGATCCTGTCCGCCCAGCTTCGAAGCTCTTTTCCTTTGGCCAGAGTGGTCTTGATCCGTTCATGTTGGAGCAGCGAGACGACCATATTCCGAAACATCAGCTCCCGGTGTCGAGTGTGGCGGCTTAATTTTCTACCTGCGACGCGATGCCTCATTCCTTGCTCCTATCCAATGGCTCCGGATTCCATTTCTTCTTCAGATTTCTTGGGAGGCCAATTGTCTAATTTCATTCCCAAACTAAGCCCCATCTCGGTCAAAATCTCCTTGATCTCGTTGAGCGATTTTCGGCCAAAGTTCTTCGTGGCCAGGATTTCAGCCTCTGTTTTTTGAACCAGATCTCCGATCAGCCTGATGTTGGCATGCTTCAGGCAGTTGGCCGACCGGACCGAAAGCTCTAATTCGTCCACGCTTCGGAGGAGGTTCTCATTCAGACCTTCCTTTTTCTCCTCATCCTCGGAATAGGACATCTCCGTTTCTTCCTCTTCTTCAAAGGTGATGAATATGGAGAGTTGATCCTTCAATATCTTGGCCGCATGCGCGACCGCTTCTTCCGGGCTCAAGCTTCCATCGGTCCAGACCTCCATGGTCAATTTATCGTAATCGGTGATCTGTCCCACCCGGGCATTGGTGACGGTGTAATTTACCTTTTTGGTCGGAGAAAAGATGGCGTCCATGGGAATGGTCCCGATTGGCTGGTTTTCTTCCTTGTTTCGCTCTGCGGGAACATAACCCCTTCCAACCTTCACCACCATCTCCATGGAAAGCTTCCCATCCCGAGAAAGCGTGGCAACGTAGTGGTCCGGGTTGAGGATTTCCACCGCATCGCCGGCGATGATATCGCCTGCCTTCAGAACTTTGGGCCCTTCCGCCTTCACCCGAATCGTTTTGGGCCCTTCGGTATGGAGTTTCAACCTGACTTCTTTGAGGTTGAGGATGATCTCGGTAATATCCTCTTTTGCCCCTGGGACGGCCGAAAATTCGTGGAGCACGCCATCAATTTTAACCGAGGTGATCGCCGCTCCTTGCAAGGAAGAGAGGAGAATCCGTCGAAGAGAATTTCCAATCGTAATGCCGAACCCTCTTTCAAAGGGCTCTGCGGTGAACTTTCCGTAAAAGGGTGTGAGGGTTTCTTTTTCCAATTCCAACCGTTTGGGTCGAATCAAGTCTTTCCAACTTTTCTGCATATCGCCTCCAAATTACTTTGAGTACAGCTCGACGATCAACTTCTCTTGGATGGGTAGGGTGATGTCCTCGCGGGTGGGCAGACCTTTCACGTTCCCCTTCATCTGATCTTTGTCCAATTCCAGCCATTGAGGCACACCCCGTCGGGCCACCCCTTCCAAAGCCTCCAAGATACGGACAACCTTCTTGCTCTTCTCACGAAGCTCGACGACATCCCCCGGTTTCACGAGATAGGAGGGGATGTTTACTTTGGACTGGTTGACCAGGAAATGGTTATGTCGAACGAGCTGACGCCCTTCGTCCCTTGAATTGGCAAAGCCCAGCCGGTAGACGATGTTGTCTAATCTTCTTTCCAAAAGAGCGAGAAGCGTTTCTCCGGTAATCCCCTTTTGTCGATCCGCTTCTTTAAAAATGTTACGGAATTGATTTTCCAGAATGCCATACATCCTTTTCACTTTCTGTTTTTCGCGAAGCTGGGTCCCATAATCCGAAAACTTTTTCCGATCCTGGCCATGTTGTCCCGGGGGGTAGTTCCTCCGGTCATACGCGCACTTTTCCGTATAGCACCGCTCCCCTTTGAGGAAGAGCTTCATATTTTCCCTTCGACAAAGCCGACAATTCGTTTTCGTATACCTTGCCAAAACTAACCTCCTTTCCTAAGACTGATGACACCGATTTTTCTGAGAACTTTTGTTACCAGAATTAATCAAACTCTCCTTCTCTTAGGAGGACGGCATCCATTGTGGGGAATAGGCGTTACGTCCTTAATGAGATGAACTTTCAAACCCGCCGCCTGAAGTGCTCGCAGTGCCGATTCCCTTCCTGCTCCGGGGCCCTTGACATAGACATCGATGGATCGAACGCCGTGCTCCATCGCTTTTTTGGCAGCATCCTCTGCCGCCATTTGGGCGGCGAAAGGGGTACTTTTCCGGGAGCCCTTGAAACCCTGCGTGCCGGCGCTGGACCAGGTGACCACATTTCCCTCTGGGTCGGCAATGGTGATGATCGTGTTGTTGAACGTGGCCTGGATGTGCGCAATTCCGGTCTGAACAATTTTCCTGACCTTCTTTTTCTTTATCCCCTGCCCTTTAGGCATAACGCCTCCTTATTTTATTGAGGTAATTCGTGGTTTGTGACTCGTGTCTCGTCAAAAACTTAAAGATGAATAAATATACTATGAGCGTGACGATTCCTTTGTCTCTTTCTTCTTTCCAATGATGGCCCGGCGCGGTCCTTTTCGAGTCCTGGCGTTGGTGTGAGTTCTTTGACCATGAACGGGCAGAGATTTCCGATGGCGAAGGCCTCGGTAGGAACCGATATCCATCAGCCGTTTGATGTTGGTGGCAACGTCCCGTCTGAGATCTCCCTCCACCTTGTATTCCTGCTCGATGATATCTCGAATGCGAACCACCTCGGTCTCCGTGAGTTTGTTCACCTTCGTATCCTTATCGATATTCGCCTTCGCGAGAATTTTATTGGATGAAGGTCTTGCAATTCCGTAGATATACGTGAGGGCAATCTCCACCCGTTTATCCTTCGGAAGATCGATTCCTGCGATGCGTGCCATAGTTCACCCCTTTTAAATCAGAGTGTGGAAGGTGGAGGGTGGAGCGTGGTTCGATCTTCCACATTCCACTTTCTACCTTCCGCCTTCTGGACCTATCCTTGTCTCTGTTTGTGTTTGGGGTTTTCACAGATCACCCGGATCACCCCTCTTCGCTTTACAATTTTACACTTGTCACAGATTTTTTTGACCGATGCCCTGACCTTCACTGCTTCTACCTCAATTCGTTAATGAATACGACAAACCCGAAAGCTTTGCCTTGAACCTTCCATGGTTCGGCGCTTATTTCTCACGAAAAATAATTCTTCCCCGTGACAGATCATAAGGGGAGAGTTCCAATGTCACCTTGTCCCCCGGGAGGATTTTGATGAAGTGCATTCGCATCTTTCCAGAGATATGCGCGAGCACCTTGTGACCGTTCTCCAATTCTACTCGGAACATGGCGTTGGGAAGGGTCTCCAGGACCTTTCCTTCCACTTGGATCGCATCCTCCTTTGGCATTGCGTCTTCCTCCGCACCCTTAAACGGGCGTGGCATCTAATAAATGGGCGATTTGATCGAAAATCTGATCGGGGCCACCCATGCCTTGAATTGACCGAAGTTTTTTTTCGCCGCGATAATACTGGATGAGAGGGGCGGTCTGGTTCTCATATTCCTTCAGTCGTGTCCGAATGGTATCTTCGTTGTCGTCCGCACGCTGGTAGAGTGCCCCCCCGCATCGATCGCAACTGCCCTGTTTCTTAGGTGGTTGAAAAACCAGGTGAAACATGGCCCCGCAGTTCTTGCAGGTCCTCCTCCCGGTCAGCCGGTGCACCAATTCCTCGGATGGCACCTCAATGTTAATGACGTGATCGATCCTCTTTCCGATTTTGGTGAGGATAGATTGGAGTGCTTCGGCTTGAGGGATTGTCCTTGGAAATCCGTCGAGGATAAACCCTGAGTCACAATCCTTCGCCTTCAGCCGCTCCTCAATAGTTCCGATGACGATTTCATCCGGAACCAGCTGCCCTCGATCCATGAATCCCTTTGCCTTCGTTCCCAAAGGGGTGCCGTCTTTCACTGCCGCCCTCAGGATGTCGCCAGTGGAGATCTGAGGGATGTGATACCGTTCCACAATCCTCTGGGCCTGAGTCCCTTTACCAGCCCCGGGAGGGCCTAATAAAATCAAATTCAAATCAAATCTCCTAAACTCTAAATTCAAAAATCTAAACTCTAAGTTGCTACCCCCGTCTCCCTTTCAATCTGCCCTTTCTCATCAACCCCTCATAGTGTCTTGAAAGCATGTGGGCTTCAATCTGCTGGACCGTGTCCAAGGCCACGCCGACGACGATCAGCAGGGACGTTCCTCCAAAATAGAAGGAGACATGGAATCTCTGGCTGAGAATCGTAGGGAGGACACAGATAGCTGACACATAAATCGCTCCTCCAAGAGTGATCCGGGTGAGCACCTTATCGATATACTCAGCGGTCTTCTGTCCAGGGCGGATGCCGGGGATATACCCGCCAAATTTTTTCATATTATCGGCGACATCATTCGGGTTGAAGGTGACGGCCGTATAGAAATAGCAGAAGAAGAAGATAAATCCCACATAAAGAAGATTGTAAATAAGCCCACCCCGAGTCAGGTTTTGTAAGACGGCACTCACCCAGGGATGGACTTCCAGCCACTGCTTCGGTGCAAAGTTTGCAATCGTCGCCGGAAACAATAGGATGGAGGAGGCAAAGATAGGCGGGATGACACCCGAGGTGTTCAATTTAAGGGGAAGATGGGTGCTTTGGCCACCGTAGACCCTTCTTCCCACAATGCGCTTGGCGTACTGGACCGGCAGCCTCCTTTGCCCGGTTTCGACAAAAATGATCACAGCGACCACCAATACCATGAGGACGATCAAGCCCAAAACGGTGAAGATATCCAGCGTTCCCGCCGTATAAAGCCGATACGTATCGGCCACGGCATTGGGCATTCTGGCCACAATTCCCGCAAAGATGATCAGGGAGATGCCGTTCCCGATCCCTCTTTCCGTAATCTGTTCGCCCAACCACATGATGAAGGCCGTGCCTGCGGTCAGGGTGATGACCGTCATGATTCGGAAGGACCATCCGGGAACCATAACGACCATCTCGCCCGCTGACCCTGACATCTTCTCCAAGCCGACGGCGATCCCGAATCCCTGGATTATGCTGAGAACGACCGTTCCGTAACGAGTATATTGGACGATCTTTTTTCGGCCGATCTCCCCTTCTTTCTGGAGTTGGGCGAGATAGGGAATGACCACCGTAAGAAGCTGCAAGATGATCGAAGCGCTGATATAGGGCATAATGCCCAGAGCAAAAACGGAGAGCCTCTCCAAGGCCCCTCCTGAAAACATATCAATGAGGCCAAGGATCGTCCCCTTCTGTGCGGCGAAGAAGGAGGCTAAAGCATCCCCGTTAATTCCGGGCGTCGGGATGTGGACCCCAATACGATAGATCGCCAGGAAAGCGAGAGTCCATAATATCCTTCTCTTGAGTTCCGGTATCTTAAAGATGTTCTGGGCCCCTGAAATCATGAGCCGATGACCTCCACCCTCCCTGAAGCACTCTCCACTTTCTTAAGGGCAGCCTTGCTGGCTTGATGGACGCGGATAATAAGAGGATGCTGAAGTTCCCCATCCGAAAGAAGCTTGACCCGTTCCTCTTTTTCTGTAAGGCCGGATTGAATCAAAAGATCGGGGTCCACCACTGTATCCTTCGGGAAACGATTGAGATCTCCTACATGGATGATGGCAAAGTGTTTCTTAAAAAGGGGACGAAACCCTCTTTTTGGAAGCCGACGTTGAAGCGGCATCTGACCTCCCTCAAAACCCGCCTTGGTTCCTCTCCCGGCACGGGCATTCTGGCCTTTGGACCCCTGACAGGCCGTTTTGCCATGGCCGGATCCAATGCCTCTTCCCACTCTCTTTTCCTTTTTTCTCGCTCCTTCCGGAGGTCTCAACTCGTTTAATCTCATCCGCGCTCCCTTGGAATTATTCCTTGACGCGTTCGGCGGCGCCAAGTCCCTTTTTAGAGGGTCGGGCACGCACGTGCCGCTCAGGGTCAACCCTGAGCCCCTCGGCGTGGGCTCGTGTCGAAGGCAAACCCTGGCCCCCTTCAGGCCGGGGAGTCGAAGGGTTGACTTCAAGCAAATGAATGACGCGATTAACCATTCCCCGGATCTCGGGCCGATCCGGCAAGGTAAGAGTTTGATGGAGCCGTCTAAACCCGAGGCTCCGTATGGTCTTCTTCTGGTCGTCGGTGCGTCCGATCGTACTCCGGATCCATTTGACGGTAATCGTTTTGTCCATGTCGAATGTCTCAGCTTTCCGCCGCGGTTTCATGTCTTCTATCAACCACCTCTTCTGGAGTCTTCAACTGGTTAACGGCTTGCAGGGTGGCTTTGATCAGATTGTAAGGATTGTTTGATCCAAGAGATTTCGTCAAAACGTTTTGGATCCCCGCCGACTCAGCAATGGCCCTGACGGCTGCCCCCGCAATCACGCCCGTTCCCTCGGAGGCCGGTTTGAGCAAGACTCTGGCGGCGCCAAACCTTCCCGTCACTTCATAAGGAATCGTTTTATTGGTAAGGGGAACCTTAATCAGGTTCCGTTTCGCATGTTCAATCCCTTTTCGAATGGCCTCCGGGACCTCATTGGCTTTTCCCAACCCGCTTCCCACATGGCCGTTTCCATCTCCAACCACGACCAAGGCGCTGAAGCTGAATCGTCTCCCTCCTTTCACCACTTTGGCCACCCGGTTGATATGAACCACCCGATCCGTTAATTCCAATGCACTGGGATCAATTTTCGGCAATGTCTTTCCCTCCGTTAAAAAATTAAACCACTTGTTCTGGCAGCCTCGGCTAATGCCTTAATCCTGCCGTGATAGAGATACCCGCTTCGATCAAAAACCACCTTCCGAATTCCCTTGTCCAGGCACTTCTTGGCAATCAGTTCTCCAACTTTCTTTGCAGCCTCCACGTTCCCCGGGTAGCGGAAACTTCCTTTCAGCTCCGGGCTCATGGTGGAGGCACTCACGAGGGTTTTCCCTGACGCATCCTCAACGGCCTGAGCGTAGATATGCTTCAAACTTCGGAAGACATTGAGGCGAGGGCGCTCGGAAGTTCCAACGACATGGCTCCTCACTCTCTTTTTCCTTTTCAATCTGGCCAACTTCTTTCTGTCTTTCAAGGTGGTCCTCACTGTCCCGCTTTGTGGGGCGGGTTTATTTATCAAGCCTTGGTCTTCCCGACCTTCTTGCGGATTCGTTCACCGAGATATCGTATCCCTTTTCCCTTATAAGGTTCGGGTGGTTTGATCGAACGAAGCTGGGCAGCGACGATTCCTACTTGCTGTCTGTCAATCCCTTTCACCGTGAGGAGGGTCTGTTTTTCTATCTCCACTTTGATTCCCTTAGGAACGGGATAGAGGATAGGGTGCGAATACCCCACGGTCAGCTTGAGGACGGTTCCCTGGAGATCCGCACGGAAACCCACTCCTACGATCTCAAGCTTTTTTTCAAATCCCTGGGTGACCCCGGTGATCATGTTGGCGATCAGGCTCCGCATCAAACCTTGAAGCGCTCTGGTGGTTCGCTGGTCATTGGCGCGGTTAACGACAATCTTTCCCCCGTCCACGGAGACGGAAATACCCTGAGGGAGTGGATGGGCGAGAAGACCTTTGGGCCCGGTCACCTCAACTTTGGAGGGGTCGCAGGCGACCTTTACTTCCTTCGGCGTGGCAATGGGCATCCTTCCAATACGAGACATCTTATACCTCAAATCCCAAATTCCAAACGCGAAATTCAAATGACCAAAAGAATCACTTCGATATTTCGAATTTCGGTCATTGGAATTTGTTTGGCACTTGGTGCTTGTGATTTGGTGCTTATTAACGTTACCAAACGTAACATAAAACCTCTCCGCCCACGTCGGCCTTTCGGGCAGATTTATCCGTCAGGATTCCCTTCGAGGTGGAGAGGATCGAAAATCCTAACCCGCTCATGACAGAGGGGATGCTGTCTTTTCCCACGTAGATCCTCCGTCCGGGTCTGCTGATCCGCCGGAGGTGAATGACTTCCTTTCGGCTGGCGTCATACTTGAGAAAAATTCGTATCATCTCATGCTGGTGATCATCCGCGACGACTTTGAAGTTTTTAATGAACCCTTCCTGCTTTAAAATTTTCGCGATCTCTCGTTTTGTTTTTGAGGAAGGGATATCCACCTTTTCGAATTTCGCTTTAGACCCGTTGCGAATTCGTGTAAACATGTCGGCTATCGGATCGGTCATGGACATACTCACCCCGCAACTTTTACCAACTGGATTTGATCATCCCGGGGATTTCGCCTCGGGAAGCATATTTTCTTAAACAGAGTCGGCACATGTTAAATTTTCGATAATAGGCCCTTGGCCTTCCACAGAGGGGACATCGATGGTACTCTCGCACTTTAAATTTCTGCGGCCTTTTTGCCTTGTTCATCAACGAAAGTTTCGCCAATTTTTCCTCCCTAAAATCCCTGTTAGAGGATTGAGGTTAGAGGTTGGAGGCAACAAAGAATTTGCCTCAGGCCTACAGCCTCAAACCTGTTGCGTATTAATTTCTGAAGGGCATCCCCAGCAGCCTCAGCAGTTCCTTACCCTCTTCATCCGTCTTGGCCGTAGTTACAATGACAATGTTCATCCCTTTTACCTTGTCAATTTTATCATAATGAATTTCCGGAAAAATCAGTTGTTCACGAATTCCAAGAGCATAATTCCCCCTGCCGTCGAAGGACTTTCCAGAGATACCCTTGAAGTCCCTCACTCTCGGGAGAGCGACATTGACCAGGCGATTGAAAAATTCGTACATCCTCTCTTTCCGAAGGGTGACCATGCATCCAATCGGCATCCCCGTTCTCAATTTGAACTGGGCAATCGATTTTTTTGCCTTGGTGATGACGGGCTTCTGTCCTGTGATCTGGCTGATCTCTTGTGCCGCAGAGTCAAGGATTTTTATGTTCTGGATGGCCTCCCCCAATCCCATGTTGATCACGATCTTCTCGAGCTTAGGGACTTCCATCCGATTCTTGTAATTGAACCGCTTCATCAGCGCAGGGACTGCTTTTTCCTGGTAGACCTCTTTTAATTTAGCCATTCGATTACCTACTTATCCAAAAGTTCCCCACATTTCCGGCATAACCGCGCCTTCTTTCCATCTTCCGTCACGCGGTGTCCGATTCGAATGGGTTTATTGCATTTTTCACAGAGGAGCATCACATTGGAGAGATGGAGGGGGGCTTCCTTTTCCAAAATACCTCCCTGTCGCTGTTGCCCGTGAGGGCGAGAATGCCTTTTGACGAAATTGATTTTTTCAACCAGCACCTTCTCCTTCTCGGGGAGGACTCTCAGGACACGGCCGCTCTTCCCCTTTTCCCTTCCGGTAATGACCATGACCAAATCGTTCTTCTTGATGTGGTATTTTGGAACGATCATTTCAAATCCCTCTCATCCTTACACCTGCTCCCAGTGGGGCAGGAGGGGTATCACGCTTTTAGAGAACCTCCGGAGCCAAGGAGATGATCTTCATAAACCTCTTGGCCCGAAGTTCCCGGGCAACCGGACCGAAAATTCGGGTTCCCACAGGATCTCCCTGGGGATTGATGAGGACAGCGGAGTTGTCGTCAAACTTGATGTAGGAACCGTCGGGACGTTTCACCTCTTTCCTCGTCCGGACAATGACAGCACGAGCGACATCCCCTTTTCTAATCTTGGAATTGGGAAGAGCATCTTTGACGGAAACAACAATGATGTCTCCCAAGGTGGCATACTTCCGACGGGTGCCGCCGAGGACTTTGATACACCCCAATCTCTTGGCTCCCGAATTGTCGGCGACCTCGAGAATACTCCGCATCTGAATCATGATCCACTCCCCTTCGAGAGTAGAAAGTGGAGAGTGGTTGGTGGAAAATGATTTCTTGAACCCACCTTCAACTTCCACATTCGACTTTCCATTTGTAATCAGGCGGCCCGCTCAAGGACCTCCTTGACACGCCACCGTTTCTCTTTGCTCAGCGGACGGGTCTCGATCAGCAGAACCTTGTCTCCAATATGACATTCATTCTTTTCGTCGTGGGCCTTTACTTTCGTCCTCTTCCGGACATATTTCTTATAAACAGGGTGAAGGACGAGACGATTGACCATGACCACAACGGTCTTATCCATCTTATCGCTCGATACCACGCCCGATAACGTTTTTCGCTTGCCTCTCTCTCCCATGGGTCTTATTTTCCTTTGCTCAGAGTCTTCTCCTTAAGGATCGTTTTCAATCGAGCGATATCCCGTTTGACCTGAGGGATTCGCATGACATTCTCCAACTGTCCTGTGGCGTGCTGGAAGCGAAGATTGAAGAGCTCCTCACCCAGTTCCTTCTCTTTCACGAGTATCTCCCCTTCGCTCAGTTGGCGAAGGTCTTTTGCCTTCATAGATGGCTCCCCCTCATGATGAACTTTGTATGGAGCGGCAATTTATGGGAGGCCAGAAGGAATGCCTCCCTGGCCCTCTCTTCAGGCACCCCCTCCATTTCATAAAGAATTCGTCCGGGCCGGATGACGGCCACCCAGTCTTCAGGGGTGCCCTTTCCTTTTCCCATCCGGGTTTCTGCGGGCTTTTTGGTAATCGGCTTGTCTGGGAAGATGCGAATCCAGATCCGGCCGGTGCGCTTGATAAATCGGGTCATGGCAATTCGTGCGGCCTCAATCTGACGGGCAGTCAACCAGCCACATTCCATGGCCTGGAGTCCGAAGTCGCCAAAGTTGAGGCTGCTTCCACGGGAGGCCACCCCCCTTCTCTTTCCCTTTTGTTGCTTTCGATACTTCGTTTTCTTCGGCATCAACATAATGAATCACCTTAAATAAAATGCCAAATTCCAAAATCCAAATGCCAAAGGAATGTCAAATGGTTTAAATGTCAAACGGTCTTTCCTTTGAACTTTAGATTCTATTTGAACTTTGAACTTGGTCATTTGACATTAGGCTGCGCGTTCTTCTCCCTCTCTCGTCGGAAAGACCTCCCCCTTGAAGATCCAAACCTTTACACCGATAATCCCGTAGGTCGTTTTGGCCTCGGCGAGGCCGAAATCGATATCCGCCCTGAGAGTATGAAGGGGGACTCGACCCTCGCGATACCATTCCCTACGGGCCATTTCCGCTCCTCCCAATCTTCCGGCGCAAGCGATCCGGATTCCCTTTGCACCGAGTTTGAGCGCAGAGGTCACGGCCTTCTTCATCGCCCTTCGAAATCCAACCCGTCTTACCAACTGCAAGGCCACATTCTCAGCCACCAATTGGGCATCAATCTCTGCCCTCTTGACCTCCTGGATATTGATAAAAATTTCTTTGCCGGTCATCTTCTGGAGTTCCTTTTTCAGGTTCTCCACCTCCGCTCCCTTTTTCCCGATGATGATGCCGGGCCGGGCGGTGTAGA
>DBZJ01000203.1 GCA_002311635.1 Syntrophaceae bacterium UBA1163
TCTAAATCCAGCCTCGTATCCTCTAAATATACCTCGCCCTGCGCGTTGATGCTGATCACAATGTCTCGCGATGGCTCCTCCGATTTCGTCGCCTTGGGCAATTGCACCTTCAAACTGGATTGATAGATAAACGGCGTCGCAATCATGAAGATAATAAGCAGTACCAAGACCACATCCGTAAACGGGGTGATGTTGATCTCCGCCATCAATCTGGATCTTCTGCTCTCCCTCTTCATGCCGGTGATCCCCTGCCGATCAGGTCAATGACCTCCGAAGCACAGAGTTCCATATCATGGATAAAACGCTCCACCCGCTTCATAAAGTAGTTGAAGGCGATCACCGCAGGAACAGCCACGAATAGCCCCATGGCCGTACAGACCAGGGCCTCGGCCACACCCCCAATCACAATGCTCATCCCTCCCGCTCCGGCTGCCGCAATGTCATGAAAGGCCCGGATGATCCCCAACACGGTCCCAAAGAGCCCGATATAGACCGCCGTGTTGCCAATGGTCCCCACAATGCTCGTAAAGCGCTCCAGTTTCGTGGTCTCGACCGTGATCTCCCGCTCCATGGCACTCGATATTTCTTTCTCATGGTGATCATGGAGGACGAGTCCGGAATAGATGACGTTCGAGAAGGGGGCACGCGTGTGCGTGCAGACTTCCATTGCCTTTTCAATACTCCCGCTCTTTAATGCCTTCTTGATTCGAGCCATGAATTCCGATCGTTTGGTTCTGGAGCGTCTTCGGTAATAGAGGAGCCTTTCCAGAAGGATGGTGATGGACAGGAAAGAGCAGAAAAGCAGGATATACATCGTAAAACCACCGATCTGAATGATCTCCAAGATTGTTTTCCCAGCAAACATCTCAGTTCTCCTTTGAGGATAAGGCAAGCCTATATGAAAAAAGTGTACCATTTATTGCTGCGGCGTGCAAAGCAAAGTATCATTCGCAAGCGATTTTATAATTCGATGGGGCTCCACTACGATTTTAAGACCCGGTGTGGCAACCGAGTATGCATACCCTAAACCGTTCTGCAATCCATCCTGTTTTCTTCTCGTAATCTTTTTGTATTAAGCCAGATAAAAAAAGGCAATCCGGACAGAGCAATGAGGAGACCTGCGATGGAAGTCAAAGGCTTGGCATAGGCTATTTGAGCGGCAATCCAAATATAAAAACAAATGAATAGAAGAGGGACGACAGGATAGGCTCCGGTGCGGTACGGTCTCGGCAGGCCCGGTTTTCGCAGACGCAATATGAAATGGGCCACGCCTGCGGCAATAGAGGAGAGGAGCATCACAAACACCACATAACTTAGCAGCTGGCCAAACGTTCCTAATGAAACCAGGATGCAGGCTAAAATCATTTGACTCAAAATGGAAAAATGGGGAGTGCCGTACTTGGGGTGAAGCTTTTTCAGGGGGGACCAGAAGATCTTGTCTTCAGCCATCGCATAATAGATGCGTGTTCCTCCAAGGATGGTCGCATTGATGCTGCCGCTGATAGCCAGGATGATTGACAAGGAAACGACCTGAGCCATCCTGGGGTTGAAAAGGGTTCCTGCCGTAATTTGTGCCACATTGACAGTACCTTTCAGTTGTGAAAGCGGAAGGGCATAGAGATAGACAAGATTGATAGCCGTGTAAAAAAGCGTAACGATGATTGTCCCCAATAACAGGGAAAAGGGAAGATTCCTCTCAGGTTTTTTGACTTCGGCCCCGATGTAGGCAGAAGCAAACCAACCGCTATAAGTAAAAAGCACCGCAATCATCGCGGGTCCAAAAAGTTTGGGAAAAGGCAAAGAGGCTGAAGAGGCCGCCGTAAAGTGCTGCCAGTTGCCGTTTCCGGATGTTAATCCGCCTAAGATTAATGCAAGAATGATGAGCAGGTTTCCCAGGGTGAAAATATCCTGTACCGTCCCGCTCAAGCGTACCCCTCGGTAGTTTATAAAAGAGAGGAGAAAGATGACCGCTACCGCCAAGAACTTTTCTGAAAGAGCGTAATGAAGAGGAAGAAAACCTTTTATATAGGCCACCATCGCAATGGAAAGCACGGCGATGGAGCCTGGCGTGATCACCCAAAAGCTAACCCAGCCCAGGAGAAAACCCGCCCATGGCCCATACGCCTCTTTTAAGAATTGGTAATCTCCGCCCGAGCGGGGAAACATTCCGGCCATCTCGGCATAGGTTAAGGCTCCGCATAGTGTAAGAAGTCCACCGATGACCCAGATGGCGACAAAAAGCAAGGGTTGGGGCAGTTCACCGGCCAGAAAGCCGCTTGTGGTGAAGATGCCTGCCCCGACGACATTACCGATCACAAGCAATGTGGCATCGAAAAGGTTGAGCCTTCGCTTCAGCTGCATGCTCAAGCTCTACTTCAGGCACGGGCCGATATAAATCATTCCCAAATGCTTCTCTTGTTCCTTTTCCGCCACCTCAGCGACGTCTGCAACCGTGGTTTTGACGACATGGTTACTGTCGGAATAACCTGCCCTGTAAACAAGAGAGACGGGTGTTGTGCTTGAGAAGTATTTCTGGAAAAGGGGTTTGAGATTTTTTAACTCCTTCAAACCGATGAAAATAACGAGCGTGTCTCCATTGTCGGCCACTGCCTTGAGCATGGCTTCGTTGGTCTTTAGACCTTGGGGGACCGTGATGATGATTGAACCATTGCAGCCAAGATGTTTTCCAACCATTGCATTGGCGGCATTGAAGGCGCTGATGCCGGGGATGTAATGGGCCTCTTTGGATAGGTCGCCGAGCCAATGCATCCAGCTTGGATAGAGGGTGGGGTCCCCGTATTCTAAAAAGGCAACGGATTTCCCTGCCTTGAGGGCATCTCGTATCATCTGACTATTCTTCGCCCGTTGCGCCTCCAATAATTTTTTGCCTTCCTCGGAAGATAAATCGGGATGATCCTTTTTAAACAAGTGCTCCGTGTTCATCAGGGGGTCAAACAGGACAGGCTTATTTCCCATATACTTGGCGAACCGCTTTTGTATATCCTCGGAGCAGACGAAGACATCCGCCTTTCCCATATAAGAGATCGCCTCTAACGTGAGTAGACTGGTATCCGCACACCCCGTGCCGATGATGTAGAAATTGGCCTTGGGCTTTAAGGCCATCACTTCGATTTTCCCCACGGCTTTTACTGTCCCATCAGCAGAGAGATTATCGGGTAAGATCAGTTTAAATTTCCCGTCCTTCTTCACGGGCTGATTTGCGATTTGATCGGCGATTATGATGCTCTTTCCTTTTGAGGATAAGAACACTTCACCGTAGGAGAGGAGGGAACGGTAGCCATCGGGTGCGGAGATGACGATGACTTGGTTTAAATCGGGGGTTACGCCCGCCTTCTTCAGAAGTTCCGAAAGAAGGACCCCGCCATAAGACTCCAGGCCGTGATAACCCGCTCCGTCTCCCACCATTTTTGCCGGAGCCTGAGTACGAGGATACGAGGCGAGGTCGGAGATATTCAGGGTTTGTTTCACCTCGCCTGTTACTGTGAAGCCGGGGGAAAAGAGGTTTTGGGTTCTCTTGAAAACCATTTTAAGGTGAAGGTCGAGGACTTCGATATTTGTCACGTCTTCGAGGCAGCGGTCTGTATAAAAATCATTGGCGAGGACCAGTTTGGGAAGGCCTACGCGGCGCGAAAGAATATCCAGCCTGGACTGATAAACCTCTGGCGCATGACAAATTTTGCAATCGGCGTGCGGCATAATCGGAGCGCTCGAAAAGGCTAAAACCACTTCTCCTGGGTTACTGAAGAACACTTCACCCCATGAGAGCACGGTCTGCTTTCCATCCTTATTCCTCACCACGATGGCAAGGTCATTCAGTTTCGAAAAGCCTGTCTCCTCCTTCTCGACATAAGCAAGTTCCAGCAGTGCTTTTAAAGGAACCCCTCGGAAATAGAATACGCCATTATAGCGATGATCCGTGGTCACCTCATTCAACCGGACCGTAACGGCCTCAAGCTTCTGGAGATCCTGTAGGGTCAGATTCAATGGCTGCCGGACCGCACCCGTGATGCTGACTGCCGGTAAGGTTGCTGTCCATCCGCTCACCGTGAGAAAACATAAAAAAGAAATAATAAGTGAAAAAAGTGACAACGCTAACCTTTTTTTCATTTGCCCCTCCTTTTACGATTGCATGGCCCTTCAGAGAAAGGCCTTAACCGCTAATACCTCGCGGAAATTCCGCCATAGACAAATCGACCCGGACCGGGAAAGCCATATTCTGACTGATAGTTCTTGTCGAAAAGGTTGTTGACCGCCACATAGGCTTCAAAATGCTTAAGGAAAGTTGTCGAGAGCCTCGCATTCACAGTAAAGTAGCCGTGGGTCATTTGTGTCGCCTGGGTTGGAAATTGGGGGGTTGGAACCTGGCTGAAAACCCTGGCCAAGTAGAGGCCTTCGAGATCAAGATGCGTAGCGCTGTTGATGTAAGGAATCGTGATGTAAGGAATCGTATAGTGGATCCCTACGTCAAATTTATGTTCAGGGATATTGGTGACATCGCTGGTTACCGCACCTATACTTCTATCTCGGGCGTCATTAAACATGTAACCGGCGTTGAGGACCAGGTCTTTCATCGGGGAAATTTCTGCATTTACCTCAAACCCTATCAACTGGATTTTGGCATAATTTTGGAACTGGGCCAAAGGATTTTGAATAGGATTTGCACTATTACTGATGAAGTCCGAAATGTCATGATAGAACCCCGCAAGTTCTACCTTTGCGTATTTGGATAAGGATTGGGAGATCCCAAGGGTATAGTTGATTGTTTTTTCAGCTTTTAGGTCTGGATTTCCGCCTTTTGATGTATAGAGATCGTTCAGCGTCGGGAAGCGCACTTTGCGGGCAATCGAGCCAAAAAGTCTCGTGGTGTCAGTAAGGTTGTAGTTGGCGCCAATCATTGGATCCCAGTTGTCCATTTCGGGTCGCTTTCCTGCTTTGACTAGCGCGGTGCCCGCCTTGTTTTCTACCTTGTCTTCTGTGACATTAAACCAATCATAGCCCAGTCCTAGGACGACGGATAAATTTTTTATTAAGTTAAATTCATTTTCCAGACCAACGGACCCCGTATAGGAAAATGACGGTGCAAAGGGCAAGAAATCCTGAGCCCGCTCCTTGTGGGAATCGCCTCTGAAATTAAAAGCCAGCCTAACGATATCCCACTCCAAAGGCTGGACGTCTGCCATAAGTGACCCACCCAAGTTATAGTCTTCGAATCTGCTATAGGCAATTTCGTGGTTATAGTACGGATCTGAAAAGGATTCGTAGTCATCGACGTGATTGTGATAGAACAACTTTCCCTTGAAGGTCAATTGGTCGATGACTTTTTGCTGCCCGCTCAGATCGATGCCCCAATCGTCGTACCTGGGGATCTTGTCAAAGATGGATGAAAAGGCAGAGGCAGGCGGGCTGAGGAACGTTGTTCCACCATTTATCGAAGGAGGATCCCCTTTATCTCTAGTGATATAATGGAAATTCAGATAATATTCTGAGCCCGGATTTGGATCGATGCCCACTTTGGCCCAGAAGGCGTTAGTATTGTAATCGGAGTTAACACGAGGGCCCGTGTCTTGCAAGACGGTGTTGGTTGTAGTTTTTGGACCCCTTGTCATAACTTGCGCGATTTGTGGGACGAAAGCATTAGACAAACTCCATGCGTCTGCTTGTTGATGGGTGTAACTTAACCAGTAGCTGAAGATACCGACCTTCATACCGTGCGAAACCGATTCCCTGTTGTAATTGTAGGGCCCATACTCGAAGGTTCCGTCAATAGAAGGTTTTTCAGTGGCTTTCTTCGTGATGATGTTGATAACCCCCACAAAAGCATTCGGTCCGTAGAGGACAGAGGCGGCCCCCTTGGTGACCTCGATTTTTGCGATGTTTTCGACCGGAATCTCATTCAAATCAAGGTATCCGTATTTGCTCTCATAATAAGGGACGCCATCAATGAGGACCAAGATATGGGCTTGGTCCAGCCCATGAATTTGAACCAGGGGCTGGTTCTTGCGTCCAGTTGAAACTCGAATCCCCGGGACATACGCCAGGGCCTCGGCAACGGTAGTACTATTCGTGGCCTTGAAGTCTTCAGGGGTTAGCTCATTGGTGATAGCCATCTCCTGAACCGCTGGCGGTTTCGCAGAGGTTACAAAGATTTCCCCAAGATCAAATACTTGGTAGTCTTTCTGCTGGCTTTGACTTTTAGTAGCTTCTTCTGCCCAAGCAGGGCCTAAACAAACGAAAATAATAAGACACGTACCGACAAAAAACCATCCCCTCTTTTTCATGAATCCCTCCTCCTTCCCATTGTGGCATTGTTGCTCCCACACCCTTAGCTCGCCGGATGCCGAGCCGCTAAGGATATTGACTTTTTTTGGCATGGCAGTCAGCGAATCTTCCCCCAATCCGGCAGACATTATAATTGAGGGCAGGTATATTGTCAAGAAAAAACTTTCTGATTAATACGAATTGTTACTTATTACTCCTTATTGCTACGAAGCCCATTGAACGGCTGCGATTTGTCCGTCAAACAGGGATGCCCGCCTCACCGTACGTTCATTCTAATGAACAGTTCCTGCCTTCGAACGCGTTCTTGATAATTTATTGTTGGCAAAGGATGGATCTCAGCGGGCAGATGTTCAGTATTCTGAACAAAATAGTCTTTTTTCCCTCTGTTTGATTGCTCAAACCCTAGGGGCCTTTCACCATCTCTGGGACAGGCGATTCGATTCCTCGTAGAAATCCAGAAATCGGGGGTATTCGTCCAGAAACGCAAATAGAAAACGGACGCCGGACTTTGCTCATTGCGTTTTGTACGCGGCTTCCCGAAATCTCTTGACAGGAGTACGTCCTGTTACTACTATTTAAATTAAATACTATAAAAGGAGGCAAAATTATGAAGATAAGTGCTCGTAATGTCCTTAAAGGCAAGGTAAAGAACGTCAAACATGGGTCAGTTAATTCAGAAGTTACCATTGCACTTCCCGGAGGCGTTCAGATTGTCTCTATTATTACTAAAAAATCAGCACAAGCTCTACGCCTTTCTAAGAGTAAACAAGTGTATGCGGTAATCAAAGCCACTAATGTGATGATTGCCACAGACTGAGAAGATAATCGGAAAAGAGGAACCCATATTCAAACAGCTAGAAAGCGAAGGCAGAAATGCCATTTTTGTGGTATTTTGGGATCCATCGGAACAGCTAGGTCGTTCATCAAATTTAAATCATCAACGGATTGGAAGCAGGCAATAGCACCCGAGCCCTCCATGGCGAGGGCGCCAGAGCGATTAATTTCAAAGAATAAGTTTGCTTCTCCACAAGTCGATTTTATCCAAGCAATCTGACTTCCGTCTCGAATCGAAAACACGTTCCGTTCCTCTGGGCAAAGGACCTCTCAAAGAGGGGAATTTGACGCCGATTAATAAGGATTTTCGAGTAATAAAAAGGAATTGTTTGTAAACCTATTCATTGACAAGTATTTCCATCTCCTTTAATATTTTATTATTTATTAGGAGGAAGCCATGTCTGAGGAAATGATGAACACTAAAGAAGTGGCCAAATATTTGGGGATCCATGAGAAGCAGGTCTATGCGCTGATCAAGACGAAGAGAATCCCGTCGACACGGGTGACGGGGAAATGGGTCTTTCCGAGGAAATTGATCGAAGAATGGATCGAATCCAACGCCAAAATAGGGCTTGACCAGGCAAGGCAGAAAAGCAGAAGAATCGAGGGAGGACTTCTGGCATCGGGGAGCAACGACCCTATCCTCGACATGCTTCAGACTTCCGTGAAAAAATCGTATCCTGAATTTTATATTTTCTCCGCCAATACAGGAAGCACGGACGGGCTCAGGGCCCTGAACACGGGTTACACGGATATCGCCTGGTCCCACCTTTTTGATCCCAAAACCGGAGAATACAACATTCCATTTCTTCCGCAGTATCTTCCTAATATGAAACCCGTGGTGGTCAACCTCTTCCGCCGGGACCTTGGTTTTGTAGTGGCTCCTAAGAATCCGTTTCAGATCAGGGGATTCGAAGACTTGACTCAAAAGGGAATCCGTTTTGTCAATCGGCAGAAGGGTTCCGGAACGAGAGTGCTTTTGGATCAACACCTGAAGCGACTGCAGATCTCTCCTGCGAAGATCAATGGATATGGAAAAGAGGTCTACACCCATTTTGAAGTGGCTCTTTCGATCCTCTCAAAAGAAGCGGACGTGGGTGTCGCCACCGTCGCCGTTTCTAAACTCCTCGGCCTTCCGTTTATCCCGATTACCCAGGAAAGCTTTGATATGATCCTTGACCAATCGACCTTTTTCGAAAAAGGAGTCCAGGCTTTCATGGAAGTCCTGAGCTCCCAGGAATTTCGAAACAGGGTTGAACGGTTGGGAAGCTATGATTTTAAGAATTCGGGGAAGGTTCTCTATTCAAAAAAATAGTCTAAAGTGGCATGGGCATAGGGGAATGGATTTCTGTTAAATTCTTCCGCTTCGTATTGCTCCGCCCCTCGCCGGGCGTAGCTGAAGTGTAGCGGTTCGAGGAGGAGAGATTGTGAAACGACGGATCGGCCAAAAGATTTTCTTATCAGGCGTCGTCGTCTCATTTCTCTTTATTACAGGAGTTTTCTCCGTCCAGGCGCGGGAGAAGACCGTTATCCTCGCCACAACCACCAGCACTCAGGATTCCGGACTTCTTGACGTTCTATTGCCAATTTTTGAGAAGGAGACGGGTTATTTCGTCAAGACGATTGCGGTAGGCTCTGGTCAGGCCATGGCCATGGGGGAGAAGGGAGAGGCGGACGTACTCCTGGTCCATTCTCCCGAAGCGGAGAAGAAATTCATGGCGGAGGGTTATGGAATAAATCGAAGGCTCGTCATGCATAATGACTTTATCATTGTCGGACCCCCAGGCGACCCTGGGAAGATCAAAGGAGCAAAGTCCTGTGTAGAATCTTTCAAAAAGATCGCTTCTGCGAAGGCGTTATTTTTTTCCAGAGGAGATCATTCGGGGACAGATGTAAAGGAGAAAGCCATCTGGGAAGCTGCAGGCATAAATCCTGAAGGGGAGAAATGGTATCGGGAGACTGGTCTTGGAATGGGCCAGACATTGAACGTGGCTGCCGAAAAGAAGGGGATCACTCTTACCGACCGAGGGACTTACCTGGCGTTGAAGAAAAACCTCGGGCTCGATATTCTGGTCGAAGGGGATGCCGTTCTCCTGAATATCTATCATGTCATTGAGGTGAGTCCTGGGAAATGGCCCAGGGTAAATAGCGCAGGGGCCAAAGCCTTTGCCGGCTTTATGGTTTCTAAAGAAACCCAGGGCGTCATCAAGACCTTCGGCGTTGACAAATTTGGGTCTCCCCTTTTCTTCCCGGATGCCGGGAAGAAGGATGAAGAGCTTGGGGAAAAAATAATCACCAAATTCCAAGCACCAAAATCCAAATAATTTCCAAGTTCCAAGGTTCAAAAGTCGCGTTCACAAGTTGTTTAGGTCATTAGAGCTTGATGGTTGGTCACTATTTGTAATTTGGGATTTGGACATTGGGATTTTTCCATTGGAGTCAAATGGATCTCATCCTTGAGGGAATCAAAAAAGCTTTCTGGTTGCTGATTACCTTTGATCCTGAAGTCATGGGGATCACTCTTCTGTCGCTGGAGGTTTCCGGTATAGCTACCCTCGTAAGCCTCTTGATCGGGATTTCTACCGGAGTCACGGTAGCCCTTTCCAGGTTTATCGGAAAGAGAATGGTTGTGAGCCTCATCAACACCGGCATGGGTCTTCCACCCGTTGTGGTGGGCCTTTTCGTAACGCTCTTTTTGTGGAGGAATGGTCCTCTTGGTTTTCTTGAAATTCTCTATACACCCACGGCCATGGTCATCGCCCAGACCATCATCGCGACTCCGATTGTGATGGGTATTACCCTGGCAGCCATTCAGCAACTTCCCCAGAAACTTCGACTTCAAATTCTGTCCCTCGGAGCGACTCGCCTTCAGATGGTTTGGATTTTGATCAAAGAGGCGAAGCTTCCACTTTTGGCCGCGGTGATGGCAGGATTCGGCGGTGTCATCTCTGAGGTGGGCGCCTCCATCATGGTAGGCGGAAATATCAAGGGTTATTCCAGAGTTCTTACCACGGCGACCGTTTTGGAGACGAGCCGGGGGAATTTCGATGTCGCCATTGCCTTGGGTATTATCCTCCTGTTGCTTGCCTACTTGGTCAATCTGATCCTCACTCAGATCCAGCAGAGGGAGAGACCGAGATAGGAGCAAGAAAGCAGAAGGCCGTAGGCAGTAGGCAAAAGGCAAAAGAGGGACCGCAAACCCCTCACCGTTTTAAGAAAACCCCTATTATGACAAAAAAGCAGTCATGACCGAATCGACACCCATTCTCGAAGCAAGAAATCTCGAGGTCAATAGAGGAGGAGCAATGCTCCTTCAGGTTCCCTCCCTCTCCATCCAAGAGGAGGAGATCTTCTCCCTGATCGGGCCGAATGGAGCCGGGAAGACTACTTTGCTTCAAGCCTTATCCCATTTATTGAAACCCTTTCAGGGCGAAATTTTGTTTAGAGGCAGCAGGGTGGAAACGAATCATTCCGTTTTGGGGTACCGGAGGAAACTGGCCATGGTCTTCCAGGAGCCTCTTCTTTTTGATACAACGGTCCTTAATAACGTCGCGTCCGGCCTAAAAATTCGCGGGATGAAGAGAGATGAAATTTATGACCGGGCGATGGAACAATTGGAGCGATTCGGAATCGGTCATCTCAACGGTCGTTCTGCGAAAACGCTTTCAGGAGGGGAAGCGCAAAGGACGAGTCTCGCACGTGCCTTTGCCCTTCGACCTGAAATCCTTCTGCTGGACGAACCTTTTTCTTCCCTCGATCCTCCCACCCGTGATTCCCTGATGGAAGACCTCGAACATATCCTCCAGCAGACCCGAACGACCACAATCTTTGCCACCCATGATCGTCTGGAAGCCTTGAGACTGTCAGACCGCATCGCACTGATGAACAAAGGGAGGATACTTCAGATCGGGTCTCCCGAAGAAGTGACGAATCATCCCGCCAATGAAGTGGTGGCTTCCTTCATGGGAGTGGAAGCGATCCTGACCGGAAAAGTGATTAAAAGGAATGGCGGGACTTTTATCGCATCCGTCAAGGGTCAAGAGATCGAGGCGGTTGGGGATATCCCCTTGGGAGAGACTGTGGTTCTATGCATCCGACCGGAGAATGTCGCCCTGTCGATTCTTTCTTCCCGAGAGGGAACGAGTGCCAGAAACGTATTCCCGGGGAAGATTCTAAAGGTCACCTCTTTGGGCCTTTATCAGAAAGTCCAGCTTGATTGCGGGTTTCCACTCGTGGCCTATGTGACGAATCATTCTTTGGAAGAATTATCATTGGTAGAGGGAAAAGACGTGAGGGCTTCCTTTAAGGCCACCGCGGTCATGGTCATAAGGAAGTGAGAATGATCCGAGAGAGGATCCGAGGAACTGAGAGCGAAAAAAGGCAGGACCATTTCTGGTCCTGCCTTTGATTTTATCTTCCCTTGATGGTTCAAGACATCGGGAAGCTTTTTTAAGCAGCCTTCCTCAGGGCAGCTCGAAGCTCATCCGCACCTCTATTGCTCACCGAACGCCTCACAATGATATCCGCCGGCCTCACGTCCCTGCCGTAGTAGGCTTTGTTCAGGCTGTCCCGGACCCCGACAACAGACCCTTCGAGGTTGAGCCCTGCGTAGAGGCCTTTCGTCTTCGCAAAGGAGATAAAATCAGCGGTGACATTGGGGACATCGGCGTTCCCCTGAGCACCACCGCCCACCGGGCCCAGTGCGATTGAAACATCCCCGCCTAATTTGACCGATGAAGAAAGCATCGAATCAACAGCTTTCTGGGTCATTGCAAGCATGACTACCTCTGCGGCTTCGCCGCCGATCTGAAGACCGAAGGTCACCGAGCCGATGGTGTAGAAAGCAGGTTCACTCCAGCTCCCCGTTCTTTGATCTCTCACCATGAGGACACCCGTTCCTCCGGAGCCACCCCATATGAAGCCTCCTTTGAGGACCTCCAGAAAGATCATCACACCTTTGGCACGATCGAGGTTTTCATGAAGCCAGGCATAGTTCGAATCATGCATAAAATCGTTAAAGGTAATCCTGGCTTTGTCCACAAGCCCTTGAACCTGTTCCCTGTCTTTTGCGGTTGCGGGGGTGTAGGATACAAGAACTGCCCCGATCACGAAGAAAGCCAATATCATCATTCCAACGTTTACACGTTTCTGCCTTTTGCCTTTCATGTTTCTGTCCTCCTTTTCATTAAAATATACCCATTCTAAATATAGGGATCGGATTGCAAAAAAACCAGCAGGAAGATTTTTTTGCGAAATTTTTCTCATGGTCCTACCAGAGAAAAAGAAGCAAAAGATCATGGAGAAATTTCAAATGAGAGGAAAGTTAATGATTCAATGAGGGTTAGAAAAATCAGATTATATCGTGTCTCAGAAATACTATGCCTGATTTGGGTGTAACTTTTTGGTAAAATCTTGTTCTCATATTACCGCTGAGTCCGTCATTCCTGCCCCGGATCATGTAACGGGGTAAACTCCAGCAGGAATCCAGCCTTTTCAGTAGGTTCTGGACTCCGGCTTTCGCCGGAGTGACATCACTTTGCATAAATAATCCAACAGGCTTTCTATAGCCCTAACTTATGCAATGAATTTCTGAGACGCAACACTAGAAGAAGGCGGCAGAGGCAGGGGAAAAAAGGTCTGAAGAGGGTGCTTCAGGCTATTTTCAAAATCGTATAGTTCTTGGCGCCCCCCGGGGTTTGTACGGTCACCTCATCCTCCACTTCCTTTCCAATTAAGGCCTTACCCAGGGGTGAAGCGATTGAAATCTTGCCGGACGAGATGTCCGATTCGTCGGGTCCGACGATCTGATAAGTGGCTTTGCCTGCATTATTGAGGTTTTCTAAAGTGACCACGGAGCCAAAGCCCACTTTCCCGTTTGGGAGAGGAATGGTATCAATGATCTCGGAGTTGGACAATTTTTCTTCAATTTCTCGGATCTTCTTTTCGATGAACGACTGGCGCTCCTTGGCCGCCACATACTCTGCGTTCTCACTAAGATCTCCATGGGCACGCGCCTCCTCAATGGCCTTAATCACTTGTGGCCGGATGACCTTCTTCAGGTTCTCCAGTTCTTTGTGAAGGTTGTTATATCCGCTGCGCGTGATTGGACTTCGTGCCATGAAAGATCCTTTACGCTAAAAATATATAACTAACCAGGGTAAATCTGTCAATCTACCCCTGTTTAAGAAGCAATGCAACCGGTCTTAGACTTCGCGTAGTGGTAAAAAGGCCCACCTCATAGGAGATGGGCCTTTTCGTCACATTTTGGTCTGGCAGCAATTTTTAACCCTTGATCAGCCTCGGGAGCATCATATGGTGGTGGGGGCATATGGAAGCGGGGTTTTGATAAACAGAACCCGCGAAAGCCACCATATATCTCCTCATATCGGCGAAAGAAACAAGCTCATCGACCAGGCCCTTTTTGGCACAATAAACGGGTCTCGACTTGTCATAATATTCCTGTGCCAGGGCATTCATCTTATCGATGACGGGCTTGAGTGGGCGGCCCGAATCCTTTTCTTTCACCAGTCTTCTTGCAAAGGAGGCGACGGCTGCGGTTTCTCCGTGCATGACATAGATCTCCGTCGTAGGTGTGCCCAGCGTAAACACATTATTATTGTTCGCCTGAGGACCCCCCATGATATAGTGCGCAGCGGCCGTTCCCTTTCTCAGGACGATGCACATCATGGGGAGATCGGTCTGCTCGATAGAGTAAATCAAGGATTGGCCCAGTCCAAGGAGCTCGGCTTTCTCCGCGATATCCCCTACGTCAATGCCGGTCGTATCCTGAAACCAGATGATCGGAACCCTGTCTCTCCCGCATTGGGTGACGAATTCGTTCATCTTAATGAGGCCCTGTCTGTAAAGCTTTCCACCGACGCCCGGATAGGGCGCATATTCGGGATATCCTTTAGGCAAGAATCCCTGCCGATTGCCTATGATTCCAACCAAGAGACCGTCGATTTTTACCAGACCCGTATAGACCTCCGGACCATAACCCGGTCTGAACTCCATGTGTTCGCTGTTATCCGTCAGCCTGGCAAGAACCTGGTCGAAATTATAGGCGAGCTTTTGATTGAAAGAGACCAGACAATCGATCTCTCCGGGCGAGAATTTGGGTTCTTTCGGGTCAGCGACCCTGAAGAATTTGGGATCATAGGCCGGAAGATACTTCATGTATGTTTTCAGTCCGTCCAGGACGCCTTCTTCCTTTTCAAAGACAGCCTTGAAAAAACCGGTGGAATCGTAATGGATCTCCACGCGCCCGGGCGGAACAGATTTAAATTTTCTTGTCGCTTCGATAATCTGCTCAGCGCCCTCTTCATCAAAAAAACCTTTTGGACTCATTCCGCTGACGATGCCACCACCTCCTACCGCAATGTTGCAATTCTTGTGGGCCAGAAGAACGGTAGGACTAACCCCCTGGTATCCGCCGCCCGCAGGATTGGTACCGTAGATCCCCGCGAGGACGGGAATGCCTAATTTTTCGAGCTCAGCATGCCTAAAGAAAGTGGTTCCGCTTCCTCTTCGGTTGGCGTATACCTTTTCCTGCTCAGGGAGCTTCACACCGCTGCAATTCACCAGCCAGACCAGAGGGAGGTGGAGGCGCTTTGCCATATCCGTCACCCTCAGGATATTTTCTGATTGGCCGGCAATCCAGGCACCCGCCATGACCTTATTGTCAAAGCCGATGATGACGGCCCATTTCCCGCTGATTCTTCCCAAACCATCCACCACGCCGGTTGTCCCTGATTCCTCTTCCATGGGGTCGAAAAGGGTATGTAAAGGACACCATGTGCCGGGGTCCAGCAAATATTCAAGCCTCTGGTAGACGGTCATCTCCCCCCTCTTATTAATTTCCTCCGCGGGAAGACCCGCCTTTTTCACTTTTCCCACGGCTTCTGCTATTGTTTTTTCCACTTCCTTAATTTTCTTGACATTTTCATCCGCCTGCTTCAACTGTTGCTCAGTCAACGCTTTACCCAAATCGGTCATCTTTTCAAAATATGGTTTCATCGAAAATCCCCCTTACTTGGAATCAAGAAATTTTTCCACGGCATTTCTAACAGAAAAGAGTTATTATAGCAAGAAAAATTTTTGTTTACTTTTCGTGCATTTCTGGTAATTTATAGGCATGAAGATATCCACAAAAACTCGATTAGCACTCATTTTTTTAGCCGTCGCCTGCTTCATGGGCGTTGTCACGAGTCTCATTGTTAACTCCCTTATCTCCAATCAGATTGTTTTTGAAGCTCAAGAGAGGGTTAAAGAAGATCTCAATACAGCCAGATATGTTTATACTTCCAAAATGAGAGACATCGATCGGACGATCCGCTGGACAGCAATCAAACATGGGCTGGAAAAAGGATTGAAGGAGAAAAGCATCTCCGCCATTCGGAACGAGCTTGAGGGGCTGATGGTTGAGGAGGGACTTGATTTCTTGACTTTGGTGGACCGCAATGGAGTGGCGGTATTCAGATTTCACAACCCCCCGGTGTCAGGAGACAGTATGCTCCACGATCCTTTTATTAAGATGGCCCTGGAGAAAAAGGAGATTTCAGGGACCCAGGTTCTCTCAGGAGATGAGTTGTCGAAGGAAGGGAGGCGCCTGGCGCAAAAGGCTATCATCCAATCCATTTCCGTTTCCAAAGAAAAACCGTCCAGAAAAATTGAAGAGACTTCCGGAATGGTATTGAAGGCAGCCAGTCCGATCATTGATTTCAATGGGAACGTTTTAGGTGTCCTGACAGGAGGGGTGCTCCTCAACCGAAATTTTGAGATTGTGGACCAGATCAAAAACATTGTCTTCAAAGACGCGAAATACAAAGGAAAGGAAATCGGGACAGCCACCATCTTCTTAGGCGATTTGAGAATCTCGACCAATGTCGTCGATCAACAAGGAAATCGGGCCGTTGGGACTCGAGCGAGTAGAGAGGTTTACGAGCGGGTCCTCGGAAAGGGACTTCCGTGGACACAAAGGGCATTTGTTGTGAACGATTGGTATATCACCGCCTACGAACCCATACGGGATGTCGAGGATAAGATTGTAGGGATGCTTTACGTGGGGCTGTTGGAGAGCAAGTACGCTTTGATGAAGGAAAAGCTGATCCTTCTTTTCTTCTTTTTCTCCATGTCAGGCATGTTGATCGCCCTGACCGTCTCCTTTTTCCTCTCTTGGAAGATCGCTAAAAGATAAATTCCCCTTAACCCAACGTTCCCTCTTTCCCCCCTTAATCTAAGGGAAGACCAGACCCGCAAGGATGGTTCTCTTGGAGAACTTTAGACCTGCCTGCGCGTAGCCGCTTCGGCGAAGGCAGGGCGGAACCTCTTACCGATAACTTTTGGCGGTGTAACCGTGGTATCCTCATATGCTTACTGCCACGAATGGTTGCGCACCTATGATGCCGCGCATTCTAAAGTTCGGAGAGAGAGCCATCCTGAAAGGGCCGAGGACAAAAGAGGAAAAATTTTTCACAGCTTCTGGAGGATGAGGGGATTACAAGAGGGGAATGCCACCCACGAAAGGTGGCAGAGCTAAAAATTATTCTTCATCCTTGCGTTCAGTTTTATCCTTAGGCCCCTGATTCCGTCCTCGTCTTCTTAACCCCTTGAGGAAGCCCGAGATCAGAAGCCAGAGGACAATAATCACGATGCCAATGGCTAAAAAATTCGGAGTCCCTATTTTTCTTAAAAAATCCGAGAAAGATTCAATTGTATCCATCATTCTGGTTTTTCAGCAACGGCAAGGAGGGAGGTGCCGAAAGGAAGGGGAAAGAATTTTTCCAATTTGAGCAGGGGGACGAGGAAATTATAAATTCTCAGTTGAAAGGTAGGAAGTTTTTTTCTCCTGAGCACGTTGCTGTTCAGAAACCATCCCAGAGTTCCTATTCGATTGAAGTATTTCATCAGGGCGACCTTAAACCCCACGGCTTCCAATTTATTTTTCAATTCTTTTTTCCCATATCGCCTGTGATGGCCCAGGTTTTTATCGATGCTTCCATAAAGTAACGGATGAGAAGGAACAAGAAGGAGAAGCCGCCCGCCGGGTTCCAGGAGGCTGAAGATTCTTCTTAGAGCTGTTTCATCCTGTTCAACATGCTCCAGTACATTGAAGCAGATGACCGAGTCGATATGAAAAGATCGATAACGTTCCGTCTCCGCCCCTGAGATGTCGAGATGCTCGACCTTAAACTTCTTGTATTTTTCAAAGGTGTTCCTCAAAAAGGTGAGGTATTTCGGCTCCACATCGGTGGCGATGATGAGGTCCCGATCCAGGAGAAACTTCGTGATATTACCGGTCCCGGAGCCGATCTCCAAAACTCTTCTGCCCAAGAACGGTTGGAATTTTGAAAAAATCCATCGGTTGTAACGATGGAGTTTCTTCATTTTCTGCAGGGTCTGATAAACGGTATCCTGGGTCTCCGAATCGAAGAAATGGTACCGCAGGATGGAAAAGACCGCCTTCAGTCCATCCATCCAATTGATTTTCTTTCCTTCCCAATAATCCCGACCGCTGTAAGAGATAGGGACTTCGTAGATCCGATAATTCATCTTGGCGATCTTGGCCGTCACCTCGGGCTCAAAACCAAACCGATTCGACCTCAAACGAAGATGCTCCAGCACCTCTTTTTTAAACACCTTATAACCTGTCTCCATATCCGTGAGGTTGAGGTCGGTGCAGAGGTTGGAGAAGAAGGTCAGGAGCTTATTGCCCAGGGTATGCCGGAACATCAATACCCGCCTTGGGGTGCCGAGGAACCGAGAGCCGTAGACGACATCCGCCCTTCCGTCGAGAATCGGTTCGATGAGTTTTGGATATTCCTGGGGGTGGTATTCCAAGTCCGCATCCTGGATGATGACGATCTCTCCTGTGGCTTCCTTGAATCCGGAGCGCAAGGCTGCCCCCTTACCCATATTCCGGGGTTGGTAGCAGATACGGACCTCGTCCTTCGATTTCTTTCTCCTCTCCGTTTCCCATTCCCGTAAGAATTCCCTTGTCCCGTCTGTGGAAAAATCGTCCACCACAATCACTTCTTTGGGAAGATCGACGTCGAGAACTCTGGAGAGAATCTCGCCGATGGTATTGATTTCATTGTAGACAGGGATGACGACCGAAAGTTTCATACAGGATTTTCGCGATTATATCAAAACAAATCACTTAGGAAAAGGTTTATTTACGTCTTTTTTCCCAGAAAAGTAAAACATTATTAAAGAAAGGTCAAAGGAGGGGTTGAGGGGGGTAAGATTTAAATTGTGCTTTATCGTGATTCGTTATAAGATGGTTGCGGTATACTTTGCTCTTCCGGGTCTACGGATTCGTTTACAACAGGATCGTCATTCATCGACCGGCAGTTTTAAGATGATGGCAATTCACTCGAATCATTTCAAGGGGGAGGTGATCGATATGGAAGGGGTTAAGAAGTTTTGCTTATTCCTGATGGTTCTGCTGCCTTTATCGCTTGGCCAAAAAAATGTTTTTGGAGGGAATGCTATGGAAATTTCATCCGCTGCGTTCAAAGACGGGGAGAAGATCCCGATCCAGTACGTCATGCCAGGAGCGGGAGGGAAGAACATCTCAATTCCGCTGGCGTGGAAAGACGTCCCTGCCGGGACCAAGTCCTTTTGCCTTTCAATTGTCGATCCGCATCCGGTGGCCCAAAATTGGGTTCACTGGCTGGTGATTAACATTCCGGCGCAGGTGACCTCGATTGAGGAAGGGGCCTCCAGGAAGAGAATGCCAAAGGGATCTACGGAGTTGAAGAACTCCTTCGGAGAGATCGGGTATGGCGGACCGCAACCTCCCCAAGGAACAGGCGACCATCCTTATGTGGTGACCCTTTATGCGCTCAACGTGGAAAAATTTGATCTGGCAGCCAGTACTTCCCTTTCGGCCTTCAAAAAAGCGACCGAGGGCAAAGTGATCGGTTCAGCGACCATCACCGGCAAGTACGGTCGTTAACCGGCTCCCTTCTTTTTTGAAGAACCGGATTGTACAGAGGCCTGACCCGGATTTTTTATGGGCCAAGGCAAGATGTGGCAGGTGATCGGCTTTCTGTTGCTGTGAGGGGAGAAGAAAGGAGGTGGTTTTGTGAGAGGGTATATGGGGAAAATCTTGGAGATCGACCTCAGCGCTGCGAAAATCGAGACCAGGCCAATTAAAGAAGATGATCAGAGGAAATTTATAGGTGGAAGCGGATTGGCAGCCAAGATCTTCTTTGATTCTTTCAATCCTGCGGTCGATCCATTGTCGTCTGAAAATCCCCTCATTGTCATGACCGGCCCTGTCGTAGGAACGCAGTTTCCAGGGACGTCGAGGTTTGCCGTTTGTGGAAAGTCTCCGCTGACAGGAATCTGGGGAGAAGGGACATGTGGCGGTAATTTTGGGCCGGAGCTGAAGTTCGCCGGAATTGACGGGATCATCTTTAAAGGAATTTCACCCCAGCCCGTTTATCTCGCCATCGAGGATGATAAGATTGAGCTCAGGGATGCACGTGATCTCTGGGGCATGGATAACTACACCCTCACCGATTTATTAAAAGAAAGGCATGGAAAGGAGAAAAGGCCAAAGGTTCTATCGATCGGCCCAGCGGGAGAGAATTTGGTCAAGTTCGCAACGATCTGTAATGACAAGGGGGATTTTATCGGCAGGACAGGGATGGGAGCCGTGATGGGCTCAAAGAGATTGAAGGCCATTGTTGTCAGGGGCACCCAAAAAATGGAGGTCTCTGATCCGGGGGGATATACAGCTCTGCGAAAGTCTTTAATCGCAAAATCCCGAGACGCGGTGGTGGCTCAGTCTTTTCGGTCCATGGGGACGGACACCGGAATGGATCTGGGTATGATGACGGGCGATGTTCCCATAAAAAACTGGATGGTTGGGGAAGACTTTGAGCTCTCCGCAAAGCTCGGTGGGCCCTCGTTGACCGAAAAATTTCTTACGAAAAGTCATGCTTGCTCCTTTTGTCCGGTTGCTTGCAAAAGGATGGTCAAGGTTGATGACGGCCCTTTTAGGACGGAAGAGGGGCCGGGACCCGAATATGAGACTTGCGCAACCTTCGGGACTCTGATCATGAATGATGATCTCGCCGGGGTGATCAAAGCCAACGAGTGGTGCAATCGATATGGCATGGATACCATCAGCTGCGGGGCTGCCGTTGCCTTTGCCATGGAAGCCTTTGAGAAGGGACTGATCACCAAAAGGGATACGGACGGGATTGAACTCACATGGGGAAATATCGCCGGGGCTATCGAAATGCTCCACCGGATAGCGAAGAAAGAGGGGATCGGAGCAGTTTTGTCAGAGGGAACGAGGGAAGCAGCCAAGAGGTTGGGTAGAGGTGCAGAGGAATTCAGCGTCGAGGTGAAAGGGTTAGAGGCCCCCATGCATGACCCACGGGGTTTCCACGGCATGGGTCTCGCTTATATGACGTCCATAAGAGGGGCCTGTCATCTCATGCACCTTTGTCTCGGCGTAGAACAAGGGATTACGGCATACCCGGAAGCCGGATTCCTGGAGAATTATGTAGGGCCATCGAGTGAAGGCAAAGCGGAAATGATAAAACTTTGTGAAAACCTGGGCCTTCCCTGCAACTCTCTTGTGATCTGTGAATTTGTAACATGGACCCTCTCGGCAAATGATTTGGCAGAGATGATAAGGGTAACCACCGGGTTCGATTTTGCATTGAAAGATCTTCTTTCTTGTGGAGAAAGAACATGGCTTTTGAAGAGAGGACTCGGGAATATGATGGGGGTGAGCGCCAAGGACGACAGGCTTCCAAAAAGAATTCTTACTCCGTTGAAAGAGGGGAGTGCGGCCGGTTCCGTCCCCGATGTCGAGAGACTATTGAGAGAATATTATGAACTCAGAGGCCTGGACCGAGACGGGAAACCCAAGAAAGAGGTTTTAATCAGGGTAGGACTTGATGAGTTGGCAAAGAAATTACACGGGTAAGAGATGAATAATACGGGGAAGGAGGTATGATATGGCCCTAACATTTCCAAGCGAGGAGTGGGTGGAGGAATACAAGAAACAGATCAACCTCAGTGAAGGTTACAAAAAGGCGGCTGCCACCTGGACCGCAGGGGTCGTGGCATTGGTCATTTCAGCCAAGCCAGAAATTGGCCTAAACGAAGATTTCGGTATGTGGCTCGACCTCCATCAGGGGGTTTGCAGGGGAGCAAAAAGAGTTAGCCTTGAAGAAGCCCAGAAGGCACCTTTCTGTATCATCGGCGATTACGCCAGATGGAAACAAGTGATCAAGAAAGAGCTGGAGCCGGTAAAAGGGATGATGCAAGGAAAACTCAAGTTGAAAGGAGATTTGCCGACCATCGTTCGCTTCGTGAAGGCCTCCCAGGAACTCGTCGAATGCACCACCAGAATTGAGACGAAATTCCTGGATGAGGCATGAGCCTCTAAATAAAATTTCGAACCATTCGAGAGGAGGACCGAATCATGCCCTACGATGCCAGCCTCAATTTCATTTTCTGGAGTCCCACCAAGATCGTCTTTGGCGAAAATACCGCTCTCGACGTGAGAATCGAAGCAGAGAACCTCAAATGCAAGAAGGTTCTTATCGTTACAGATAAAGAGCTTGCCAAAAATACGAATATTCCAGAAAAGATAAAGAAGGCTCTGGGGAACTTATGTGTAGGGATATTCTCAGACGTGGAACCCGATTCCGGCCTTCATATCGTGAATCAGGGAGCGAAGTTCGGAAAGGAGCTGGCGGCGGATTGCCTCGTTAGTGTGGGCGGCGGGAGTGCCATCGATACAGCCAAGGGGATGGCCATCCTTTTGAAAGAAGGGGGAAAACTTCAGGACTATGCGGGATTTCAAGTCCTCACCAGACCGCAGACGCCTCATATCGTGATCCCAACGACCGCAGGGACCGGAAGCGAAGTGACTTATATCGCGGTGATTAAGGATCATGACCAGGGGAGAAAGCTGCTCTTCGGTGATTACAATATCCTTCCCAATGTCGCCATCCTCGATCCCAGAATGACGGAAGGGTTGCCTCCAGGACTGACCGCGGCAACGGGAATGGATGCCATGTGCCACGCCATTGAGGCAATCCATTCCCTGCAGAGGGAACCCATGGCTGACGGAATTGCTCTTCACGCCATAAGATTAATCAAGGAATTTCTTCCCAGGGCTGTCAACGATGGGAGGGATATGGCAGCAAGGGGACAGATGCTCATCGCAGCCAATATGGCAGGAGCTGCTTTTTCTAATGCCCAGGTCGGAATCGTTCATGCCCTGGCCCATACGGTCGGGGCAAAATTCAAGGTCCACCATGGCCTGGCAAATAGCATTCTTCTTCCCCCATGCCTGAGATACAATGCCGATGCGTGCGGTGATGTTTATCTGGATATACTTTCAGCCATGGGCGTAAACGTCGAAAGGATTTCACAGGATGAGGCTGGAAATGTCCTGGCAGACACGATCGCAGATTTTACCAAGAGGTTAGGTCTTCCTCAAAGACTAAGAGACGCTGGAGTTCCCCGAGAAGGACTCAAGGAATGTTCGGAAATTGCCCTCTCCGACGGAGCGATTGTTTACAACCCAAAGTTCATCTCCGATCCGGCCGAGGTTCTCAAGGTCTATGAGCAGGCATGGTGAGAAACGGAAATGAAACAACCCGTGATTACTCTTGACGATGGAGCGAAAGATGTGGGCCTCGCGGAGATGTTATTTAACCTCCTTCGTCAAAATCTTGAGCAGAGGCCTCAAAAGCTTTCAAGCTTCGAGGCGCTCCATTCGAATGTGGTGATCATAGCCAGAAACATCGATATCACCGTCACCCTGGCTTTCAGAAGGGGGGAGCTGACGATATACAATGGTATCGTTGGGAAAGCGGATCTCACGATCATCGCAGATCCCGATGCGATCTTGGACCTGAGCCTTATCAATATTTTTCTGGGCCTCCCGAATTATTTTGATAAGGTCGGAAGGGGTATCCTGAAAAAACTCCTTCTCGGAAACCTCAGGATCAAAGGCTTGCTGAAACACCCCCTTCAATTAACCCACCTGACAAAACTCTTTTCAGTGAATTAAAAAGAGGGATACATCCCGATCCCCCCGCACCCCTTTGCAAAGGGGCAAGATGATCGGCTCAGCGACCATCACGGGAAGATATGGTCGTTTCCCCCGGAATTGAATCTCGACCATCCTCAGAGCATATGAAGAGACTGGCGGGATACGGTAAGGGGGTTCTTTATTGCACGACGATGATGCCCGCGAGAACCCCGCAAGGTATCTCTTCGGGCTTAGCGCCGCTCCCGATGGGATAGATGGTCCATCCTGCTGACACGATCATCTTGTAGACGTCGATGCCGACCGCTTCCATTGACGGCCTGGCGCGCAGGGGAAACCGACACTTTTCTCCTTTCAGTGCAGCGCAATCCTCTGCCAAGCCGCAGAATGTGTGTCGGCAGGAGCCTGCACCCAAGCCAAACGCTAGATAATACCCGTCGTAAAAGGCCATCGATTCGATTTCGGTCACGATCTTGTAGACATCTTGATAAGCGGCGACGCGTTCTTTGATCGTCGCCTTGTCTCGGACGATGATGTTTGAAGGAATTTCTTTGACGAAGAAAAGGGCCCGCTTGTATTTCTGGAGCAGTTCTCTTAACTCAGCAGGCTTCAACGTATTCGGTGGACAGTTCGCGCCGCCCCCGTACCCGAAACACCTGGGAATCTGGCATTTCAGCGTCACCCGCTCATCCACAAGGATTTCGTCGGTTCTGATAATTTTTACTCTTGTAGCTCCCAGTTCAAGAGCATTGGCTTGATACTTCTGCAGATCGCGTGCCAGCTGCGCTTCGTCACTTTCGAGACCGATCTTCCTCGGTTTTCGTTCCACAACTCCCCCAATGCTTCCTCATGAGGATCATAAACACGTATCGGCTTTAGCGAAGCAACCTATTTCTTGAGCAATGTGGCGAAACCCTTTTTGAGAGTCTCGGGGAAATCTTTCGCCGTAATCAGAAGACTCTGGACCAGTCCTTCGATCTCCAGGTGGGTTAACTTCTCCAGCCCTACGCCCAAATCGACGGCCCGTTTGGCAAGCCCTATGGCCAGGGAAGGTCTTTGGAGCAGTTTGGTCAAGAAGGCATTGGTCTCCGCTTCCAGTTGGCTATCCGGAAAGATCCGATGGATCAGGCCGATCTCATATGCTCTCCGGGCGGTGATCATGTCGCCTGTCATGATCAGCTCTTTGGCCCAGGCCGGGCCGAGCATCCGAGTCAAGCGGGTTGTTCCGCCGCAATCCGGAATGATCCCGAGGATAATCTCAGGGACCCCCAGTGTGGCGCTTTCCGAAGCGAGGCGGAAATCCGCCGTCAACGCTAATTCCAGCCCCAGCCCGCCACAGAAGCCGTGAATCTTGGCCACGATGGGCTTCTCAACACGTTCGATCCGGTTGAGGATGGTCTGAATGGCATCGACACTCTCTCGAAGGTGGACCCCTGCAGCCCTCCCGTCATCTTGGGCAACTGCGGCCAGGTGGTTAAAATCGATGCCCGCGGAGAAGACCGGACCGGCCCCCTGGAGCAGAATCACTTTGGCTTCCGAATTGACGCTGAGTTCCGAGAATGCCTTGTTGATTCCTTCCAGCACTTCTCCGTTGATGGCGTTGCGCTTCTCCGGGCGGTTGAGCGTGATCGTACCGATGCTGTTTTTCACTTCCCATTTAACGATTTGATTCGCCATGAAAGCCCTCCTTACAAGATTGATGAGCAATTGCCAAGTACGGTTTCTTTTAGGTGGCAGGGAAAATTATTCCTCTGTGATCACGTCATCGGGGAGTTCGTCGACGTCCTCGCCGGTAATGGGAAAATGTTTAGAAAGCAAAATTCCTATTTCCTGAATGGCCTGAGAAAGGGCATCGTAGGCTCGTCCCTCTCTGACCCCTTTGGAAACCTCATCGGCAAACCGGTCGAGCGTCCCCTCGTCCATCTTCTCGTGAATGCCTTTATCCGCGAGAACCCAGACTTTCCTTTCGAGAAGGGAGAGAAAGAAAAGAACCCCCGTACTCTTCTTCGTCCTGTAGAGTCCCCTCTCAAAAAAAGCCCTTTCCGCCCTAAGCCTGACCGCTTCTTCTTTTCTCTTGGTTCCGAGAAAGAGCCTTTTCAAAGCTTCCACTTTTATAAAGAGGAACCAGCACGGGAAAAAGAATATGAAGCTCATGGGAATATAAAACCAGAGGGAGGAGTCGAAAAAGCGAACGGCCAGAATCAGCGACAAGAGGCTCCCGAGAAGGACACTGCCGAGGACCTCTGCCTCAATGTAGTGATCGCTGTGGTCGACGACCATGACGACGATTTCTCCAATCGTCTTGGATTCGACATCTTGGGTGGTAGCCTTCAACTTCTCTTTCTCTTCTGCAGTAAAGAATCTTTCCGATTTCGGATGTCCTCTCATTACCAGCCCCCTGAAGCTCCTCCGCCACCGAATGAGCCGCCTCCACCACTGAAACCGCCCCCACCGCCAAAGCCGCCCCCTCCGGAGAAGAAACCACCCCCGCCCGGTCCATAGAAAAACCCACCGCCACGATGATGACGATTGCCATCCTTTTGAGAACCTCCTGAAGAGAAGAGGCCGGGCAAAAAGAAACCCCCGCCAAATCCAACAATGGCTAAAAGAATCATAAGTGGGATGCCAACGGGGACAAGAGCGAGAAGGACGAATGCGGGAAGCCCAATGGCCCCAACGACCCCACCGAGAACACGGGAAAGACTCCCTAAGATAAGCGTGAAGATCCCAAAAAATAGAAAAATGCTCAGGAATGGGGGGAAGCCTCTTTGCCTTTGGCGAACCGGCCTTGGCCCGGCTTTGAACTCACCCCGTGTCGCGGCGATCATCGAAGAAACGCCGGCAATAAATCCTCCGTCGAAATCGCCCTGCTGGAACCTCGGCTTGATAACCAGATCAATAATCCTTCCCGCCGCGAGGTCCGTCAACCTACCTTCGAGGCCGTAACCCACTTCGATCCTGATCTTTCTTTCCTGTTTGGAGACGATGAGGATGGCCCCGTTGTCTTTCCCTTTTTGCCCGATCTTCCATGCCTCGGCCACTTTGATGCCGAATTTCTCAAGATCGTCTCCTTCGAGAGACGGGACGGTCAGAATAACGATCTGGGTTGAATCCGACTGCTCAAAGGCCCTCAGCCCTTCTTCAATCTTCGACTTCGCAGGAGGACTGATCATCCCCGCATAATCGTTGACATAGCCCTGGAGCTTTGGAACGTCAAGTCCGTAAGCAGTGAACGGCAGACATAAGAGCAACAGAATAAGAAAGAGGAAAATTTTTTTCATATCAAACTTTGCAGCAATCTCGGTATTCTTAACATGGTTAATCATGAAAAGCCTTCTTTTGTCCACCCCCACCCTCGCCCTCCCCCGCCACAAGGGGGAGGGTAAAGTTAGGGACATTTAGAACTTTACCTGGGGGGCTTTTTCAGCCCCGGGCTCGGCCTTAAAAGGCTCTTTCAGGGTCAGATGGAGCAAAAGGCTATTGGTTAAACTGTTCGGGAATATCCGGATGGAGGTGTTGAAGACCTGGACCGCCTCGTTGTACCGGGTCCTTGCGACATTGATCCTGTTCTCCGTCCCTTCCAGCTGGTGCTGAAGGTCCAGAAAGTTCTGGTTTGCCTTGAGATCGGGATAACGCTCAACCACAACCATGAGCCGGGAAAGGGCGCTGGTCATCCCGGCCTGGGCTTCCTGGAATTGTGAGAAGGCCTTGGGATCATTGATCATGTCTTTGGAAATCTGCATTGAACCCACTTTGGCTCTTGCCTCTGTCACAGCCGTAAGGGTTTCTCTTTCATGTTTGGCATAGCCCTTGACTACCTCAACGAGATTGGGGACGAGGTCATTCCTTCTCTGATAGGCCGATTCAACATCTCCCCATGCGGCCTTGACCGCCTCCTCATTTTTCTGCATCGTGTTATAGCCACAGCCGGAAAGGGCAACGACGATGAAAACACACAGAACCAACGTGACCCATAGCGATCCTTTTCTCATCTTTTTCCTCCTGCTCAGCCCGTCAGAAATGATACCCGCTCGGTTTCGAGCCGTTCGATCCTGCGCTTCGGGGGACTCACGGCCCTGAGTATGCCATGTCTTCCAGGACAGTATCATAATGTAACTAGAATTTTGTTTCAAGTCCGGGTTTATGGCAGAGGATTTCGCCGGGGACCCACTCCCTTTGCAATCCGGGTGTCCCGTGATTATCTTAGATTGTAGAAAGGAGGACAAAGGGATGGCCTATCACAACAAATTATATAAGCAGTTGAGCTGCAGGGATTTTGGGGCGGATTGCGATTTTACGGTCCGGGCCAAGACCGAAGAAGAGGTTTTGGAATATGGGTATGACCATAGCTGCAGGGCCCACGCTAAATGCGGAAGTTCGCCCAAAACCGATGAGAGAATGAGGTCTCTCATTACCAACGTCTGGGTTTAGAGTTCTTCTGCTGAATTCATACGATCAGATCTCGGTCGGGGCTACGGCATTGAGTAGCTTCGGAGGCAGGAGTTGGCCGTTTTCAATCTTTTTTGACCGGCTTCATCCACGCGGCAAGGCTTCCCTCTTCAAGAATCTATCATAGCTTTTCAACGCTATTCATCCCCCCTGAAGCTGTGAAAAATTAGTCCTCTTTTGTCCTCGGCCCTTTCTGGATGGCTCTCTTTCCGAACTTTAGAAAGCGCAACATCATAGGCGCGCAACCATTCAGCAGTAGCCGTAAAAACCTCTCAAAAACAGCTTGACAAATCTTTTCTGACGGTTTATATTAATTAGCGTAATCTGATTAATCAGTCAAATGTAAACATACTGATATCTTGTTAGGAGGTGAGAAAAATGGTCAAGAAGTCTGGACAATCTTCCTGTGCCGGATCCACCTGTGAGACCATGTCCTGCTGTAAGGTCGAGGCATTAATCAGTGTAGACGAGCGGGGGCAGATGGTGCTTCCCAAGGAGATAAGAGACCAGGCCAATATCCGCGCGGGTGATAAATTGGCCCTTGTCAGTTGGAAAAAAGATGGAAGAGTATGCTGCTTTACCCTGATCAAGGCCGAGGAATTCGGGGACATGGTGAAAGGGCTTCTCGGTCCTATGATGAAAGAAGTCATGGCGAGTGATGCTGCCAAATAACCTTGGAGGTGAGTGAGATGAGGGAAGATGAAACAAGAAAAATCGTAAGAGAGAACTATGCCAAGATTGCCAAACAAAAAAGTTCCTGCTGTGCTCCTGTGACCTCGTGCTGCGGGGGGACTGACCGCGCACAGGAGATCAGTAAGAAGATGGGGTATACGGAAGAAGAACTGGGGACCGTTCCGGAAGGAGCAAATCTTGGGCTGGGATGCGGTAATCCGGTCGCCCTTGCCTCTTTGCAGGAGGGCGAGACGGTACTTGACCTTGGCGCAGGAGCAGGCTTCGATTGCTTTCTTGCCGCCGGCAGGGTGGGTGATAGGGGGAAGATCATCGGCGTGGATATGACGCCGGAAATGGTCGAGAAAGCCAGGGACAATGCGAGGAAGGGCAATTATACGAACGTAGAATTCAGGCTCGGCGAGATCGAAAACCTGCCGGTGGGCGACAATTGCGTTGATGCCGTCATCTCAAACTGCGTGATCAACCTTTCTCCAGACAAAAAGAGGGTATTCGTCGAAACATTCAGAGTACTGAAACCGGGGGGCAGGCTGATGATCTCGGATATTGTCCTGTTGAAGGCGCTTCCGGACTTCATAAAAAATTCGATCCAGGCCTATGTCGGTTGTATGGCCGGAGCCATGCTAAAGGACGAATACTTGAAGGCCGTAGGGGAGGCAGGGTTTCAGGATGTCAAAATAATTGACGAAACTGCTTTTCCTGCGAAGCTTATGGTCAGTGATCCGATTGCGAAAGAGATTATCAAAAAATTGGAAATGGAGCCAAAGAAAGTGGGGGAAATCGCCAGCACGGTGATGAGCATAAAAGTTTATGGGATGAAACCTGCCTCCATATAGATGATCCTTCTTGCCATGGCAGATTCGAATGATTACCTTAAAGGTGAAGATGAAAGGAGGCAGTGCCATGGCTGACACAAAAGGAGAAATGGAATTAGGGTGCAAAGACTTCAAACAGAGCTGCGATTTTACTGTGCGGGCAAAGTCGGAGGGAGAAATTTTGGATAAGTGCCGGATACATGCCTGCAGTGCTCACGGGAAATGCGACGATTCTGCCGAAACGAGGGAAAAAGTCCGGTCGCGCATCAGGGAAGTCCTGTGACGGGCATTCTGTTGAAGGAAATGGTTACTTAGTATATAAAAAAATTAAGGATTTTCGGAACCCGCAATTCTTATCAGAGGACTGAAAGGCTAAAACTTTCAGAGGTTATGATAGGAAAACCAGAAGGCAAAAGCTTTCTGGCAAAGCGGGCTTCGAAAAAAAGAGACCCAGCCCAAAGGTTGGGTTTTTTTGTTGGCAGAAAAATCGAAGCTTATGTATCCAAATTTCTATCAGGATTACGGTATTGAATCGCTTCAGAGCGACCTTCCGGGGTCAAGGAAACAGCCTAAAGGAATTTGGGACTGGGGCTGAAAACAACTTCGGAAAGGCCGGCTTTCACTGATACGATGCAAAGTTTTAACGATACCTTTTTCAATTTTCGCTTGCTTGATCAGGGGAGATATGATATCATTGATATAGAATATATCATTTGGAGGTTCATCGATGGTTTCACAGATACTGATCCGGGTGGACAAAGAACTAAAGGATAAATTTCGGCGATTAAGCAGAGCGGAGCAGAAGTCCGTCAACGGAAAGGTGCGGGAGCTCATGGAGGAGTACGTAAAAGATCACAGCATGGAGGCCGCCATGAGAAGCCTATGGGATGAGATCGGGCAGTCGTTGAAAAAGAAGGGATATAAGGCAACGGATGTCAAAAAAATAATTAAAGAGGTTCGTTCAGGCCGATGAGGGTGGTCATCGATACGACTGTCTTCGTCTCATCCTTTTTTGGAGGTGTTCCGCGACAGGTCGTTGGCCATTGGTTTTCCGGCGAACTCATTTTGTGCGTTTCTAGACCGATCCTTAAGGAGTATTTCGATGTCCTGAGCCGCTTTCAATTTGATCGGGAGGTTTTTTTGGGGAGACTTATCACTGCCTTTGAGAGGGGGCCGAATGTCCTCTTCGTAAATAACCCAAAGGAGCAGAATTGGGTAAAGGATGATCCGGCAGATAACAAATTTATAGCCTGCGCCATTTCGCTTCATGCCGAATACATCGTGTCCGGTGATAGACACTTAAGAAGAGCGGGTAAGGTTGGGGATGTGAAGATTGTTCGTCCCCGTGAAATGCTGGGTTTGATCGAAGCTGGATAGTCCCAGGTGTCAAAGCGGGCTTCGAAAAAAGAGAGGGACCCAACCAAAAGGTTGGGTTTTTTTGTGGAAATTTCCTGCATGCGTAGCCGCTTATCCGATGCTGCCAGCCCGCCGGTTACAAAACGACTGCTCTGCCGTCGGTTTTCATGGTGGGAAAGAGGTCCTTATAGAAGTGCCAGAAGATACCCAAAGATTTTATTTGAGGGCATTAAGGACATTTTGTGCTATAATAACTTGAATAACGGGGAGGTAAACGATTAATGAAAGCAATAGATATGGCTCCCATCATGAAAAAGTATCCGGGCTATTTTGTAGCGTTGAGTTATGACAGGAAAAAGGTCTTGGGCAAGGGGCGCACTCCTGAAGAGGCACTCAAGGAGGCAAATAGAAAAGGGTATAAAGATCCCATATTGACAAGAATTCCTTATGAAAACCGGAGTTACCTGTTGTGAGGGAGATCAGGTTTCCATATTTAAGGTATATTGTAACTCCTCCTGCTCAGAAGCGTGCAAAGTATGTTTATCGTCCTGTCATACCCATAAAATTGTTCCTTGAGAAAAAAGTAATTACGTTCGATGGATTAATCGATTCTGGGGCAGATGAGTCCACATTTCCGGGTTGGATCGCTAAGGCTTTAGGCCACAATGTTTATAAAGGAAAACAAAAGATCTTTTCAGGAATAGGCGGGTCCGTGTTGGCCTATTTACATAAAACACATCTGAAATTAAACGGGATTGAATTTATTACGGATGTGTATTATTCCCACGAGTGGGATGATATGCCATTTGGGCTTTTAGGACAGGCGGGTTTCTTCTCAAAATTTGAGGTTTATTTCAACTACAAAGAGAAAGAAATATTATTGAGAAATCGATCTTAGGTTTATAACAGATGGATAAGAACGATCAGTGCGGGAATTTCTAACGGGGTTGCGTGACCTTTAATACGTCTTCTGTCAAAAAATCCTGCATTCATGGGCCTCGTTTACTGAAAGTTGAACGGCAGGTCTAACTCACAAATGCAGAATGCGGCTGGGACAAAATCTTAGCAAGCCCCTTGCGTGATTCACCTAGAATCAACAATGAACGAACAAGCAAATCGAGCGAAACAGAAGGATCTCCTGCTTCCATTTTCGCCACCCTCGACTGACTGGACTTCAGGAGACGAGCAAGTTGCTCTTGAGTGAGGCTCTTATCCTTCCGATGTTCCTGAAGATTCTTACTCAATGCAAGTTTCATCTCAATATAGGCGGATTCTTCAGGTGAGAGCTGCAGGAACTCTGCAGCAGAACCCACCTTCCACCCTTTTAATTTAAGTCGTTTCTTCTTTGCACTCTTCATATGCTTCCTCCTGCGTTAGGTATCATAGAAGCCCGGCTTTCTTTAATTAGGCAGCATCTTTGAAAGTGCGATACGGCTGTATTAAGACTTCTGCGGGAATACCGAGTCCTTTATGGAGATTGCGGATCATCTCCATGGTCAGGGGTCTTTTTTTGTTCAGAACCTCCGATACCCTGGCGCGGCTACCGACGTAACGTTCAAGATCGCGCCTGGTAAGCCCCCTGGTCTCGGCGTAATACAAGATCGCCTCAATGGGATCGGGCAATGGAATACGGAAGTGTTTTTCCTCATAGGCTTCGACAAGCGTTGTCAATACCTCCAGCCGGTCTCCTTCCCGTGTTCCAGGTGCAGCATCAAAGATGCGCTCTATTTCTTTAAGAGCCGCATTATAATCTGCCTCTGTTTTTATGGGTTTGATTCTCATGGTGAATCCCTCCGATTAAATTCAATCATAGTACGATCCCATGGTGGGAGCAAACATTTTTTCTGAAGCCAGGAAAGAGTGTAGACCAGACACCCAGTTTCCCTCTGAGCGGTGTGAAAGTCTATGTGGCAGGAGCCAGTGCGGCTGATTCCAATACATTTCGAGCGATACAAACGTTCTGGACTCGTTATTTTGCCGAGAGCGGGGCGGATTCCTCACCCTATCGGTACGGACATTCCCTTCTCAATTTTGAAAATGGATCCTAAATGAACCGAGTTCTCATATGAAACACGGTCATCAGCCCTGGAACGTATAAAATTCTTCCCAAGCACTTCTCTTATCTTTTGGGGGTGATATCTTCAATTCGATTTACCCTGCCAAGAATAATGTCCTACCGGAATTTCTAACGGGGCTTGCGTAACCTTAATACATCCTCCGTAAAAATTCCTGCATTCATGGACGGCCCTCATTTACAGAAAGGGGATTCTGGGGGTGGGGAGGATTTGGAAGAAAAAATTTTCCACTTGACAGACAATGAATATTGACTTATAGTTAGACTAATTCATAGCAGGGTGTTTCGCCCTGCCGCTCTTTGAAAACCGAATTCGAGGATCAGGAAGACGCTCACCCCCCAGACGTGGGAAATAATACTCACGTTTTTTCTTTTGAAAAGGACCACTTCCCTGTAGGTGTTCCTATCCCAATGGAAAAAGCCCCGACCCATCGGGAATGCTTTGCCGGGGGATTAAGTCTTCTGATATGGTTCATGAGTGTCACAATAGGAGAACCTAACCCTTTGGTTCAAATATTTGTGAATCCTGTGACCTGTCGACTTCCGAAAGAACCAAAATTTCGGACGTCACTGAGGAGACACATTTAAGATTTCAAGAGCGATCAGGATGAACCATACAGAGTGATGAATTTATCTATGTTTTTTTGGCAAAGAGAGCTTAAACGCTCAATTAACGAATTGGGGAGTCGTTCGGGGAGACTCCCAGCCGCCCTCAACAAGAAGAGGGTAATCAAGGAGCAAAGGAGGTGAGCAGCCTGGAACAGCGTCAGCCAAGGGGTGATTTTAGCAGAAAGGAGGTGATTGGTAGTGAAGAACAAAGAGATAACCTCGAAGTCGGAGCTTAGAAGATCGGTCTTAGAAATGATCAGAGCCGCAAGGCATCTTATCGGTCTGAAAAAGAACGATCCTTTAAGGGCGGGGATTTATAAGATTACCCGTCAGCGGTTAAATCGAATAGAGAACCAACTTTGGAAATCGCAATCTAAGGAAGCGGTTGACAGGATTGCGCACGAAGTTGCTCAACTGATCGGCAATCTTACCAAGTCCCTAATTCGTTATCTATTACCACCCTATACGCAGTGGGCTTCACCCCATTCACAATAGGGTGTGGATATATAAAAGAAGGGAGTGGATATACACGATGAATATTGGATCAACTTTGAAGCTTTTAAGGGTTGCTTCGAATCTAAAACAAGCTTCTTTGGCAAAAGACCTCGACGTTACAGCAAATTATCTTTCCTTGCTTGAAAACGGTAGGAAGGAACCTAGCCTTACTTTTTTGAAGAAGTTTTCTCAGAGATTTAATGTTCCTTTAGGCTATTTCCTATGGATTGCCTTGGAAGATGTAAGTTTACCCGCAGAGTTGGACCTGAAAGATAAAATGGATAGACTTCTGGTGAATATTTTGAACCAAAAGAAAACGGATGCTCTAATCTCACAAAATGAAAAGTCCTAAGCCTAAACATAAATTTGGAACAATCTTTGATTTGGTCCGGCACTTGGGTGTCAACGAGAGCTTTTTATGTGAAGTGCTAGATGAACTTAATTCGGACGACACAAAGCTTTATCGATCCTGGGAGGAGCCAAAGAGGTCGGGAGGAACCAGGCCTATCGATGCCCCAAGAGAAAAACTGAAATCAATCCAAGAGCGCATAAATGATAGAATACTTCAACGGACTCGAATTCACGAAACTGCGATCGGAGGAGTTCGTGGTAAAAAGTTGAAAGATAATTTAAGAATTCACATCGGAAAGCCAATGTTGGCTAATTTTGATCTGGAAAACTTCTTCTCGAATGTTACGTCTAAGCAGGTTTACAGGACATTTTGTGCCATCGGAGCGGCTCCTGATGTCGCCAAAGTCTTGACGCGCCTTACGACTTTCAAAGGGCGACTTCCGCAGGGTACCCCTACCAGCCCAATGCTGGCTAACCTCGCCGCAGGGTACGGAGGACGGTCTTGCTTAGATGGGAGGATCGATGGTCTATGCAAAAGGCATGGATCACGCAGTGGGAGATGGATCGATGACATATCAATATCTGGTCCCAGGTATCTGCAAAAATTAAAGCCCACAGTTGAAAGGATAATAGACCAGTCAGGTTTTAAGCCAAACAGTAAAGGAGGTTTTGCTTCGGATAAGGAACGACAGGTGGTTACCCGGCATCTTGTAAATGCGAAACCCAATATAAGAAAAGACGAAAGAAGAAGATTAAGAGCCATGCTTCATAAGTGCAGGACCAAAGGGCCAGAAATGTTCGCCGATAAGAGCCGCCTTAGGGGGAAGATCGCCCACGTCCAGTCTGTAAATCCGGAACTTGGAGCCAAGTTTTTGGAAGATTTCAATTCAATCCAGTGGCCATGACAAATAGTTAGTAACCTTAATTCTCATATCGTTTCACAAGAATATTTGTTGCATGGAACCTATTCTTTCTTTTTCTTCGGACTTACTGCCAAATGGCAAAATGACTATAAGAAAATTTCTGAATCTCTTTTTCTCCGACTCTTTTGGGTAAACCCTTGGCTCTCGCAAAAGCATGAATTAAGAAATTGTAATCCGATTTTCTACCTTCACAGTAGGCTTTTACATGGGTCAGCGTATTTTCTAAAGAGGATGGTACTTACCAAGAACCCCCCAATTTCCTCCATTAATATCCGAATGATTCCAACCAAGTAAAAACCAAAAACTTTCTGATCCATTCTTCCCTCATTAGCAAATCACACTACTCCAACGTGCCAATGTTTCTGAGAATTCGATTTCATCTGAATATATGTTATGCTTCTACGAGCATCTAACGAAAGGCCTCTTAAAAGCATAGAGAGAGGGGGACCCAAGAAAAAGAAATGGCTGAAACAGTTGATGAAATCACCATAGACTGGATGGACGAAAAGGGGCAGCAACTGGTAAGGCAGCTTAAGAAAGAAATCCTCACCAGTGGAGCGTGGTCGACGATCATGTTCTTGTATCAGGAGTTTGACAAGAGGGCGGGCGATTGGGGACCCAAAAAGGTCAGGGTAGTTCGCTACCAGAAGCGGGGAGGAAAGTACGTTCCCCAGTCGAAATTTAATGTTTCCTCAGCCAAACAGGCAAGACAGATCATAGAGAGCTTACAAAACTGGCTACCTGAGATGGATAACCAAGGCAGTGCTGAAGATTTTAACGGCAACAGTAATGTCAAACCCTGACCTTATTTCCTATTAAAAAACATCACGATATTTGAATTCTGCCTTATCGTAAGTCTTAAATGCTGGATTTTGGGACGGCTCTCATATTGGCGATATTATACTTGACATACCCAAGAAAGGGGAATACAATAACCATAGCATTAAGTTAATAAACCTTTGGGATATCATGAACTCATTTAAAGTAAGAAAGCTGATTATAATAATAGAAGATTTAATAAATCTTCAAAACGAGTGTCAAGAGAATCTCAAATTTTCCCAAACACCACAAAATGCTCTGGTATCGGGCGGTTTGGATACATCTTCTGCATTTGTGGAGCATGTATTGCACTTTCTCGAAGAGGCTAAATCATTATGTGATGAATTGGAATTTACTTCTGCTGGTCAGAAAATTAATTTAATTCTAATTCATCTACAACATGGAAATCCACAGATAGATATGTCTTCACTTGCTGCCCATTTGCAGAACGTGAAAGATGTTATAATGAGCGCATGTTGGAACATTCAATTTATACGGATAGATTCAAACTTGTCAAATTATGTAGATAACGATTCTCTATTTGGAGAAGTAGTTCTAAGACAGTTCCCTGGAGCCTCAGAAGACATAAAAAGTGCTGGTAATTGTCTTGCGATAGAGTTACCAACAGCGACAGTATTTCATTTAATGCGTGTTTCTGAACACGGGTTGAGGCAGCTTGCAAAAAAACTGCATGTGAAAGTTACAGACAATAAAAAATTATGTCCATTGGAATATACTGAATGGGATAAGATTATAATAGCAATCAAGCATAAAATTGACGATAAAAGAAGTGGACTACCCAAGGGACCACGGCGACAAGCTCAGATTGAATTGTATTCTGAGGCTGCTGATCATTGCACCTTTATAAAAGATATTTGGCGAAACAGTGTTTCTCACACAAGAAGACCATATACTCAAACTGAGGCCATTTCTGTCTTTGAGCGAATTCGTGACTTTATGCAGTTCTTAGCTAAAGTGTTAAACAAACAATAAGGAGATGCGACCATGAGACAATCAATTATTTCAGCTTCCTATTTTCACAATGAAGAGGCAGCTTATTCTTTTATAGAAGCAAAAGTATGGCCTCAAGGACCAGTGTGCCCTCATTGTGGTAGTAAAGAACGAATCAGTAAAATGAACGGTAAAAGTACACGGATAGGTCTTTATAAGTGCTACGTATGCCGCAAACCATTTACGGTTAAGGTTGGAACCATCTTTGAGGATAGTCATATCCCTATGCGTTTTTGGCTTCAAGCAATTTATCTTCTGTGTGCCTCAAAGAAGGGGATTAGTGCAAATCAGCTTCACCGGACTTTAGGTGTTACACTGAAAACCGCATGGTTTATGGGGCACCGCATCCGTGAAGCAATGCGTGAAGGTGAGTTAGTACCTTTCGGAATGAATGGAAACACCGTTGAAGTGGATGAAACTTTTATCGGTAAAGAAGAAAACATTCCAATGAGGCGGGGATATGCTCATAAATGCAAGGTTCTTTCTCTCCTTGATCGTGAATTAGGGAAAACCAGAAGCATGGTTGTCGATAATGTCACCGCTTCCGAATTGGTGCCGATTCTCAAAGAAAACATTGCCCGTGAAGCTCAGATAATGACCGATGATGCAGGGCAATATAGATATCTCTATCAAGACTTTTTAAAACATGGTACTGTTCACCATAGCAAGAAAGAATATGTCAGTCTTGAAAATCCGGACATTCATACTAATACTGTTGAGGGATATTTTTCTATCTTCAAACGTGGTATGAAAGGAATATATCAGCATTGCAAAAAACAGCACCTTCATAGATACCTTGCGGAGTTCGATTTCAGATATAATAAGAGATCGGCCAAGGATGTGAATGATATTGGTCGAGTAAATAAAGTATTTGAGGGAGTAGTTGGTAGAAGATTAACTTATGAAACGACTCATTAAAAAACCGCTGCGGTAAAAAATGATAGGAGGTATTATATGCAAATCCTACTGTGGGTGATTATAGCCCTTGTTGTAGTAGGTTTTCAAATGGTTTATCGTCGTCTTAACAACATACAGATGACCCTCAATTTGATCAAGGCGGAACTTAAAATTCCCGAAGATATGTTTCCCATAAAGCGATAGGGGAAGAAAGGAGAAAAATGGGAAGAAGAAAAAAGGCAGAACCCCAGGATAAGAAGCAGTCTGCTAAATTCATATCAGCAGCTAAGAAGATCAAAGATGATAATGACAAAGAGAAGTTTGAGAAGGCATTTCATCAAATCATTAAGGCAAAGCGACCTTCAGTTAAAAAGATAGGAAAAAGCAGTAAACTGAACTCATTCTGAGTATCTAAAAATCTGGAAAATTCACTTCTCGGCGAATTCTTACTCTTGCAGAAGCTTGTTTATTCTGATTTTTCGTAAGATTGGAATAAGCTGAAAAAAATGAATTAAGAGCAGTAGTAAAGTTAGCATCAAATTCCCTACGACACGATGGGCAAGCATTTGGTATTCTAAAGTCTTTAGGGTTCCTCTAAAAATT
>DBZJ01000007.1 GCA_002311635.1 Syntrophaceae bacterium UBA1163
CAGAAAGCCAGAAGACGTCCTGAACTCCTCGGATCGGATGCCGTTCTACGGGTTCTTCAAGGCAAAGGACGGCAAGGTGGCCATCGTGGCTCTTACCGCCCGACAGTGGAAAGACCTGACGGAGATCATCGGACGGCCTGAAATGGCTCAGGATCCGAAATTCTCCGACGTGATCGCCCAGATTCACAACCATGAAGAGGCGGTGCGCCTTATCGAAGAATGGACCACGGTACGCACGTCGCAGGAGATCATATCCGTTCTGGAAGGCAAGAAGATACCCTGCGGCATCGCTTACACCAACGCACAGGTCAATGACGATGAGAACTTGAGACGGCGCGGGATGTACCAGAGGGTCCATCACGAAAAATATGGCGACATCGATATTCCCGGATTTCCCTTCAAGTTTTCGGACGCCTCCGGGAGCATTCGCATGCCTGCGCCGGGCCTGGGTGAGCACAGCAGGTTCATCCTGGAGCGGTGGCTTGGGTATCCGTCTGATAAGGTGCAGGAACTTTGCGATAAGAGAGTTATATTATAAAAGATTAGCGCAAGGTGAAGGATGAAGAAGGTGGTGCCTCTTAGACAGACTCGTAACTGAATTCGTCAGCAGAGATTTCCCGATCTTTCCCTATCCCCACCCGATCCATTAAGCCTATTGGTGGTCTTCACAGTCAAGCTCCTACAATTAGGAGAACAGTCTCCTAACGGAAAGGGAGCGCGAAGGGACGTTTCATTGTTGTCGCGGAGAAAAAGATCGTTACGTTCCAAAAAAGTTCTTGAATAGAGAACCGACGCTGCCTATATTGTTACTGGGGTGAAATTATGCGTCGATCGCAGGAATTGTAAAGGAGGGAGAGGGGCATGAGCTTGAAAGGGAGCAGAACAGAGAAAAATTTGGAGGGCGCTTTTGCGGATGAGTCCCGGGCTCAGAATACGTACAGGTACTATGCCGACGGCGCGAGGGAAGAAGGCCACGATCATATTGCCGATTTCTTCCTGGAGATCGCCAAGAATGAAGGGGAACATGCGAGGACGCAGTTTGAACTCCTCGGCCGAGTTAAGGATACGAGGGCGAACCTGCAAGCCGGCGTCCGACAAGAGAAATACGAGGGCACGGTCATGTATCCTGAATTCGCCAAGACGGCAAGAGAAGAAGGTTTCGAGGAGATCGCCCGATGTTTCGAGGGCATGAGTAAGGTGGAGGCGAAGCACGAAGAGATTTGTCTTAACCTGTTAAAACAGTTTGATGAACAGATCACTCCGAAAGAAAGGACCGTCGGGCATTCTTCCGTTATCATGGCCCAACTCATGTTGCCCCACCAGGCCAACCTGGCAGGCTACGTCCATGGTGGAGAGATTATGAAGATCATGGACAATGCCGCCGGAGTGGTAGCGGCCCGCCATGCCCATACGAACGTAGTAACCGTGAGAGCGGATAATATATTTTTTTTGAAACCTGTGAGGGTGGGGGATGTCTTGCTGGTCCATGCCTCGCTGACCTTCGTCGGCCATTCCTCCATGGACATTCGCGTCGAAGTCGAAACCGAAAGCCTCGCTCAAGAGAAGAAACAAAAGGCGTTGACCGCTAATTTCATTTATGTCGCCCTGGACAAAGCGGGTAAACCCACGAAAGTGCCTCCTCTTCTGATCACGACGGAAGAGGGTGAAAGACTTTTTACTGAGGGGCGCGAAAGATACGAAGCACGTAGGGGAGAAAAGGTAAACGAGTAAGCCGCCTCTCTACCGCCGAGCAGAACCCCAATGATTATTCCTTTGAACACCACATGATGCCCGTGAGCACGTTTCTTCAAACGAAACTCCCCCGCGGCGCTTTCCGATGATGGATGAGTCTGCCTTAAGGAATTGTCAGTGGGCAAAGAATCGTGTTAAGATGCAGAACGTGAGGGCTGCAGGAGTTTACTGCCATGAGGATTCTATCGTGAAGGAGACAAAAGTGATGAAGGCCTTGAGGAATGTGATGGTAGCCGTTTTGATCTTGCTTTTTCCGTATTTGATTGGGTGTGCAGGCCCCCATAGGGCAGCTTCCGAGGGGACCGAACTCGATTGTCGTGTCATGGATGATATCAGTAACGCAGTGTATGAGGTCGTAGTGCCGAAGCCGACGACCGATTCCCTGCAATACGAGAAACCGTTGCCGATGGATCTTCTTCCCTATTCCACACGAACGGATAAGTACTATCCGCTCGGTACGGCGTTCGCCATCAGCCCTTCCGAGTTTGTTTCGGCAGCCCATGTCATGAACCTCGGAAGCAGGAGCCAATTTAAGGAAATTTTTCTCCGAGATAAGGAAGGGAAAGTTTACTCCATCGAAAAGGTCCTCAAGTACTCAAAGAACAGGGATTTCATCGTCTTCTCCCTGCATCATGCCAAAGCAAGAGGGTTTTTGCCGACAAACAAGAGCCCCCGGCTCAATCAAAGGGTGTATGCCGTAGGTAATGCCCTCGGCGAGGGAATTGTCATCAGGGATGGTCTCTATACGTCTGACACACCTGAAGAAGAAGCGGGGGAGTGGAAGTGGATACGTTTCTCCGCCGCGGCCTCTCCCGGCAATAGCGGCGGTCCGCTCCTCGACCACGATGGAAGAGTGATCGGCATCGTCCTGAGAAAGTCCCCCAGTGAGAACCTCAATTATGCTGTCCCAATCCTTGAAGTCATCAACGCAAACAAAAACGTGGCCGTCGTTCAAACGAGGATGCGCTACATCCTGGATAATATGGATATGACCAAAAGGGAAACCCTGAGAAGGGAGATCACCCTGCCCAAGACCTACCAGGAATTGGACAGCGAGCTGAATGCGATGATGGACCAGTTTTCCAACAAGCTCCTCAAGGATCTGCTGGCAGAAAATGGGGGCACCATATTCCCTCATGGCCCAGGATCAACCCGGCTGTTCTACAAGAGTTATAATGCGGTCTTCCCGCGTCTCATCGTGAAGGGTAAGGACGGAAACTGGGATGCCTTTTATCCCAACAGGTCGAGAGAAGCCGACTTGGGAAACAATGGCCATCTCACCTGCGGAACGCTGGGTAGCACGACATTCCTTTATATCCATAAGCCGGAAGGCATTCCTCTGGGAACGTTCTATGGCGACTCGAAGCTGTTTATGGATATGATCCTCAAGGGAGGTGACCGTTACAGGGAGGTCGGGCCGGAGAACATCAAAATCACGTCGATGGGCCGTGCCTTTGAAGACGACCGGTTCACGGATTCCTACGGAAGGATCTGGGTGGTGCGTACATGGCTCATCGAATATGACGACAGGAAGGTGGTGACCTTTTCTCTCCCGGTTCCAGGGGGCTGCATCGTCATGATGAGAACAGGCCGGACGGGCGACGTTGACCGGGAAGACATCCCTGAGCTGAAGGCGCTCTCGGATTTTATTTATGTTTCTTATTACGGCGCCTTCAAAGAGTGGCAGGAATTCCTGGGCATGAAGAACCTCCTTCCGTCCATCTTTTCAACCCTTGACATTCATATTGAGAAGGACAAGAGTTTCCGGTTCAAATCGGCGAGACTCTGTCTGTCCTACGGGCCAGAGGTCATGAAAATCTCTGATAAGAGTGGCTTTCAGCTTGATTTCGGCTACTTTCAGGAGAAGGGCAAGGCGGTATGGGACATCAACGAGATTATAGCCACCGAGGAAAAATACAGTCAGGTTGGCTACGCCGTCTCAAGAATGATGAAGCCTCCGAAGGAGCTCGGCGATCAGTATCAGAGCAACTGGGAGAATATGGTGGAGCGAAAATTTCCGTATGATCACTCTGCTTACTATAAGGATAAGGTTACGATCATCTCTACGACAAACTGCGGGGACGGCCAAGGGGCAAAAAAGGAAGCCTTCTCCAGCTCCGTTCTGTACACCGTCGGTTTCATAAAGGAGGGAAATGTCAGTCAGAAAGAGATGGAGGCGAAATTGGAAATGTTCATGCGTCATCTAACCATCTATGAGAATTCCGGGGAAAACGGGGACAAGACCGAAAATCGGGAGCCGAAAAATTGATCGCATTTCCAGCTTTTAATGATTGTCAGTGTTTGAGCCAAAATACGTCATGAATTTTGCTCGTGTGAAATTCTGTACTTTTTTAGAATGTCTTTAAATATCAGTCTGTTATATGGATTTATCCTTTTTGGCATCGAAATTGCTCCTCTCAGGGTAACAAAAAAATCTTCCATCAAATTTGCCGACAAAGCCAAACCACGAGTAATCGTGGGACGCCTACCCGCCTTATTGGCGGGGGGCCCACTGTTCCAAAGACGGAGCAGGCGGGGAAAGCCGCGGGTCCCAGTGGGATAGCCGGGTTGCCGAAGTGAGATCTCACAGGAACCGGATTGTCGCGGCTTTACGAAAAGGCAATCCGGTTTTTAACTTAAGGGTGATGGTTTCGATGCAATGAGAAGTGCGATAATCAATAAAATCCTTTCATTCCAGTATCGTCTCGGGAGGCTCATCGGGAGAGAAAGGGCAAACCGAATCTGCATCTTTCTCGAGGAGTCTTTCACGAATCTATTTGGGAGGGAGATACGATGATAAGAAATGAAGATCTGATGCAATTACTATTATGTTATGGACGAGGGATGTCACAAGACTTTGTCACGAGGAGCGATAACATAAACGACGTTATCTATTACCTCCGGGCCGAGTGTGAGTTCGAAGTCCTCAAATTGACGTCGTTCGTAACAACAAATCTCATCCACTTTGAAAAAAGAGCGGCTCTTTCTTCTACCTCCGGCCAGGCCCCACTGGACAAAAATAGCGAAGAAGTTTTTGACATCGAGAATCCGGGTTAATTTAAGAATCACGCAAGCTCAGCAAAAGCTCTCCGCCGGGGCGCCCCGTACCCTGCCCCCCGTCTCCGTTCCTTCCGTTCTCCAAGAACAATGACGAATTTTTCTTTCCGATTCATAACTGACGTAATGATTCATACATTACAGGGACGGTCATTCCGGACGTGATAAGCCTGCCCCGTGCCTGACACGGGGGAATCCAATCTTTTCAACTGAATTCCCGCCGGAGTTTACCCCGTACTTGTCGGAGCGACCCTCCGCGGAGACCCGCATCGGGATACTGGGCGGCAGTGACAACCCCCCATTATTATTACAAGAAAGTGTTTTAGATTCCGTGCACTAAGACGAGAATGTGTCTTTCGAATTTCCGCTTCCCAAAAGTCTAAGCCTATTGTAAAATACAATGCGTCATCGATTGTGGGCAATACTATCCATGATGGCAGGATAGTCCTCGCGGAAAGCGCTGGACAGGATGAAGTCGCTTACCATAGTCACCTCTTACAGCCCTGGACCTTCTTTCGATAAGACTCTGCTTCCCCTGACGAAGTCAGACCTGGTCGAAAATGTTATGATCGTCAGTCAGGAGCCGGTTCATTTCGAGCAAGAGAAGTGTCAAGTTCTTGTCGCGGGCCCCCTCACGTCCTACGAGACACTCAACCCGATTCTGACTGGAATGCGAGCGGACTACTTTCTCCTATTATCGGGATCCCGACAGATTTCGATCGAGCCTAAAGCCCTGGAAAAAATTCTGGGGAAGGTAGGGTCCACGAAGGCAGGCGTGGTCTTTACGGATTTCTATGACGAAAACGAACACTGGAAGACCTTTCATCCCCTCATTGATTACCAGCCTGGAAGTGTCCGCGACGATTTTGATTTCGGCAGCATGATGCTGTTTTCAGTCGCTGCCGCCAAGAAGGCCTTGGAAGAATATGGTCCCATTCCCCACGTCGAATTCGCCGGCCTTTACGATCTTCGCCTGAGAGTTTCCATCGAACACCCTGTCTATCATTTTCAGGAACCGCTCTATTCTGTGACGGGTAGCGATGAGCCTTCGGGCGGTGAAGAGATTTTTGCGTATGTCGATCCCCGCAATGAAGTTGCCCAGAAGGAAATGGAGGGAGTTTTTACGGATTACTTGAAAAGAATCGGAGCTTATCTACCATCCCATTTACTCAGGGGGGTCGAGCCGACACCGGAGTTATTTCCAGTGGAGGCCTCTGTGGTCATTCCCGTGCGAAACCGAAAAGAGACGATTGCAGAAGCCGTGGGAAGCGCTTTATCGCAGGAAACAAATTTTCCTTACAACGTCATTGTCGTGGACAACCACTCGACGGACGGGACCTCAGCCGTTCTCGGTGATCTGGCTAGGCAATATTCGAGCCTGAAGCATCACATCCCGAAAAGGACCGATCTCGGCATCGGCGGCTGCTGGAACGAGGCCCTTCAGCACGAAGCCTGCGGGCGCTATGCCGTTCAGCTCGATTCGGACGATCTCTACAGCGACACCCGGGCCTTGCAGAAGATGGTCGATAGGTTCCTTGAAGGCAACTATGCCATGGTCATCGGCTCCTATACCCTCGTCGATTCGAGGTTGGAGGAGATTCCGCCGGGGCTCATCGACCA
>DBZJ01000070.1 GCA_002311635.1 Syntrophaceae bacterium UBA1163
CGGTCAAAGTGGATCGGTATGAATTTCCCCTGGGAATAATCATAGTCCTTATATCTCGCCATATCTCTCCTTCTCTTACTAACCGGTCTCCGCTCTTTTTTCTGTTACTGATATGGCGATATTATCACGCTTTTAAGACTTTTTCTACAGCCTCAACACCCCGGTTAAGCTGCGGGTTCTCAGGATTTATCTCAGGCGAGCCGTCAGCCTCAAGCCGTAGTTAATTAACAAGTTGTATCCACCGGTCGACCCAACCGCACAATCAACTGATCAAACCTCCCCGGCTATCTTCCGGGCTCGATATGCACCATAATCGGGCACAAGACGGTCATAATCACCATCCATCAAGGGGGAGGAGATCATGAAATCGGCAGAGGCGCGGTTGCAAGCAATGGGAATGTTCCAGACGACCGCCATGCGCAAGAGCGCCTTGACATCTGGATCGTGGGGTTGCGGTTCGAGCGGATCCCAGAAAAAGATGAGAAAATCGATTTCACCGTCGGCTATCTTGGCGCCGATTTGCTGATCACCACCCAATGGTCCACTCTGGAGTTTGTTGACTTTGAAGCCAAACTCTTGTTCCAATATCTCGCCGGTGGTTCCTGTCGCATATATCTTGTGGTGAGCCAAGAGCACTCGATTGTATTTTGCCCATTCAACCAGATCACGCTTCTTGTTGTCGTGCGCGACGAGGGCTATCCTCTTGTCATGTTCCATGGCGATTTTTTTGTGACTCATGCAAATGCCTCCCCTTCCATACAATAGATATTTATTTTCAATGTGCCTAACGAGCCTGTAGAAAAGGCCCTTTTAACAAGTGGGAATGGTGTTTTTGAGCTCTTTCGGGTCAAAAATAATTATTGAGAATCTTCCTTGCTCTCTTCAGAGACAAGACATTCTTTCAGACGTCAATATTTTAGTCTGACCGCAGGCTCATCGGCATGGAATCGAACGGCGAGCTAACCGACAGGCAGCTTTCTTGCGCGTCCGGTTGAGCGCCTCGATAGGCGAGTGGTTTTCTGTGCCACATCGATTAGTGAAAGAAGTGCCTTGTTCACGGCTTCTTCGTTGGGGAATGCTTCAGCTACTTCAGGTCTAAGGACAACGATATTCGATGACTTTCGCAAGCGGCTTGCGTATTTTCCTCGCACGAAGCCTCCGGGGAAGTCTGATAATTTGTACTCTGCCCGTAATTCGCGTCTGTCTGTTTGTTTAACCCTCTTCATATATCCTTCTCTAGAATTATCTTTTCCAAAGAAACGATTAGAGGAGGAAGGTCATCCGTAACCGTATCCCAGACTCTGTCAAGATCGATATCGAAATAGACGTGGATAAGACGGTTTCGCATCCCAACAATATTCGCCCACGGAAGCTCCGAATACATTTCTCTCGTTTCCTGGGTAACCTTCGACGCTGCCTCTCCGACGATCTCAATGGATTTTACTATTGAGAGAACAAGCATTCGGTCTGAATCAAGATCACGTCGGCTTTTATTCTTGGCAAAGGACAGGGCTTCCTTTGCACTATCAAGCATATGCCGTATGCGAATCAGATCATCCCTGCGCATATTGAACCTCTGCAGAGTCGAGCACCTGTTGTCTGAAATAGCGACTCAATTCTGCCGGCGTCCTCAAATCAACCTTCCTCTTAAGAATGCCTGAAAGCTCAATCTCTATCCCCGCCAAACGCAACAGGCCTACAGTCTGACCCGGTTCGAATTCAACAAGGACATCCACATCGCTGTCAGGACCAAAATCTTCTCGCAGAACAGAGCCAAAAAGCGAAAGTTTACGGATATGATGTTTTCTGCAAAAGGCTTCGATCTTCTCTTTGGGGATTTCAATCTGTTTTTTTTCTCTCATTGCTTTTCCACCCCTATAGGCTTCTCAAGACAAAACTCCAGATTAATAATACACAAACGCAAGAATATTTGCAATTCAGCCAGGTTTCGGAGTCATAAAGATATATAGACCAGTAAAGCGAGAACGGTGTTTTTGGGCTCTTGCGCGTCAGACTCAATTATCGAGGTTTTTCCTCACTCTCGTCAAAGACAAGAGGATCTTTCTTTTTGTCCTTAGATGTCAATATTCAAGTCTGACCTCAAGCTTCTACCCATTTCCATATCTGTAAAGTGTTATTTTTCAACTACGTCCCACCGGGCTCTTCTTAACCTCCACATCTCGTGTCTGGCGGAGGTGATCTGAGTGGATTTTTGAGAATTCAATGAGGCAATCGGCTGTGTTTTTTTCGTCTTGAGTCATGTTGTCCTCCGTTTCCGAGCGAACATTAACCTCACCGGGAGCAGGGTTTACCGGCGATCCGGCGGGGCGACTTGTTAAGGACCACTTAGCACCCCCATAAATTTGTCACGTTGCGTCTTTGAAACATAATTGTTATACAAGCACTTCTCCAAGAAAATATTAAGACACGAATTCAGCAGATGTTCTAGTTTGGCTAACTCTCGGAGGTTTTCTTTGGGATCGTCGCCAACTTCAATTCGTCCATGCACCATATCAGACCTAAGCGCGTACAAAGCGCCAACGTCATCTTTCGTGACCCCCGTAACCGGATTTAGGAGGCCGGTTACTCTCGTTTTTATTGTCTCCGTCGCTCCACCCGGCCTGTCCTCAGAGAACAGGGATTCTATGGCTGACATATACATTACGAATGCATCGATCCATTTTCCTGCTGACATACCTCTAAATGCAAAATACAGAGCATTTTTAGTTCTCGTTGATGCTGTTTTCATCTCAATTAGACGGCCTAGATAAGTGTCAATCTTTTGAAGGTCCGAGAGAGTATACACTTTGCTGTTTAACCCGGACTCGTAATTATGGGACATCGGGTCATTAAGCCTGCGACAATAACCAAGGTCTTCTTTGGATACGCGATACTTAATGAACGGCGACCTACACGGTGCTGATACTCGGAAGGACATGAGTAATAGGTTTGAATTCTCTATGTAATTTGTTGCGTCACCTGCATCGAAAACCAAACACCACGATTCAAGCCTCATGTAACGAATGTCTTCTTCAGAAAATATCTTCGTTTCGATAATGTCTTCTTCTCTGAGCTTCTCAATACTAAAGGGGAAGCTTCTAAACGAATATGCATGGATACCTGTTGATGCGTATTCAAATAGCGGCATCACTATTCGCATAGAACCTCTTGCTGCGCCCTAACGTAGGAATAGCCCGCCAGGGCAACCAGTGTTGGTTAAAAATCAGACAGAGCTTATTCCCGGTCGGGTTGATTAGCTACTTAGCCGTTGTTTTAATTTGCGTCCGAAGAATTTTCTCCAACATCTCTAGTTTCGCTCTTTCCGCCTTCCACCACATCAGACCTGCAAAATGAAGAAGGCTCCACCAAATTGATTGCTTTGTGTCTGAGAGAACCAGAGCCTCGACGGTTTCCCATCGATCGCGCAAATCTTCTTCTGACGCAAAGTAGGCAAGAGCCGTAATGCGTGATTTCCTCTGGCTTGCGTCTAGCCCCTCGAACAGATCTGAAAAGCTGAAAGATAGGGCAGAGATGTCGTGGGCCGCTGCATTCCGTGCCGCGGACATCTGTTCGAGAAATCTGACGCCGTCTGAAGCGATCAATTCCAAAGCTGAGGCCCATTTAATTTTGTCTCGCATGTAAAGTCGAGAAATCTGGGGTGCGATTTTTGGGTTCTGAAGGGATACTGTTATTGCATGTGAGATTAATGCTTCAAGAAAGACGTTTGCTTTTATTATGAATGTCCAGTCATCTTCTGATCGCAGGGTGAGCAGAAAGTCATCTGGCAGGTGCATTTCAGTCCCGATTTGGGATGCTGCTTCTTCAAGATTTTTCATTTTTATTGCAGGTAACGACTAAGTCAGCGGGGCGGTTTATCGCATCCGCTGGATTGTTTAGTTTGTTGGTACATTTTTAGATATCTGTTAAATGCTCCGGCGTTAGGGTATGCCTCGCCCAGCCGAATTTTTCGCAGAACGCTTTGTCGAGCAACTCAGTCATGGGGACAAAAAACAAGTTGACCTCGTAGGGCAGACCAAAGGGTAATTCGATCAATGTCCCTTCCGGGAGGCCCAAACTTGGATAGTTACGCAGCAGGCTTTTGTCCACACGGCCAGCGGAATGCACAAATCTGTGGCGAAGGTCAGCCATACTTTGAAGAAATTCTATGGGATCAGAGTATGGCTTCCCCATGAAAGCCATATCGATTGCCTTGTACGCAGCAATGAAATCGCGTTTCCTTAGTTGGACTCCACGTTTTTTTGATATTCTGTCAATTTTGGCCTCCCACCTTGTACTTGACATCAAGGAGATTGCTTTTTCCAGAGGATCTACTTCCCCTTGAGCAGCAAAGGAGTCTCGTACAAGGTCGGCCAGGTAGGCTTCGAAGTTGCCATACACCATTAGAAACACTTGATTAGTAAATTGAGCGCCAGCCTTTCCGAACACCTTTTTCAAGAGGCGATATTTACTTTGAAATATGTATGGGCCCATTCGAATCCTAATTTCAGTCTCATCGTTGATCTTGTTTTGTTCAATCGATCTTTTTACATTCGCTTCACCAGTGCCGCAATATGCAGTTATCGTTGCATACGTGCCGAGAATCCTATTCGCACGAAGAAAGTACTCCCTGCGTCTTTCCGAACAAATTTGCGGAGGAAGAATAAAACCAGCAGGGCTGATTCCCCGCATTCCTAACGGATTAGCATCTTTTTCTTTATCTGGTTCGTTCAATAAGATAACCCTCCAACTTTAGGATTTTCAGTAAGCAGAAAAGTACTGTCGTGAAGCAACGCTCCTACCTATCATTCTGTGACTGATTCCAACCAGTTCAAATAAGGAACCTCGCCAACTTCTCTTCTGTTCGCTGCATCCTTTCACTCAGAAACAAATGATCAGGACAACCTATTTTTATAATCCTGGTAATTAAATTCTTTAATCAGTTTGAACCCTGATTTTTCGTTCCAGATTCCAATGGAGGGATGGTTAACGCCATTGAACATGGTCGTCTTCACAGTCGTGTAGTGGATCATATCGTCAAATATGATTTTATCGCCGGGTTTTAGCTCTTTAGCGAATGACCAATTCCCCATGTAGTCGCCTGCCAAACAACTGATCCCTCCCATTCGGTAGGTGGGTTTTCCCATCATTTCATCGGTACCGCCGAGAATAGCAGGTTTATAGGGCATCTCAAGACAGTCGGGCATATGACAAGTAAATGAAACATCAAGAATAGCAGTCTTGATCCCATTATTCTCGACAATATCTAATATCGTAGAGACCAAGTGACCCGTTTGATAAGTAAAGGCGCTGCCGGGTTCTAAGATAATTCGGACACCGTAAGTATTCTTAAAGTCAGTCAGGATTTTGACCAAATGGTTTATATCGTAGCCCTTCTTTGTGATCAGGTGGCCACCACCCATGTTCATCCATCTTAATTTATGTAAATACCGGCCAAATTTCTTTATGAAAGCAGCCAACACTCTTTCGAGAGCAAAGGAATCGGCCTCAAACAATGTATGGAAATGTAGCCCTTCAACCTCCCGGGGTAAGGCGCTGCCAAGGTGGTCAGCAGTGATCCCAAATCGAGAGCCGGGTTGGCAGGGGTTATAGATGTCATGCGAGGAATTTGAAACCTCAGGATTAACACGCAAGCCAATCGAGACGCCCTGTTGATTGGCCATCTTCATATACTTTCGCAATTGGTTCATGGAATTGAAGGAGATATGGCTACTATATTTCAAAATGTCTGCAATCGTCTTTTCCTCATAGGCAGGCGAATAGGTATGCGCTTTTACTCCAAGTTCCTCAAATGCCAATCGCGCCTCATTGAGTGAGCTTGCCGAAGCCCCGAATCCATATTCTTTAAAGATCGGGAATACACCCCAGTTCGAGAAGGCTTTAAACGAAACGAGGATATCAACCCTGGCAGCTTCTTTGACCTGTTTTATTAATTGAAGGTTATTTCGCAGTAAGGATTCGTCAATTACATAACAAGGGGAAGGAATTTTAGTGAAGTCAATAGGCATGGGTTTGGCCAAAAGGGTTCGAGGATTCAAGGATTCAAGGGGTCAAGCGTTTGCTTTCCAAAGACTTAATAAGCGCCTTCAGCATCCTCTCCACCTCTTCTATATTCTTCTGAACCATTTCCTTCTCTTGAGCCTTCATGTAACCTAAATCACCGGATAATGAGATCTGAGTCTCCAATTCACAATTGGAACCATACGCGAAATACAGTGATCGAATATACTCCGGAGTAGTTTTCCTTCCATATCCCTCGGCTATATTGGATGGAATAGACACGGCGGCCCTTCTCATCTGAGATGTTAATCCGTATCTTTCGTCTGTTGGAAATCCCTTTGTCAATTTATATACCTCCAGACAAGACTGATAAGCCTTTTGCCAAACTTTTAGCTCTCTATAGTTCTTAAGCATTTATTTTCTACACTCGAATCCTTGAACCCTTGGCCCTTGACCCCTCACCCCGCCCTCTCCCCCGAGGGGAGAGGGGAAAGGTGGGGGCCCCTCGAACCCTTTCTTACACTTCCAAATCGACGTCGTGTAGCTCATGCCAGGGGAGGCCGTGGACCTTCAACTGCTCCATGAAAGGATCCGGGTCAAATTCTTCAACATTAAATACGCCGGCCTTTTTCCATTTCCCGGTCACAAACATCATCGCGCCGATCATGGCGGGCACGCCGGTCGTATAACTCACACCCTGGGTCCCCGTTTCCTGATAGGCATCCTGGTGTTTACAATTATTATAAATGTAGTAGGTTTTCTCCTTATAATTCTTCATCCCTTTGATCCGGCAGCCGATAGAGGTCTCGCCTGAATAATGTTCGCCGAGCTCGCCAGGGTTAGGCAGCACTGCTTTGAGGAATTGAATCGGCACAATCTGTTTGCCTTCGTATAGGATCGGGTTAATGCTTGCCATTCCAATATTCTGAATCACTCGTAAATGGGTCAAATACTCTTGGCCAAACGTCATCCAAAACCGGGCCCGCCTTAGAGTGGGATAATGTTTAACCAACGATTCCAGCTCTTCGTGGTAAATCAGATAAGATTCGCGGGGTCCGATATTCGGATAATTCAGCGGCTTGTGAACCTCGTGAGGGTCCGTTTCAATCCATGCTCCCTTTTCCCAGTACTTTCCTCTTTGGGTCACTTCGCGAATGTTGATTTCCGGATTAAAATTGGTGGCAAACGGTTTTCCATGGTCGCCTGCATTGCAGTCCACAATATCAAGATAGTGAATTTCGTCGAAATGATGTTTCGAGGCGTAGGCAGTGAAAACTCCGGTCACGCCCGGATCAAAACCACAACCTAAGATGGCTGTGAGTCCAGCATTTTTGAATCTGTCGTGGTACGCCCATTGCCATTTGTACTCGAATCTGGCGACCTCAGGTGGTTCATAATTTGCGGTATCCAGATAATTGACTCCGGTTTCAAGGCAGGCATCCATGATCGTCAGATCTTGATAAGGCAGTGCTACGTTGATGACTATTTCAGGTTTAAAGCTTCTGAACAATTTAACCAGTTGCCATACGTCGAAAGCATCGACCTGAGCCGTCTTAATTCTATCGGCTCCAATTACCCGAGCGATTCCATCGCACTTCGGTTTTGTGCGGCTCGCCAGCATGATGTCCGTAAACACCTGCGGCACTTTTGCCACTTTATGAGTCACCACCGTACCCACACCGCCTGCCCCGATGATCAATACCTTAGGCATGGTTCATCACCACCTCCTACGAGGGATACCTTGACCCCAGCGGGTCATTGCGAGGAGCGTTAGCAACGAAGCAATCTCAGAGAAATAACGAGATTGCCACGCCCTTCGCCCTGCCCTGTACACCATCGGGTTCGGGGCAGAGGGCTCGCAATGACAACTTTTGAAACTTCAAATCCGTTCTCCGATCCTCACAAATCCTATGAGGATACTATAAAAAGATTTTTGTTTAGTAATTTGTAAGACATTATAAGAAGAAAGAAGTTTAATAAAATAAACCTGAAAAAATTATAGCTTCCTTTTTCGATTTGTCAAGCATTTTTTGTGAACTAATACTCCGAATGACAACGGATGGAGCGAATGCTCCCCCTCACCCTGCCCTCTCCCCTTTTGGGGGAGAGGGGAAGGCGGAGATGATTCGCTATCATCCGTCTCATTAGAGTCTGCTCACAAATTACGGTTTTTATAAGAAGTCGTCATTCCGGCCCCGATTTTCATCGGGATAAACTCCAGCCGGAATCCAGTACTTAAGATGGTTTCCGACTTTCGTCGGGACGACGTCTGGATGCCGGATCAAGTCCGGCATGACGGAAAAGGCGTATCCATAAAAAGACTCAAATTAGTTCTAACGGGGTTTACACCTTATTGATTTTCTGTTAATTCTTCTAAGGAAAGAGAAAAATGGAAAAGATTATCATCCGGGGAGCGAAGGTCCATAATTTAAAGAATATCGACGTCGAGATCCCCCGGAATTGTCTGGTGGTGATTACCGGTCTGAGCGGCTCGGGCAAGTCCACGCTCGCCTTCGACACCCTGTATGCCGAGGGGCAAAGGCGTTACGTGGAGTCGCTCTCCGCCTATGCGCGGCAATTTCTGGAGCG
>DBZJ01000245.1:0-268 GCA_002311635.1 Syntrophaceae bacterium UBA1163
ACGGCAGAAAGTCGGAAGAGCCGCCATCCGGAGCAGAGCCATGCCGGGGACCCGCCTGTCCGTAGATGGCCAGGTCCGAAGAGATCGCCAGGTCGCAGGCCATTCCAATCTCCTGGCCGCCTGCCACCCTCATCCCATTTACACGGCAGATGACGGGCTTCTTACACATCAGGATCGCATCCACCATATTGTTAAACAGCTCCATGTAGGCTCCGTACTCCTCCGGACGCCTGCTGTAATATTCGGAGTACTCTTTCGTGTTGCCGCC
>DBZJ01000245.1:334-48644 GCA_002311635.1 Syntrophaceae bacterium UBA1163
GTGTTGCCGCCGGTGCAGAACGCATTGGCACCGACTCCGGTAAAAATGGTACAAACAACGGAGCGGTCTGTTGAAGAATTCTCCATGCCGGCGATGACACCCTTCACCATTTCCGTGGTATAGGAGTTGTACTGTCCGGGATTATTCAGCGTAACCCATGCGACGTGTAGGCCTGGGATCACGTTCCCCTTCGGGTCTTTCAAGGGCCTCTTTTCGTAGATCGTGGAAGGAGCCTTTGTCCCCCAGTGCTCCGAGCCATATCGATCATGATTTTTCTCCTCGCTCTCTCGTGGAACCCAATCTATTGACATACACAAACCCCCTTTCTTTTTTTGTATCGCTTCTATTCAGATCGTGATCTCTTCGACATCTTTAGAAAAAGCGCCAACGGATCCTAAAAATCGGGTGTCAGAACAATTCGCTTCTCCGGAGAACCCGCTTTGTGAACCTCCTCGAACACGGACTGGATCTGGCTCATCGGTCTTGTCTCGACAAAGGGTCCGATGTCGATCTTTTTCGAGAGGACCATATCCAGCACGATCGGATAGTATTCCGGCAGACATCCCCAAGTCCCGATAATCTCCGCATCAAACGCCATCAACCGGGAGATACTGTATTCATTCTTGGCCATCCCAAACCCGACCACGATCAGCTTTCCCGTGAAAGAAAGGAGTTCCAGAGCGATCTCTTGCCCTCCCTTCGTGCCGCTCACCTCGAAGATCTTCCAGCCATGCCCCGCCTCCAAACCATTCTTCTTGCAGATCTCCCGAAATTCGTTCCGGATATCCTTGATGGCCTTGTCCTGTGAGCTGACGACAAAGTCCGCTCCGTATTTCAGAGCCCTCTGCAACTTCTGAGGATTCCTCGCAATGCCGATGACCGTCTTTGCTCCCAGGGCTTTCGCCGTCTGGGCCATATACACACCGACCCCGCCTGTGACACCGATGATCAGGGCATTGTCTCCCGGCTGGAGGCCGGCCCTCTTGGATGCTTGATACGGAGTGGTGGCCGCATCAGCAACAACCGCCAATTGCTCCAAGGGAATACTCCCGCGGTTTCTCACCTCACAGAGATCAATAGAGGGAGCAGGGATATAACTCGAAAATCCCCCATAAACTCCCAGACTGTTTCCGGGCATCTTCTGGGCCAGACAACGATTCCCCCTGCCAGTTTTGCAAAGGATGCACTGACGGCAGGGCATGACAGCGGGTATGATTACTTCTTTCCCAATCCATTTCTCAACTCCTGCGACAACGGTTCCGCTGATCTCATGGCCAAGGGTCAAAGGCGGTTTCTGGACGTTTGGCACGCCATCATAAAAGAAGCCCAGATCCGTATGACAAACACCGCATCCCGCTACTTTAACCAGTACTTCTCCGGCTGCCAAGGTTGGGACCGGAATGGAAACCTTAGCTAACTTGCCAAGAATGACCTCTCCTGTGTCCTTATTTTTAGCTGTAGGCTGAACCATCTGCCACGTGTCAATCTTATCAGGTACTGTAGCCATTCATTTCACCCCTTTCTTTAAATTAATAGATTTTAAACCTTGTCCGCATTCCTCCTTTCCCGATTTATTATTGAAGATTTTAGGTATTAAATTTCCGTCCCGCACTCTTCGCTCTAAACTCCGAAGGAAGGCCCTTACGGAATCAAGTCATTCCGAGGCCCCCGTCCACGCAGAAAAGCTGGCCGGTGATATAGTTCGATTCGTCCGAAGCCAAGAAGACAAAGGTTGGAGCGACCTCTTCCGGTTCTGCAAATCGGCCCAAGAGGATCCTGCCCGTATAAATCCCCATCAACTTGGGGTCGGATTTAACCTTCTCAAACATCTCTGTGCTGACATATCCCGGCTGGACCACGTTTACCGTAATCCCATAACCAGCCAGCTCTCGTGCCGCGGACTTGGTTAAAGCGACGATCCCTCCTTTTGCTGAGCTGTAGTTGATCTGTCCCTTCGTTCCCCACAACCCGGCGGAAGAAGTGATATTGATAATTTTCCCATATTTTTTCTCCATCATATACTTAGAAGCTGCCTGGATGCATAAGAAAGGTCCTTTGAGATGAATTCCAACAACCTCATCCCACTGTTCCTCCGTCATTTTATAGAGCATGTTCGGTTTCGATACGCCTGCATTGTTCACCAGGATGTCAAGCTTCCCGAAGTTGTCAATGGCCGTTTGGATAATTCTTTCTACGTCGGCCTTCACTGCCACATTCGCCTTTACGGCGAAAGCTCTCCTCCCGATCTTGTTGATCATTTCAACAACTTCTTGAGCCGGCTGATCCTTACTGGCATAATTGACAACGACGTCGGCTCCTTCCTTTGCATAGGCAATACAGATCGCCCTGCCGATCCCGCGCCCTCCTCCTGTGACCACGGCCGCTTTACCTTCGAGCCTGCCCATCCGAATCCCCTCCTTCCCTACGAATGCTTTCCCTTCCTTCTCGTTTTCCCTTCGCCTTTATACCCTTTCAATCCCCTGCATAGAATGCCAATAATAATACGCGACAGCTCCTTCGGAATCACGGATCCTTTTGGATCATACCAGAAATAGATTCCGTTGCACGTTCCAAACAGGATAAAGGTGAGCACTTTTAGCTCTTCCTCCGAGATCTTCCCGCCGAAGTAGTCTGAAAGGACGTCGCTGACAATGCGATAGTACCGCATCTGTTGTTCGCCGATGTCCCTGAAATATTCTGACGGAAGCAGGTGCCCTTCGTGAATGGTTGTTTTGGCTTCGGCAATGTATTTCGTGTAGAATTCGATGTGCCGGGAGATGATGTATTCAATCTTCGCATAATTCTCACGAATTTTCTCCAGTTCCTGCTCCAAGTTGTTCAGGAGGAGACCCATGAAATTCGTACAAATGAAATAGAGCATCTCATTCTTGCTCGAAAAATAGTGATAGATACCCCCCTTGCTCAACCGGGCCGCTGCCGAAATATCGTCCATGCTCGTTTCCAGAAACCCTCTTTCATTAAAGAGCCTGGCGGCGGCTTTCGCGATGCCGGTCATCTTCCCCAACTCTTTTGGGGTTAATTGTTTCAGGTATTTTCCCATAAAAGCGTTCTGAAAAGCGTCCTAAAATAAAAAACCGACCGTCTGATTTAAATCCGACTGGTCGGTCGAAAATTATCACAGCCAACCCCCCTTGTCAAGAAAAATCTTCCGTCAGATCTGTTTCCGGAATGGGTACGGCTACGTTTCCCTTGGACCGAACGACTTCTGCCGATCGGAAAACCACGGCGCTCCATTTGATTGGATTCAATATACGACTGCTCAGAGGAAGATGTGGAGGCAAATTTTTGTGAAGCATTCAAGAGCGGACGGGTATCTGGCGATGAGCTATTCAAGCTTCAGTTCTAAGTTGATCATGTCCCCTCCCCTTGCAAACCCCATCGCACGGTAGAATTTGAGCAGATCCCAATCGCTCCAATTCACCAAGGTATAAACGACTTTCACTCCGATCGCTTTAAAATTTTGAATAAATGCTTGACTCAATTTTCTGGCCACACCTTTATGCTGGTAATCCGGGTCAACGCCAATCGTGCTGATCCATCCCACGGTCTCCGGAACGCCAAACTCCCAACCGCTCACTTCACCTAAAATAAACCCGATGACCCTCCCCTCGATTTCAGCAGCCAAGCCCCACCTCGGATAGGGGGGGGTGGGAAACTTCATCTCCTTCCTCCAGTAATCCCGCCTGGCTTGACCCAAGACCTTACGATCAATCTCAACAATCGCATCCAGATCCTCGGTGGTTAGGGGTCGTATGTTCAATTTCGCTAAGAGATCCTCTTCCATCGGCTCCCCTTCCCTTTCATGCGGTGACTATTCAATCACAGCGATCACTGCCTCTGCCTCGACCTCTTGACCCGGAGCCACACGAATCTCCTTCACCGTCCCGGTGACCGGGGCCACGATCGGCATCTCCATTTTCATCGCCTCCAATACGGCGACCTGGTCATCCTCTTTTATCTTATCCCCCACTTTTACTGAAACCGAAATGATCTTGCCTACCATCGGCACAGTCACTGGTGTCGCCATGACCTTCTCCTCCTTCCGAAAAGCAAATTTTTACTTAAGGCCTAACGCATTTCTTGCAATGATCATCTTTTGAATGTTGGATGTCCCTTCTACGATCTGATAAGATTTTGCGTCCCGATAAAACCTCTCTACAGGATACTCCGTCGAAAAGCCGTAGGATCCGAAAATCTTCACGGCTTGATTCGCCGCTTTAACAGCCACCTCTGCCGCATAATATTTTGCGCAGGAAACCTCAACGGTGTTCCGCTGCCCCAGGTCTCTATTACAGGCCGCTCGATAAACCAATAGTCGGGCCGCCTGCTCTTCCACATACATCTCGGCGATCTGCTCCTGGATCATTTGAAAATTGGCAACGGGTTGTCCGAACTGCTCCCGTTCGTTGGCGTACCGAACCGACTGCTCAAGACACGCCCTGGCCACGCCGACCGCCCTTGCCGCGGAGGAGAGCCGGGTGTTGTCCAACATGGCCATGCAGATTTTAAAACCATCTCCTTTTTGGCCCACCAGGCTGTCCTTCGGCACCTTCACCTCTTCGAAGACGATTTCGCCCGTAGGGGCGCAGAAAAGACCCAATTTTGTGTTGATCGCCTTTTGTGTGACCCCCGGGGCATGCATGTCCACGATCAAGGCTGATATGCCGCGATGCTTCGCGGCCTTGTCCGTATAGACGTAAACGATACCGAGGTCGGCCACGGGCACCCCTGAGATCCACATCTTTGTCCCGTTAAGAACAAATCCTCCTTCCGCCTCTACTGCGGTTGACTTCATCGATGCCACATCCGAGCCGGTGTTGGGCTCCGTGATGGCAAAACAGCCGAGCAAGTCGGCATTGATCAGTTTGGGAATCCAGCGTTCTCGTTGTTCCTCGGTCCCGAAATTGAGAAGAACAGATTGAATTGCATTCATCTGAAGGTTGAAGGGAAGTCCCCACGACGGCGAAATTCTTGCAATCTCTTCAGTCATCACGGAGGCGGCAAGATAACCACTTTCGTTTCCCCCATATTTTTCAGGAGCGATGCACCCAAAAAAACCCAGCCTGGCCATTTCTTTCACAATCTCCGGACGAAACCGGTGCTCTTTTTCGTCCTCTTCCATGCTGGGGGCAATTTTTTTCTCAGCAAAATTTTTAGCCATCTCCCGCATGGCTTCTTGTTCCTCGTTCAACTTAAAATCCATAAGAACTCCTCCTTCAGGTTCGATTGTGCAATCTATAACAAAGCACCACTCTTTTGTCAAGATATTTTTGCGGCATCGGATAATTACAACCCATTGAATTTACTAATATTATGTTTGAAATTATTTGGATTCTGAACACCCATCAAAGGCCAAAGACATGGGAATCTTGACAATACTGGGCAAATGGGCAATAAGATGTGAGTGAGAACAATGGGTTTGGATATTGGTACTCATACCATTGGCGTAGCGATCAGCGACGAGTTGGGAATAACAGCGCAGGGTCTCAAAACCCTTAGAAGAAAATCGATGGAAGACGATTTGAAAGAAATCGCCACGATCATCGGCCAATTTGAAATTGAGAAAATTGTGCTCGGGCTTCCTAAGAACATGAATGGGACCTTGGGGAAACAGGCAGAGATGGTCCTTGAGTGGGCGAAGGTCCTCATGGATAAAATTCAAGTTCCGGTGGTCACCTGGGATGAACGGCTTTCAACCGTCGGAGCCTCCAAGGTTTTATTGGAAGCCGATGTCTCGAGAAGAAAAAGGAAGAAGGTCATCGACAAACTGGCCGCCGTTATCATTCTCCAAGGATATTTAGACCGAAGCAGGAGAGCAAACCATGGACCCTTCTTCCAGGAATAAAAGGTTCCTCCTCTCGGCAGGGCTTCTCTTTCTCTTTTTTGTTTTCGTTCTCTACTGGCTTCTCGGTGTTCCCCCCTCCAAAACGGCATCGACGAAGGTAATCTTCCTAAAAAAGGGAACGCCTCTCAAAAAGGTTTCGGAAATACTCGAACAAGAAGGGATCATCAAGAATAGACATTTTTTCGTTTTTCTTACCACGGTTCTCCGGGAAAAAACCAAGGTCAAGGCAGGAGAATATGAATTTCATACGCAAATGCTCCCCCTCCAGGTATTGGACGCTTTGGTCAAGGGGCAGGTAAAGCGTCACCTGGTGACCATTCCTGAGGGTTATACCCTTTCTCAAATCGCCCAGTTGCTGGAAGATTCGAATATCATGGAGGGAAAAGAATTCCTCCAAAAGGCATCTTCCCCTGCATTCGTCAACGCTCTTGGCCTCTCTCAACTCGCAGGGTCTACCCTGGAGGGCTACCTCTTCCCCGACAGCTATCACCTGGTCAGGGAAATGGACCCGGAGGAAGCGATCCAGATGATGGTCCGTCAATTCAAGAAAGTCTTCGGCCCCAACCTCTCTCAACGCGCATCTGAATTGGGAATCTCGGAGAGGGAAGCAGTGATCTTGGCCTCCATCATCGAAAAAGAAACGCCGCTCCCCGAGGAGAAACCTCTTATCTCTGCCGTTTTTCACAATCGCCTAAAAAAGAAGATTCCCCTTCAAAGTGATCCCACCGTGATCTATGGAATCAAAAACTTCAACGGGAATCTGACAAGAGAAGATCTGGCGAGGCCCACTCCGTATAACACGTATCGTATTGCAGGACTTCCCCCCACCCCCATCTGCAATCCTGGCAAAGATTCCCTTCTGGCTGCCGTCAACCCTGCCCCTGTTTCTTACCTTTATTTCGTTTCCAGGAATGATGGGTCTCACTATTTTTCTTTCGACCTCGAAGAACATAATCGAGCCGTCTGGAAATACCAAAAATATCCGACAAAAAATAACTTGACAAGAAAATGAAAGCTCATTTATCTTTATTCGTTGACCATCAAAGAGAAAATTTCCTCGCCCCTCCCCCATCCCCTTAGGTCTGGCTGCCAACGGAAGAGAAGTGAGTGGGTGAGAGTAAAAGGGAGGTTTGTAATGAAGAAAGACGTAGCGGTCATTGGCGTGGGCCAAAGCAGCTTCGTGAGAGGCTACGAAGGGTCGATCCGGGAGTTGGCCTTTGAGGCCTTCAGAGAAGCCATGCAAGATGCGGGCATTACGCAGAAAGACGTGGATGCTTCTGTCTTCTGTTCGGCCCCTGAATATGACAAACAACGCTCCCCCGCGGGCGTCCTGGCAGAATACCTGGGTCTCATTCCTCAGCCCACTTTTTACGTAGAATCCGTCTGCTCTTCGAGCAGCACCGGTGTCAAGGTAGGCTACAGCATGATTAAGTCAGGCCTCCATGACGTTGTCGTGGTCCTCGGGTTCCAGAAGATGTCCGAGATCACGTCTGCAGAATCCCAGGAGAGAATGGGTCGGGGCGCCGACATCCAGTGGGAGGCACCCTTCGGAACCATGATGCCTGCGTATTACGCCCTCTATGCGCAGGCCTATATGGCCAAGCACGGTTTAACCCACGACGACCTGATGGGTGTTCGTCTCAAGTCATCCACCTACGGCGTGATCAACGAGAGGGCCGTCTACAGAAAAGCGGTGAAACCGGGAGACTTTAAACAGGGTGACCCGGAGGCAAAATTAGCAGGGCCCGTGGCATGGCCGCTCCGGGTGGGTGACTGCTGCGCCAATGCGGACGGAAGCTCCTGTATCATTCTGGCCGATGCAAAAAAAGCAAAGTCCCTTTCCAAAAAGCCCGTCTGGATTTTAGGGATCGGGGCGGCGTCGGAGGCGGTCAATATGGCAGCGAGGCCCGATTTTACTAAAGGCCTGAGCGTTGGCTATGGAGCAGCCGCCGAGGCGTACAGGATGGCCGGAATTACTTCGAAGGATATCAAAGTCGCCGAGGTACACGATTGTTTCACCATTGCGGAGATTATGGCGTACGAGGGCCTCGGGTTTGCGCCGGCAGGGGAAGGAAAACAGCTCATCCGTGAGAAGGCGACGTATAAAGACGGAAAAATGCCCGTGAACGTCGATGGCGGCCTCCTCTCCAAAGGCCACCCCATCGGTGCGACGGGTGGCTCCCAGATCCGCACGATCGTTTTACAGCTTCGCGGGGAGGCAGGTCCCATGCAGGTACCCGGAGGACCGGACATCGGCCTCGTCCACAACATTGGCGGCGTGGGACTTTACGGTAATGTGACCATCTTCGGCAGAGGCTAAGAAAAAAACCATTGCAAAATTAGCAATGCCCAATTAGCAATTTTTGATAAAAGCAAAAAGGGAATCATTTTCCCATTGATAATTGATAATTGGTAATTGGTAATCGCTAACTGCTCATTTTGAACTGATGCTTAGACGGAGGTAGCTATGGGTTTTGAGAAATTCGGAAGAAAAAGTTTTACGGCCGTCACCAAGACGGCAAAGTTTGTTGATTTCCTGGCCGAGGGGAAGGTAGAAGGGACCGTTTGCAAGGATTGCGGCGCAAGATTTTTCCCTCCGAGGGCCGACTGCGCCAAATGTTTCTCAAAGAGCATGGACTGGTTTGAGATGCCCAAGAAAGGCAAACTGGAGACATTTACCACCGCCTATTACGCGCCGTTTGGGTTCGAAGCAGACCCTCCCTACACCATGGGTGTGGTGGACTTTGGCGGCGGCCTGAAGTTGTTCGCCCGGTTGGCAAAGGAGATAAAGCCCGACGAGATAAAGGTGGGCATGGATGTGATCATCAGGCCCTTCAAGTACGACGACAATCAACTTTCGTTCGAGATTGCCAAAGGCTAATTCAAAAAACGTTACTGCCGATACATCTCCTTTGCAGCCAGATTTTCAGGACTCACTTCTGTTGTCGAGAGATCGACAACCCACGTCCTGGTCAACGGAGGCCCCGCCCCTTCCCTTGAATATTGCGTGACCCGATAGGTATTCTTTCCAATTTCCTTCGCTTCGTACCTCCATTTTAGATTCGGGAAAGATCGTGCTTTCTCTTCGACCATCCTCATTTCGACAGACTTCTTCTTGCCGGTCGTGGGATCCGTCAGCGTAGCATGATTCTTCACCAGCTCCACGGCCTGAGAGACGCGGGCCTTCGATTGACTCGAACCTCTCGTGCCCCTGCTCGTCTTCTTCGGGGCGGAAATGAGGCTCCCTTCCTTGATCCTTATCTCCAAATTATTTCCATCCGCGGCTAAATAGCCTGTTTCTCCCGAATCGAATTTTACCCGATAGAAGTTCATCGTCCCCATGCGATTTTGAACGACTTTTTCAATGATGAAGCCTTCTTTCTCTCTCTTCACTTTCACCTTCTTATCCAGACCCTCCGGGGACTCGTAGAACTCTGCGGGATTGATGGTTGGAGCGGTCAGCAGCCGTCTCCCGACGTTTTGCTCCATCTTGGCAAGCTTCTCCTTCTCATATTGCTCGATCACCTTGGGAGGAATCACTTTCGAATCCTCCTTAGTGGAAGCCCCTTCCTCATTCTTCGCCAGCAGGAGTAGGGAATCTTTAGGAGAATGTTGACCGAGGCATGGGTGGGTTTGAATGAAGAAAAAATGGAAGAAAACCAAAAATACTATCGAGAAAGGCAAGCGAGCATTCATGGGCCGACCCTCCTGTTAGCTGATCGCATGCAAATACGATGCCCTTTTCCAGGACTCGCAACCCATCGAATTTGCTAAACTCACGGGAAGAAATACCCAAGGGAGCCTGATCCGAAACATATCTTTTGTCCAATTTTGTCAAAATCGTATCTTTTATAGGTGGAGCGCACAAAAAAACGCGGGATACTCTTGTCCAATTGGAAGGGATTCAAACGCAACGCGATGGCGGACCGTTTCTGAAGTGGTAACTTCCGACCCAAAACCAACGCTGTTAGGGTTTTCTTGATTCGCTTTTACTAATGTTCATAATCTAAACAGCGCCACTCACACGCCTTATACCACCTCTGACAGAATGGATCCTTGGATCTATAATCGAAGTCATCCGACTCCGGGGTATTTAGTTTTATCCAACCGTCTTGAGGTTCAAATTGACCGTTATTATATTGACCTATCGTTTCAAAGCCCGGAGGCGCGGTGGCACAACTAATCAATAGAGCCAACGACATTATTAGCAAGAATGTTCTCATATAACGGTCTTCCTCCCTTACTTTCTATGCTGCGATGTCATTGTCCTCTGGGTACAGCCCGACCTAAATCCCAGTCGATGTCAATAATCCCGACACGCCGATTCAAATCCTTTTCCATGTCAGGCGGAAGAGGCTTCATCGGTTCAGACGACTGATCAAATTCTAATGGAAAGTGAAGTGTCTTCCGTACATTCCCATCACGGTCTAAGATGTTCAATGCAAGAACGAAATCATTCAACTCATAAAAGCTATGTGTGTGGACGGCAAAATGCCCGGTGAATTGTCTCTCCATTCCCTTTTTCAGGAAGATCAAACTTGGCTTGTGATAACTTTCGCCTTGCTGCTCAACGCGGCAAGCGACCTGTTGCATACGGCCCTCCGGATCAGTGACGGAGAGATAAACCTTCCAGATGTCTCCTTGTCGGATTTTTTCCGGTGCATAGACGAAATGGACGATAAGTTCCCCTTCTGCTCGGGCACGGCTAATCGTCACTAAGCCATTGAAAATGAAAAAGAGGTTTAGAACAATAAAAAATTTCATAAACAACTTCATCACCTAACCCTCCTTCACCGCCATTGCTTTTTGATGCTGACCTCTTGCCATTCTAAGATGCGACAGCCGACACTCCATCCAAGCGCCTAACAATTTTAATAGTATTGCGGCTGCTGCAAAAAGTCAATGACTTGGTAGGACAAAGAAGTCTTCATTTTCCCAGGACTTCGCCGGCACCTCTTTTTGACAAAATATAGTGTCTTTAGTTTGAGAGAAGGTTAGGAATTATTAGTAGAACCGCACATGATTAGAATGTGCGTCATAAGCTTGGGGGCTTTTCAGTGGCTGCCCGGGCCACGGCTTCAATGGCAATTGCCACGACCGCAGCCCCATAATCAAGGTCAATGTTCGCTATCGTATCGTGGCTGTCATGATATCCCTTACGGTTGATGTCGTAATTTTCCATAAAGAGTACTGCAGGGATGCCCGCGTCTGAGAAGATCTGACCGTCGGTATTATAGAGTGTACTCAGGGGATCGCGGGGCAAACGAACCTGACCATCGAGCTTCGGTTGGAGCGCGATTTCAGGAATGACTTTTTTATCAGGACTCCGCTTCCCACGGTTCCGACCCCGACGGGAAAGGCGCTGGTTCCAAACATCGGTATTGGCGTTCCAAATTTCATTGGCGATATGGGCCTGATAGGCTAACCACATCGCCTCAGCCCCCGTTCCCGGCGATATCTGAAATTTATCTCGGTTGCTGTCGTTGTTGTGCGCAACCATGTCCAGCACATAGACACCCTGAATTTGAACCTTCGAGAGATCGCGCGCTTCACCGTTTGCCAGGCGTAATTTCAATCTTCCCTCTACAAGCTGTTGGCAGAGATGGCGTGATCCGAGGCAATCAGAGGGAAATTCCTCTCCAGTCAAATGAATAAGCCAGATATCACAACCAAGTTTCTCATCTAGGCTCAGGTCACAAAAAATAGGTGCTGCCCTCATCAAGGCAGCGGTTGCCGAGTGGTTATCATCAGCTCCGGATGAGGCAAGGCGGGCGCCTGAACCTCCTTGATCCTTGTAATAGATGTCCTCCATGTAAGCCGTGTCATAATGATCTGCCATTATGACGGCTCTTTGTCGGTTACGTCCTGGAATCATCACCATGAGGTTACGCTCCTCAGTCTTCCCGTCCTGGTTTTTCACCCAGCCTCCCCACCAGTCAAAGTCAAAATCGGTTTTCCATTGAAACGGGAGGTCACCGACAAGGGCCCTGCCTCGCATTCCGCGGCTCGCTACGACCCGTCTGTAGTAGCCAAGCAGATAATCACCGAGGGCTTCCAAGTCTCGATGATGATGCTTAAGTCTCTTTTGAGTCACAGCATCAAGAATGCAGTCAGAATTGGTTTTGTTTATGTATTTTCCGGTCGAGAGGTAGACAATATCCTTCCAGTATTGAACTTCAAAAGAACGAAGTGCACTGCGGCGAAAGGTCAATGAAGCCGGCAAGCGTTTCCCCTTAGAGGACGGGAGTGCTCGCTCTTTTACCTCAATCATATCTTTCATCTGACTGACGAACCACTTACCCCGTTCGTTATCACTTGCAAACTCAGGCAAGGATTCCAGCCATTCATCGAGAGTCTTGTTCTCTGGTAACATCAGGATCTGTCGTGTAAAAGAACGAGGAAGCTTCTCCTCGCCGAGAAGTTCTTGGGCGGAAAGGAGATTCAGGGCCCTCGTAATCGTCTTGTGCTGGTGTGGTTTATCTTTGAAAAGTTCTATAGCTGCCAGATGCATGCTTCTCTCGTAAAGCCGGGGCCACAGTTCGATAGGGCGATTGAGGTCAGGCTGTTTCGCATCGTAGGCTGTAAGATATCCATGGAGGACATCTGGTAAGACAACAGGCTTCCCCGTATCTGCTGAAGGGTATGCGATGAGGGGACGGTGCCAGTAAGTCTGGTATGACCCTACAAAGATCGGGGGGTATTGGAAGCGGTATCCGAATAAACCTCCTTGCTTGATCGACTCAAAGGCTGCCTGAATCTCCTTTTGAGTGGCGTTCGGACCATCGAGCAATAGGCGGTGATCCTGAGTCCAGATCTGGCTGTTTCGGGCCATGGGTTTTCCATACAAGTCCAGGTCGTTTGGAGCCGTGCTGAAAAGCACGTGGACGATGTGATCCAGCGGACCGGGAATCGAAAGTTCATCTTCGTAACGATGGACTCTCGTCCAGCGATGCGTTCGCTTGAAGGTGTTTCTTATCGGACCGAAATCTTCATGAGGCGAAGGATGGTCGGGCCGTGGTACGTGTATCCAGCCGGATTGAGGCACGCGGATGCCATAAGGAGCCTCATGGCGCTCCGCAAGATGTAATAGAGGAATCTGGTTGGCCATCGATAATTCACGCTGCAGTTGCAGATAACCTGGGACACCCCAAAAAAGGAGGCTGCCCGGGAATGGCACCAAGTGGAGTTCTCCAGCGAAGTAGGCTTTTTTCACCGCCCCGGGAAGGCTTTCGAAAGGCTCGAAGTTCAGGAGGTACTTTACCCCTTGAAGAGACATCCCCCGAGTCCAAATGAACGGCGATGTCCAGACCGGCCGGAGAGTTTTGTGTGGATCTCCATCCTCGGCAAAAATGCGAAAGCCAACCCGCTGGAGATCAACCAGTTTCTCAGAAGGTTCACCATAGGCTGAGCTCAGAAGGGTCCGTATGAAACCCATGGCTCTTTCCGGAGAAATCTCTTTGCCAGGAGATGTGAAGAAACTCTTCCAAAACGGGCGAAGAGGCCCTTGTTCACTTCCGCCGAAAAAAGTCCAGCGCTTCCGCCCTTTGTCGTCCTGGGTGAGTGATAAGGCAAGAGGCAGGATAATGACGAAACGTTCGTGCCTCAACGCTCCCACCTGTCTGGCCAGTTCAGGAGACCAGTATGGATTGTTGACCAGTTTGTTTTTGGAAAGGCGTTCAGCAAGTTCCCCACAGACCATATGCTGCAATGCGCCCAGTACCTGGTGAGCAATATTTTCCAACCCGGGACGCAGTTCAAAGACCTCTTCAAACTCCGTCACCGCAAACCCCAGCGGATCCTCTTCGCAGAAAAAACCATCCATCTTTCCACAATAGGGTCCGCATCCTAAACGGACTGGCGGCATGAATTCGGAATAAGCCGCAATCGGATATTGTCTTTCTCCTCTAAACGTGCAGGTATCCGCCAGAACCTTCCAACCTCTAAGAGGCATATAATACCTACCTTCCCTATACGGCGCAGGGGGCGGAGCGCCCGGGCAGAAGTTCCATACGGTATTTTCTCACGGGGAGGTTCTCAGACAGCAGGAGTTCTCTGATTTTCGAGAGAGACAGAATCTCCAAATCCATGCCACGAACCGCTTCACAGATTTCCACGAAATATTTGCTCCAGATTCCGCCTTCCACCTCAGCATGGACGGGGAGGACGTGAATCCCTCCGTCCTTCAGATTTTGAAGAATCCTTGAAACACCCTGGGGCACACCGATTTCTTCCAAACAAGGAAGGTTCGACGGAATTTCCATCAGACCCGATATTTCATGAATAAAAGGTTCCTTGGCGCGTGTACAGCTTAGGTAACGGAAATCATATCTCCCTAAAATCTTCAACACCCTGCCGTCGATTAGCCAAGCAGGAGCTCCGAAAGAAGAAGGCTCCTGATGCACCATTTTCCGATAAGCGCTGACCCCCTTCTCGAACCAGTCCTCGATCCATTCATCGGAGCGTTTATGAAGTTCGTCTTGCCACCGCCTGTGATCCCAAGCATGAAACTCCACTTCGTGCCCCGCTTCAACAATTTGCTCAACGAGGTCCGGAAAAGAAAGCGCAATCATGGGTGAGGGGAGCAGCGTGCCGTACAAGGCTGTCTTCATCCCATAGAGGCGGCCTGCGTTCGTCTTTAACATTTTTTTGAGAAAGCGCGGGTTTTTTAGCAGTTGAAGGATGGCCCTTCCTGAGGCATCCGGTCCCATGCTGAGATAAAACGTGGCTTGAATACCGAAACGGCTTAAAACGGAAAGGATCCGAGGAACACCTCGCTTCATGCCGATATAGGTATCGACATCAATCTTAAGGCCCAAAACGTTTTTTCTATTCGTTGCCTCCGACCGCGTCTTCATTTTCTTCTAAGAAAGCATCGAGCGTATTTTTAAGCGACTCTTCAAGGCCGATCTTGGGTGTCCATCCAAGAAGCTTTCTGGCCTTTTCGATATCAGGTTTTCGGGTGTAAATGTCCTGGTAGCCTTTCCCATAATATGAGTCTGAAGACGCTTCAACGATTTCGGAAAAAACTTTGTCGCCTTTGTGTTTAGGATGGGACATAAAGATTCGTTTCAAAAGAGAGGCAAGTTCTTTTATGGAGCATTCGTTATCGGGGTTGCCGACATTGATGATCTGGTTCTGACAGCAACCGTTCTTGTTTTCCAGGATCTTCATCAGGGCGTCGATTCCGTCGTCCACATGCGTAAAACATCGCTTTTGATGGCCGCCATCCACCAGGGACAGCGGCCTCTTCATTAGCAGCTCCGCGATGAACTGTGTCACTACCCTGGAGCTCCCCTCCTTCGCGGCATCCAAAGAATCCAATCTCGGGCCGATCCAGTTGAAGGGTCTGAACAACGTAAACTCCAAACATCCCCGGGTCCCGTAAGCATAAATCACTCGGTCGAGAAGCTGCTTGCAGCATGCATAAATCCATCGTTCTTTATGGATGGGCCCGAGGACGAGAAAAGATTCATCTTCTTTGAATTCAGGATCCGGGCAGGCCCCATAGACTTCCGAGGTGGAAGGGAAAACAACCCTTTTTCCATACTTCACACACTGTTTCACGATGTTGAGGTTCATCTCGAAATCCAACTGGAAGACCTCCAGCGGATGGGTCAGATAGAGCTTCGGCGTGGCGATCGCTACCAAGGGGATGACGATGTCACATTTCTTGACGTGATACTCGATCCATTCCCAATTGATCGAAATATCCCCCTCGATGAAGTGGAACTGAGGGTTGTTGAGGACTCTGCCCAGCCTGTCGGAGCCGAGGTCCATACCATACACACTCCAATCCGTCCTATCGAGTATACGCTGGGTCAAATGATGCCCGATAAAGCCATTGACGCCCAGTACCAATATCTTCATTTTAAGATGGCTCCCTCCCGTTTCTTAAAAAATTCGAAAATCTCCCGGCCCCTCATTCTCCCCTTTACTTCGATGTCCACCAGTTTCAATCTTCCATCTGATGCCCTTACATAGACATCATCCTTTTCAAACTCCAAGGCCCCTGCAGGGCCGTTCGCAATGCTGCCCTTTTCGGGAAGACCCCACCAGACGAACAACTTTTGACCTTCGGGAAGATGGGTGAAGGCTCCGGGATAAGGCTCGGTGACGGCTCTTATCAAATTGTAAATTCGCATGACCGGCCAGCTCCAGTCTATCTTTCCGTCCTCAGGCTTCCGTCCTCCATAATAGCTCCCCTGCTTTAAGTTTTGCGCCACCCGTGGCGCTGTTCCCTTCTGGATGAGGGGAAGAATCTCCCCAAGAAGTTCCCCTGCCTTGACACAAAGTTTTTGATAAAGCGTATAGGCCGTATCTTCAAATGCGATGGGCACTTCTTTCTGTCCCACAATATCTCCCGCATCGGGCGCTTCGATGATGTGATGCAGGGTGACGCCCGTTCGCTGTTCCCCGTTCACGAGAACCCAATTGACCGGAGACCGGCCCCGATAGGCCGGGAGCAAGGATCCGTGGAGATTAAAGGAGCCTACGGAGGGAATCATCAAGATATCTTTGCTCAAAAGATTTCGGTAATAGAATGAAAAAATAACTTCGGGCGAGAGGTTACGGATCCTTTCGATCCATTCAGGTGTATTGACATTCTCAGGACAAAACACGGGAATCCTTTTTTTCTTTCCCCAATCGGCCACCGAGCCAAACCAAACATTCTCGTTAGGATCATCGCGATGGGAAAAAATCGCCCGAATGTTGAATTTTTCCCGCACCAAGGCCTCCAGGCCAACGATCCCAACATTATGATACGCAAATACGACGGCCTTCATCCGTGGGATAAATCCTCTCAATCGTGTACTCCGGCCTTTTCCTGACCTCCCTGTATATTCGGCCGATATATTCGCCCATCACCCCCAGGGCGAAAAACTGAAAGCCCACGAAAGCAAACAGGATAGAAAAAAGTGTGAAAACACCTTCAGCAGCCCATTCTGCGCCGTAGACAATCCGGGCAATCCCCAAAACGACACCCAAGGAGATTCCCAAGAACGCCATAGCGATACCCGCATACATGATAAACTTCAACGGAAAATCGGAGAACGACGAGACCAGGTCAAACTGGAGATTGATGAGCTTTCGTAGAGAGTAATGAGATTCTCCGCCATGCCTCGCTTCGTGAACCACCTCGATCTCTGTCACCTTTTTTGCGAAATAGGTCGCCAGTGCCGGAATGAAGGTGGAGTGTTCATGACAATTCACCATCCGTTCCACAATACTTCTCCGGTAGGCCCGCAGCATACAACCCCAGTCTGACATATTCACCTTGGTGATCTTCCGTGTGATCACGTTGATCATGCGGGAGGGGATCGTCCTGAGGAAGGAATCCTTTCGCTCCCTTCGGATCGTACCCACGACATCGTAGTCCCCCTCTTCCATCACCCTCATAAGGTTTGGAATTTCCTCTGGAGGATTTTGAAGGTCGGCGTCCAAAGTGATGACGATGTCGCCGCGAACCACAGAAAACCCCGAAAAAATGGCTGCATGCTGTCCATAGTTCCTCGTCAGTTCTACCACCTTGACTCCAGGGTTGGTCAAGAAACTTTTCAAGATCGAAAGGGTGTTATCCCTGCTCCCGTCATCCACGAAAATAATTTCATAACGCTTTCCCGTCTTTTCCATGGCAGACCTGAGTCGTTCAAACAGGTGGGGCAGGTTTGCCTCCTCGTTATAGACTGGAATAACCACAGAAACCATCGTCTCGCTATCCATTCTTTAAAATCTCCCGAACGGCCCCGCACACATAAGAAACATCCCCTTCCTTCATGTCAGGAAACAAAGGCAGGGATACCAATCTGTTGTTAGCCCGCTCTGTTTCTTTTAACTCTCCCTTTTTGATCTTATACCGTTTCTGGATATAATTTAGGCGATGCGCTGCAGGAAAATGAATTCCGTATCCAATATTGTACCTGGACAATTCCTGCATGAAGCGTTCCCGCTCCATGGAGGCAACTTTTATGATAAAGAGGTGCCAGGCATGCGTGTGCGGATAGTGAGGGACCCCCGGTAAATCCAAACCGCTCACCCCTTCCAAACCCTTTCTGTACAGATCAGCCAGTCGGGTTCTATGGCTATTGAGTTCCTCCAGCCTTGAAAGTTGAGCAAGACCCAGTGCTGCCTGGATATCGGTTAGATTATACTTGAATCCCGGTGTCTTAATATCGTATTCCGGGTTGCCTCCCTTGCCGTATCGTTTCCATGCGTCCCGTTCTATACCATGAAATCGGAGAAGTTTCAATCGACTCTCAAGGCGATCATCACTATGGGTGATCATGCCTCCTTCGCCCGTCGTTATGTTCTTAATCGGATGGAAGGAGAAGATCGCCGTCTGACCCCATCCTCCTGCATGGACGCCTTTATAATAAGCACCAAGGCCGTGCGCTGCGTCTTCCATGACGGGGAGGTCATTCTTTTTGGCAAGCCCCAGAATCCTATCCATGTCCACCGGGGCCCCTGCGAAATGGACAGGGACGATGGCCTTTGTCTTCTTTGTAATCTTTCCCTCGATGAGATCAACATTGATATTCAATGTGTCGTAATGGACATCGACAAAAACCGGCTTCGCTCCCAAGAGGGTGATCATATTCAGCGTGGAAGCAAACGTCATGGACGGGGTAATAACCTCATCCCCTCGCTTTATGCCCAGGCTCAGCAACATCAGGTGCATACCCGCTGTGCCGGAGGAAAGGGAAAGCGCATACGACGCGCCTGTGAGTTTACAGAATTTGTCCTCAAATGCCTTGCAGAGGGGGCCTGTGGTGATCCAGCCGGACTTCAAACAAGAAACAACTCCCTCGATTTCCCTTGCACCGATCGATGGTCGGCTCAAAGGCAGAAAATCTTTCCTGATCTCCATAAGACATCATCCCCATCCCGAGGCGGGTTCAACATTGCAAGCGTAGAAGAAAAAATTCTCCATTGTCCCAAAGGATCTCCAGAGTAGGGACCCTCCTTTTCAACGCCTCCAGATTTTTTTGATATCGCGTGACACAATACATGACCCTGTCTTCCTGACAACGTCTAAAAAACGCTTCTGGGGACAGCTGATACCGGGATCTCTCCTCAGGAAGCAGTTTATCCAAACCAAATTGCAGCTCTCCACCGGCATGGATCAGAGGCGTTCTGATCTTATTATAGAAATCAATTCCATAAAGGGAAGTCCCGAATTGAAACAGCTCCTGATTCGGAGGAAGCAGCGCACGGATAGCCTGCGAAACAGGGTAGGCAGATTTGAAGGGAGTAAGAAAATGAGCAACAGGAAAAACCAAGGATCCCAAGAAAAGCGCGGAAAGGAGGCTGGCCGTAAAAAACCAGCCCTTTCTGCATTTCCGTTTAACCAAACCGGGGAGGAACATCATCATCACCTGGAATAGAATGGGCAATACGATCAACCACCACCAATTTTCGAAAGGGATGCTGGCCCAATTTATACCAAGTTCTGTGCCAAGTTTCAACCCCTTTGCGAAGGGCGGCAAAATGAGTATGGTAATGAACAGGAGGGACTGCAAAATAATCGGCAGATCATACAAAAACCTTCTGCCGCCGCCTTTCCCCAGGGGGGTACTCCGATCTTCATACGATCTGAAAAGATGACCCCAAAAAACGGCGATAGGTAAAAAGATGGGGGCAATGTAGGGAATCATTTTAGATGAAGAAAAAGTGAAGAAGATGAAAATAAAGAAGATCCATATCAGCAGGAACTGTTTTTCTGCGGCCTGGAAGAGAGGGGTTCTCTTTTCTAACCCCTCCCTTGCCGCTTTCAATAAAAACGCAGACCACGGCAAGGTTCCAATGATGACGACTGGAACATAGAACAAAATGGTTTGCTCCCGAGCATGAAGCGTTGTGGTATATCTCAGAAAATGCTCTCGAACGAAGAAAAACCATAAGAAGTCTTTATTGGCCTGTTGAACCAGAATGATCCAGGGACATGAAACGAGAAGAAAGATGATGATTCCAACCGGCGAAAAGAGCTTGAACACATCACGCCATCTCTTCGAAACGAAAAGCCATAGGATCGTGATGGCAAACGGGAAGACAATGCCGATCAATCCCTTCGCCAGAAAGGCAAGTGCGCTGCTTAAGTAAAGAAGATAGAGCCAGCCTTTCCTCTGGTGGTCTTCAGCAAAGAAGCGATATCCCGCCCAGATGGCGAGGCACACAAAGAAGGCCAGAGGTGTATCCAGGATATTGATTCTCCCGAGGAAAGAAGAAAAGAGAAACGTGCTCAAGACCCCTGCTGAATAGAGACCGGTCTTCGGGTCATGAAAAAAAGTCCCGATACGATAAACGAGGAAGATAGATCCCCAGGCGCAAAGGGCGACAAACAATCGTGAGGAGAACTCATTCTCTCCGAAGATCTTAAATAACAGTGCCGTTGCCCAGTAGCAGAGCGGGGGTTTCTCAAGGTAAACCACATGATTTAAACGGGGAGTCACATAATCTCCTGTGCGGTTCATGAGACTGGCGATATCACTATAGCGGGCTTCATCTGGCTCCATCAAGGGCATCACAGGTAACAGGGAGATGTAGAGAAATAGGGGGAGGAGGAGGAGGAAAAAAATTTTCCCCTTTGTCCAGGTCCGTTTTTGAACCTCAGTCAAATTTGCCACTTCCTGAGACGGAGTGCTTTTTGACGGGGAAAATTGTAATTTTAGGCCATGCTTCATTTCAGGTAGAGATCTCCTTGTCTTTAAGTCCCAGTCCCGCTTACGGATGTGAAAAAAATCTATAAAACAAAGATTAAACGGGTATTAAATTCAGTTTAAGATTTCTTAACCTATAGGAAATAGAAATTGGATTTCCTAAAGAGAATCATTACGCGGTGAATGCTGAACTCGCCCCGACTTGCCGTAAATCTCGCTGATCGGATGCAGAGCTCAATCGAAGGGAAAAATAAGCATCCCCTTTCCTAAATATAAGAGGTATATAATACGTAGCCACTTATCCGTCAAACGGTAAACATGACGTTTTAATCATTGATGTCCAGGAGACTGTGATCAGCTTGACGATCTCATTAAAAGTGGGTTAAGAATCAGGTCGTAGATCGGATTCTTCGAGCTGTCATAAGTCACCATAAAAAAAGGAGAAACAAATGAAGCCAGTCTGGTTGCTCTTGATCTCCGTATGTTCAGCCACCATAGGGCAGATATGCTTCAAGAAGGGCGTTTTTGCGACGGGAGAAATAACCCTGAAGGAGTCTGTGATAGGTGACCTATTTCGACTGGTATTGAATCCCTTCGTTTTTTCCGGATTGGTCTTCTATGTCATCAGCACAATCCTTTGGCTCGTCGCCCTCTCCAAGACGAGTTTAAGTTTTGTCTACCCCTTTGCCTCTCTCGTATTTGTTCTGGTCATGCTCTCGGCCCGTTTTGTCTTCCTTGAACCTGTTCCACTCTTACGCTACATGGGCATCGCCATGATCTGCCTCGGATTCCTATTATCGTCGCTGGCGTAGGGGAAAACCCGCAGGCTAAAAACCTGTGCCTACCATTTTGATTATGGTTTCTCGAAAGGCTCCCGTGCGTTGACAGTCCTTCCTCTCTTATCCTATACTGACCCTGTACAAATGAAATTTAGCACGTGCATTTAAAGAACCAAATGAACGCAGCGATAACTCCCGAAACAAGCCATCCAGATTTTGATATCCTGGAGTCGCCTCCAGAAAGAGGAAAAAAACACAAGTGGCCTGCTTGGCTGTTTCTTCTCATTTTCTCGCTGTCTCTCGGAACCATCTCTATTTTAAACTGTGAGCCTTCGATTCATGACACAGCAAGAGTGGCCGGGATCGCCCGGGAGATGGCCTTCACCGGCAACTACTTCATCCCGAAGCTCAACGGCCAGAATTTTCTCGAATACCCTTCACTCGGATATGTGCCGATTGCCCTGTTCCTGTCAACGAGCAATAATCCACCTGACTTCCTTGCCGTCCTTCCCATAGCACTCTTAGGAGCGGCAACCGTTCTTCTCACTTTTTTGATCGGAAAGGTATTGGCGAATGAGCGCGCGGGTCTTATTGCCGGATTTATCCTCGCCACGATGTCCGGGTTTTCCATACTCCATCGGCGGTGTCTGGTCGATCCGATGCTTCTTTTCTTCACGGTCCTCAGCCTGTACGGCTTTGCTGCCGGTTACCAAGCCTCTTCCAGGCGGTTCCGTTTTTTGGCGATCTTCTACCTGGCCATGGCTGGAGGCTTTCTCTCCAAGGGATTGATCGGCATCGCCATTCCCGCGGCCACGGCACTTCTCTTTTTGGTCGTGAGAAGGGATTTTGGAGCCATCCGAAGGCTCTATCTTGGCCGGGGGATATTTCTCTTTCTTCTGCCGATCGCCCTGTGGATAGGAGGGGTATGGTGGCTCGAAGGACCTGATTTAATCAAAGAGGTGGTCCGGCAAAGCGTGTGGCGATTTCTCTCCCCCTCGGCTGAGCATTCAGAGCCGTTCTACTTCTATTTTATTCCTGTTCTCCTCAACACGTTGCCCTGGACCCCCTTGCCGCTGGTTTGGCTCTGGTATCGGCGAAGGAATTCAAGACCCGAGAAATCTTCGTCGCCCGATCTTCTCGCTCTTTTTGCACTGGTCTGGTTCTTGACCGTTTTTGTCGGACTTTCGATAGCCTCAGCCAAACGGACCCTCTACATCGCGCCCCTTTATCCTCCTGCCGCTTTATTGGCGGCCTTTGCCTGGACGCGCCTTTGCGGGAAATTCCCGAAGGTAAAGCGCCTTGAGATCTATGGAATGGCCATCCTTTTCTTCGCGTACATCGCCGTCAATTTTGCTATCCTTCCTTCATCTGAAAAAAACGATAGCTTCCGTCCGGTCTTTGATGTCGTCAGGAATCAACAGGCTCATGGTCCTATCTATCTCTGCGGCGGTTCGGAATCTTTTCAGGGCGCAGCGGTCTTCTACCTCGGAAAGATTGTACCTCTGTGTAGCAGAACGGACCTGATGCAGAGAAAATTCGAGGCGTCCTCAGGGACGATCCTTGTCATTGCTTCCTTCCCGGGTGATGAACAGCTCCACGCCAATCTTCGGGCAAACGGATTTCGTCTTCTTGCTGAGAAGACCGTGAGAAAGATACCGCTACGGGTTTATTCGAACAGCCCCCTTTCTAACCCCCTTCTATCCCCCTAAGTTAAGGGAAAGTGAAAAAAATCAAGAAACCAATAAAGATAGGACCACGCCCGCAAGGATGGCTCTCCTGGAGAACTTTAGAGCGGAACCTCTTACAAATAACCTTAAAAGTCTAACCGTAATACCTTCATAGGGTTACTGCCATAAATGGTTGCGCACCTATGATGCCACGCATTCTAAAGTTCGGAGGGAGAGCCATTCTGAAAGGGCCGAGGACAAGGGAGAAACAATTTTTTCACATCTTCAGGAGAGAAGAAAAGGGGATTAGAAAAGGTTCACCCCGTTAGAAATTACCACCGGCTGCTCTGCACTCCTGCCTGCGGCGGGATTGCGTTCCAGAATAATTCCAGTGAGCTTTCATGTCCCGCGGGAATTTCTAACGGGGTTCACTTTATTTCATAATAAATTGAATCTCCAAATAGACGGGATTGGATCTTGCCCTCCTCCACCAAGGGTTTGATGTATCTGTCCAGTTCATCCTTTGAGATTCCCATCCCTTTGGAGAGGTCAGACGCAGAAAGTGGTCTTCTTTTCAGAATCTCCAATATCTCCTGATTGATATCCCTTTCCGAGACCATGGGTGGATGACGGTCAAATTCGGAGATGATCGAAGCGCTCTTGCCGAAGAATGCCTTAATCTCTTCCATTTCCTTTTGATTCAAAGGAACTGCCAATTTTTCAGAGGGAGGTCGAACCACTGTGTTCAGATGGATGAGATCAGGCTGAATTCGATCAATCACTTTCTTCATTCTAACAAGCTCTTCCTTGGAATCGTTGACACCTTTACAGAATAATATCTCCAACCAAATCTGACCTTTGAAGGCCTTTCTGAATTCAACCAATCCCTCGATCACCTTTTCTACGGATATCCCTGGATGAGGCCGATTGATCTTCATGAAAACTTCTGCCGATACGGCGTCTAACGAAGGGAGCACAATATCGGCACGAAGAAGATCCTGCCGGACCTCTTTGTCATAGAGTAGAGAGCCGTTTGTGATCACAGCAATTGGGATGGAGGTGAGGGCTTTAATCCCTTCGATGACCGAACGGATTTGAGAATGAAGGGTCGGCTCTCCGGAGCCGGAAAGGGAGAGATGATCAACGGAAGAACTCCCTTCCTTGAGAAAGCTCCTTACTTCTTCCAGAATTTCCTTCACAGGAGCATATTCTTTTCTCACCAGGGTTTTTTCTGTCGTGTTTCCGATCTGGCAGTAGATGCAGTCGTAGGTACAGATCTTATGGGGAACGAGGTCAATCCCGAGCGACCTTCCCAATCTTCTCGAAGGAACCGGACCGTAGAGATATTTGTGCGCTTTCACAAGATATTCGTCTCTGCAATCACTGGTTTATTAAAGATGTCCTGAATGAATTAAATCCCAATGATCAAATTCCAAGCTCCAAACAAATTTCAATGACCAAAATTCTAAATAAGGATAGCTCTTGTGTCAATTTCTGTTTTGGTCATTGGGAATTGGGATTTGTTTGACAATTGGGATTTGGAATTTGGTGCTTGGAATTTTAACGCTTAGGCTCCGAATTTCTTCATTTTCAGCCCGTTAGCCAACATCAAGGGAATGACTTCCGTGGCCGGAAACCTGCTCAGCTGTCCTCTCTGGCAATGTCTTTCCGTAAAGCGCCGGAGGCCGTCGGGCCGGACATATTTTGAAAAGAGAAGGATAGGGTTGGGATGCCAACTGTGGGACTTCAAGACAGCAGGCGTCGAATGATCTCCCGTGATGACGAGGACATCCGGTTTGAGCTTGAAAATGGAGGGAAGGACCCGGTCTATCTCTTCAACGGCCTTCACCTTCATCCTAAAATTTCCGTCTTCACCTGCCATATCCGGTTTTTTGAAATGGATATAAAAGAAGTCATAGCGATCAAAATCTTTCTTCAGGGTCTCTGCTTCCTCATGTAGGGTTTCTCCTGTTTTTAAAACCTCCATGCCGACCAGCCTCGCAAGCCCACGGTACATGGGGTAGGTTGCAATGGCAGCAGGCCGGAGCTTAAACTTTTCCGACATCGTCGGGATATGCGGAATCTTTGAAAACCCTCTGAGCAGGATCGTGTTGGCCGGATGAAATGACCGGAGCGCTTCAGTGGCCCGCTTCAAATAAAGGTTGACGATCTCAGCTGTCCTTCGCGCCTCCTGAGAAAGCCCTTCTGTTCCTTTCGCCTTGAGCCCGTCCTTCTGCGGATCGGCATCGGTCAAATCATCCCTCAGCCCCTCGCCCCGAAACACGAGGACGAACCGATGCTCCTTTCCAGGATAGATAGAAATACGAACTCCTTCGACCTCTTTGATTTCGTTCCCGAGGAACGCACAAACCTCTCTGTTCTTTTCAGTCGGAATCCTTCCCGCTCTACGATCGACAATGATTCCTTTTTCGTCAATGGTTGCAAAATTGCCTCTGGCTGCCAAATCGTCCTTCGTCAGGACAACATCGATCCCCAAAGCCTCCATCACCCCTCTTCCGATCTCGTATCGAAACGGGTCATAACCGAAGAGCGCCAGATGGGAGGGACCGCTCCCCGGGGTGATTCCATAGGAAATAGGATCGATCAGCCCGCCGACGGCTTTGGGAGTGAGTCGATCGAGGTTGGGAGTTCGCGCAGCTTCCAATTCTGTTTTCCCCCGGACGGGCAGTCCACCGATCCCGTCCATTACCACCATCACCAGTTTCGACTCCGTCTGGACCACAAGGGATTGAAGAACCTCTTCCTTTGTCATCCCCTCTTTTCCACCTCCATCAAATTGAAAAAAATACTTCTGCAGTTGACGAAAGCCGTAAACCTAAATGCCAAAAGTCTTCCTTTCTGGGTCATTTAGCCTTTGGGCTTCCTTTGAACTTTGTCCTTTGGTATTTGACATTGCCTCGTCTTTATCCACGATATTTTTCCTGAAAAACAAACTCGGAAATTTCTTTCCTCTTCGGCGTCATCCCTTCAGCCGCCGGGTACCCGAGGGGGGTCATGGCCACCACTTCGACGTTCTGAGGAACTCCCAAAATTTCCTGCGCCTTTTTATGATCGAACGATCCTATAATCACCGTGCCTAAACCCAGAGAATAGGCGGTCAAACAAAGATTCTGTATGGCAATTCCCGTATCGAACAACAACCAGTCACCTTCTACAGTGAACGTCCGACTTTTATGAAGACCTGAGACGCCCTTCTTTCCACACAGCGCAAGAACAACCGGTGCACCGGTCATTGAGGAGAGTGCCGGGTTCATCTTATTAAGTGTCGTTGCCAATTCAGATTTAACCTTCGCATCCTTTACGACAATGACTTCCCAGCATTGGGTATTGGCCCAGGAAGGAGCCCATCTCACTCCTTCAAATACCTTCTGGAGCACCTCATCAGGAACAGGATCCGGCCTGTATTTCCGTATGCTCCTTCTACCTTTTATCACTTCCATTAATTCCACACGCGTCCCCTCCTTTTTGTTATTGTTTATCCTATAATTCATTATTTGTAAAGCAAATCCACAACTCAAAGAGGAATCCATGTTGCGCAAGGATCATTTACGGACTCTCTGTAAAAATCATTTATAGGCACAGAAGGGTAATAAGGTAGATAGAATGGTAGAAGATGGTCAGAAACAGAGGAAGAAGGAGAAAACAACGCGCTTAGCCAGGCTCACACATTTTTATAATGACGTACGCCATCTCATTTTTGAAGCTTTTCCCTGATCTCCTCAATTAGGCCGGGTAGGATCTCCTTGAAGTCTCCCACTACCCCCAAATCGCACATCTTAAAGATGTCTGCTTCAGGATCACGATTCACTGCAATGATAAAATCCGCATTCTGAATACCTACCATGTGGTGCATCTCTCCGGAAATTCCAATTCCAATATAGAGCTTTGGATGAACCGTCCTCCCACTCTGGCCGATCATCTGGTTCTCTTTCGCCCAACCTTCATCCACTGGAGGCCGTGTTGCTCCAACCATCCCATGCAAAGCGCTTGCTAAGTCCTCCACCGATTGCCAATCCTCTCGACTCCCGATCCCCCAACCTCCGGCGATAATGACCTCTGCCTTCTCCAAGGCGTGTTCTTGCCCTGCCTCCCTTTTTACCTCCAAGATTTTATAAGTCACATCCTCTGGGTTAAGGTCAACATCCACCGGTACAATCCGTCCTGTGGCTTCCTTTTCTTGCGGCATGTTAAAGACCCCGGGCATGACCGTTGCCATCTGAGGTTGAGTATGGGGAGAATAAATCCTTGCTAGGACATTTCCGCCCCAGCCTGGGACAACAGCGAGGAGTTTCTTCTCTGGAGATAGCTCAAGCCCAATGCAATGAGCAGAGAGCCCGGTTCTTAACCTTACGGCCAATCGAGCCCCCAAATCCGAACCCATGGCTGTTGCGCCCAAGAGAAATACTTTGGGATCATATTCCCGAATCAATTTTCCGAGGATTTTGGCATAGGATTGACTGCAGTAGGAACGTAACAGGGGGTGATCCGCAACAATGACTTCGTCCGCACCGAAAGACAAGAGTTGTTCACACAATGCTTTTTCTGAAGCGTGACCGACAAGAACCGAGGCGACCTTCCAGCCTGCTGGATGAGCCAGTTCAAGGGCTTTTCCTAACAATTCTAGCCCAACGTCAACCAGCTCGCCCTGCCTTTGCTCGGCGAAAACCCAAATCTCGCTCTTCACCCTTTGGTTCACTGCCATTGCCTAACAATATCCCATGCGATGAAGGCGGTCTGCCAAGGTCTTTGTCATTTCAGAAGGGTCGCCCTGAAGAATCTCCCCTTTTCTCTTCGCCTCGCGGATGAATAGATCGGCCATTTGACTTGGAGAACCCTTTAACCCTACCCACGGCTCGCTCAAAGAGAGATCTTTAGAAGACCAGACTCGAATTTCTTTTTTTTCTCCCTCCAGGATGTTCATTAAGGTAATATACCTGGGTTCGTTAATCTCTTTGGCAACGGAAAGAACCAGTGGGGCCTTCATCTCAACAAGCATAGAACCATGCTCGATTCGTGACCGAACATGGAATACGCCACTCTTTTGGACTTCGATCGCACTCACATGCATCAGGTTGGGAATACCCAAGAACTCGGCAATTTGAGCGCTGACCAGGCTCGTGCTGCCGTCCAGCGTCTGATCCCCACAAAGAATCAAATCATAACGGGCCAATTTTCTTATGGCCGTCCCCATGATGTAAGAAGTAGCCAGGGCATCCGAACCGGCAAAGGCCAAATCCGTCAAGAAGATTGAAAGGTCAGCCCCCATCGCCAATCCCTCGCGTAATACGGGCATCGCAGAAGGTGGCGCCATACTCAGGGTGATCACTTCTCCACCTTCCTTTTCTCTCAGTTGCAATGCCGCTTCAAGCGCCTTTCTGTCCAAGGGGTTAACGATGCTCGGAATTCCCCCCCGTATGAGGGTCCCGGTCTTGGGATCCAAAGCCAGGCGACTCCAGTGCTTGGGATCCGGAACGGGTTTTAAACAGACAATGATTCGCATCCTCACCTCTTTTACCCTGTGAGAAATAATGCTCCGCTCGAATTTCTAACGGGGGTTACTTGAACATATTCAAGGCGTGTCGAGCCATCACAAGTTTGGCAATCTCTCCAGTTCCTCCAGCCGGAATCGTCACTAACGCATCTCTCAGCAGTCTTTGAACCGGATACTCTTTCATGACACCATAAGAGCCATGAATCTCGATCGCTTTTCGGGCCGATCGCGCAGCCGCTTCACACGCAAATTGCTTCGCAAGGGCTGACTCCGTATCACACCGTATGTTGTTATCTCGCATCCAGCCGACCCGGTAAACCAAAAGTCGGGAAATTTCAAGATCCGCATAGATGTCGGCAATGTGCCATTGAATCGCCTGTAAGGTATTGATCGGTTTTCCATAAAGGGACCGCTCGTTAGCAAACTTAACCGCCTGCTCTAATACCGCATTTAGAATTCCAAGGGCCACACTTGCCATTCCCGGGCGCCCTGCTTCAACGATATCCTGGATGGCAATATTCATTCCTTCCCCTTCATGGCCCAAAAGATTAGCCTTCGGGACCGGGCAGTTCTGGAAAACGAGCTCACCGGTATTGGCTCCACGGAGCCCAACCTTATTCTCTTTCCTCCCCGGCTTGGCTCCCGGGAAATTCTTTTCAACAATAAAAGCCGATAGGCCCCTGCCCCCTTCTCCCGTGCGCGCGACAACCACCCAAAAATCTGAGAAATGGGAGTTTGTGATGAAACATTTCCTGCCATTAAGAATATAAACGTCTCCTTCCAATTTGGCGGATGTTTTTATTCCCGCGACATCTGAACCTCCTGAAGGATCGGTCACTGCCATGACCCCCATCGTTTCACCTTTGGCCAGAGGTGGCAAGTATTTCTTCTTCTGTTCTTCGTTGCCAAATTTGGTTAAGGCGTAGGTGGCCATATGATGGACCTGCAAGGCCATGGGGATCGCGGGACAGACGCGCCCCATTTCTTCTAAAATGATAATCCGGGCAAGATTTCCCATTCCGGTTCCCCCATACTCTTGGGGAGTAATGACACCAAGAATCCCCACATCTCCCATTTTCTTTAGAAGCTCAACAGGAAACTCTCCTGTTTCTTCCATGGCCTCCATGCGAGGAGGGATCTCTTTTTCCGCAAATTCGCGCATGCTCTTCCGGAGCAATTCCTCCCTTTCCGATAACTTGAAATCCATCGTTTTTCTCCTTTCGCTCTTCTTTAATTTTTCCTAAAATCATACCGCTAATTTAGTACCTAAAGAACGGTTTGCTCCTGTTGAGGCAGGAATTCTGGGCTTCACTTAAAACGGCTGCAAAGATCTTATCGTTGCTCTTGAAATAGTTACACACACCACCCTTGGATGTATTGCCGGTCTCTTCGCTACTGCACTTTAATCGGTTCGGCTCATGATGTCAACGACTTTCCCCGAATCTTTCCCAATTTATGGGAAATCTGTTGGCGGCAGGTCCCTGCAACGGTCCCCGCGACGGCTGGTGGGATCTGATCCATCGTAGCGGATTGTCTATTCTTTAGTATACGTGTGATGAAGGCCGTGGTCTTTTTCGGAAACCAGGGCACGCTCCATCTCGTCTGTTAATGCCGCACCGTGACGGTACTGGAAGGGCCACATACTCTTAGGGTCGAAAAAGGCGACACGGTCGCCGTCGTGCAGGATATGGCTTAGATCGGGTTGGAGCCCGGGCATGGCACTCAGCTGCCCGTTGATGAAAGTGATTCCCCGTTGCTGCGTGGGCATTTTCAAGCGGGAGAGAAGATTGGCTACAGTGCTTGTTTCAGGAAGGCGGATCCGTAAGTTGGCAAAACTGCCGTTCCCTTTCGCGCCTCCGAAGCGCGACAGCGTGCCGTACAGCCATACATCCACAACAATGCTAGCCACCCTATCCTCCTCCGATCAACGGAAAAATGCCTACCTCATCGCCGGGCTCCAGAGGCCAATCAATAGGACGGGCGCGCCCCTTGACAAAAAACACCTTCACTTCTTCCTTGGGCAATTTCAGGCGATCCACCAGATCAACGATCGTAGCGTTTTCGGGCAGGTCGATTTCAAAAGGAACCCCTGCTGCTGCCTTGCCGTAATATCGGCTCAACGAGGCATAAAGTTTTACTCGGACTTGCATCGCTGCCTCACGGATACTGAACGATGTCCTGCGTCCATAAACAATAGGCGCAGGAAGGCCGGGGTACCCAGGTAAGAGCTCATCTACCCATAGCGGTGGTTTGGCAGGGGTGCTGAGAAAGCTTTATACCTGCCTGCGCGTGGCCGCTTCGGCGAAGGCAGGGCAGATACTTCCTAAACGCGATCTGCCTGGGATGAAAGTTCTTGTGAGGCCCCTTGCTCGGGATGACGATATGGCCCGTAAAATCTTAATGATCCGCTTGATAAAGCTTTGGAAGCATCCCTGCCGAACCATTGCTGTCGGGAATTAACCTTTCGAACCCGCACCTTCGTGCGGGGGGGAGTGAACTACTTCAAGGGCAGCTAAAAACCGGGTAGGGCGGAAACCGCCCTGCCCGGCTGAAACGCCCTCCTCTACAACTCACCGTAGACAGAATCCAGCACACTATCAGGCACATCAAAGACTTGGTTGTGGGGCGGGAGGGGCTCAAACTTCATGAACTCGGGCACGCGGTCGCGTTCCTTGCCGATCCCAGCCGCCTCGTTGAAGGCACGCTCCTTACGCAAGATTTCTGAGCCGATCTTGACGACGTCGTCCGGCTCCCAGTGGGTGCCGAGGACACCGTTACATTCCTGGACCATTCCCTCGTAGCCGCTGGGAATGTCGAGAATGGCAAAGGCGATGAACAGACAGTGGCCGGAAGAATCGATAAACGCAGTCGTTGCCTGGAACGCCCGGCTGAGGGCAGCCTTGCCTTCGGGGCTAAGAGGATCCACCTTTCCACCGACGCTCATGATTTCGGGGGCGATCGTGTAGCCCGCAGTATGATCGGCGCCCATCGTAGTCGTCGCATAGGTGATACCAATCCCCTTGACTGCACGCGGCTCATAAGCGGGCATGCTCTGCCCTTTCACGGTGGGAACATGCGATAGGCCATAGGCTTTGCCTGTAAACTCTGTACCGCCGCCGAGAATTCGGCCCAGCGGGGTCCCCTTTCCCATTTCTTTGACCAGCCTAATGGCTTTCTTGCTGTCGCCGAACGGAATCACGCCAGCGTCCATGGCCACGGCCAGGGTAGTTCCGGTCTCAATCGTATCCAGGCCATAGGCATTGCATAATCGGACCATTTCGGCAATATCGTCCAGGTTATCAATGCCACAATCAGCACCCAGGGCCCAATCGGACTCATACTCCACGCAGGAAGTATGCTCACTGCCATCGGGCTTGTACCAGGTGTTGGAGCACTGGATGATGCATCCGGGGCTACAGGCATGATTATATAGCTCCTTACCTAAACGCTTCTTGTTCCCCTCAAAAATAGCCTCGCCGGCAATCTTGGCAGCCCCTTCAAATCGGCCAGTGGAGAAGTTGCGCGTGGGCAGTCCGCCGGCCTCGTTCAGAATATTGATCAAGACCGCTGTGCCATAGGTGTTCAGGCCGCCTTTGGGTTTAGTCACATCATGGGTAAGCAAGGCATCGGCCAGCTTCTTGGCACCCTGGTCAAACACTGTCTTATCAATGATACTTACTTTGGGGGCGCCTTGGCTGTCCAGCACAATAAACTTCAGCCCCTTGCTTGCCATGACTGCACCTAAGCCACCCCTTCCAGAATAACGACTCGGACGCTTGGCGAGGTCATTAAAGACAATACCTGAGTTAGCGTAGCCGTATTCCGCGGCCACACCGAAGCCGGCAATGGCAACACTCTTCCCGAAACGCTTAAACACTTTTGGGTAGACCTCATACAGGTCTTGACCCTTGTACCTGTCGGCAGGGAAGAATTCGACTTTAGGCTTACCTGCCCCTGCGTCCCACGTCAGGTAGGCCGTCCAGTACTTGCCCTTTTCCTTCGGTTGACCCTCCACGACCAGAGCTTTGATCTGCATCCAGGCAAGATATTGCGGCCATGGTGAGCCGGCGTTGGATTCCTTGATGCCCCCTGTGAGCGGGGACTTGGCGCCCACAGAGATTCGGGCCGACGTGGGAGCCGCTGTGCCCGTTACGATTCCAGGCGCAAAAACGAGCTTGTTGTTAGGACCGAGGGCATGACACAGAGGGGGAACCTCGTCATGAACAATAGTGGACGTCATTCCCCGGCCGCCAAGGTTCTTGTAAGCTTCAGGGACTTCCTCCAGACGATAAGTCCGGTCACTCATGTTTAGCCTCAAGATCCACATAATTTTTCCTCCTTTCTTAAGAAATGGACCTGGATCATCCGATCCGATCCAAAAATGGAAGGTGAAAAAGGTAGGGCCCGAACCCACCCCCATTATAGTTGAAAGGATTTTTTTAGCAAGGGAAAATTTAGAAGGCTGAATTAGAATGTTATGACATTCACAAGAGGGATTTCTTAAGAGCTAATCTCCAAGGACTTCTTTATGGGTCCCAATAGCGGTTATAATAATCCCCATTTTACTTCGTATATAAGTCGCTCTGTAGTTCATCGTTATGCTAAACCCGCAAGCATCAATTCCTTTGAGCTTTTCATTCCTCAAACCCGGATGGGATGGATTTGTAGTGAGTCTTTCGAGCTGCTCCCAGAACTTAATTCTAATTTCTTTAGGTAGGTCGTTCGGCTTTTTCAGGACAGTATCGGGAATAACGATATTAGTCGCCAAAGTGTTTTCGAGCCTCTTTCACGGATTTAAAGACTTTCATTTTCCCTCTTTCAAGGTCTTTTATAGATTGACTCACCTGTTTCTGCCATTCCGTACTCCAGAACCATGCCTGTTCTCTCGGTATCTCTACAACAGGTCGAATAATGATCTCATTCCCTCGTGCAGTAACCTCGACTCTTTCACCGACTTTCAAAGGTATCTTCCCCCTGACCTCTTCCGGTATCGTCACTTGATACTTTTCCCTAACCTTCACTGTTGCTCCCATGGCGCCTCTCTTTTCGTTATTGTATTACTATATTACTTTAATACAGTATTTCTTTCTTTTTGTCAACCTTATTTCTGCTTTGTCCTAATCCGGGAGGGCAGCGAATGAGGGATACACAGTGCGTCCACGAGGGGTCAGGTCTCAACGGGCTGTTGCTCAAAAGCCCTGAGACCTGCCGCAAGCAATCAATAGCATACTAGGCTGCGGAAGCTGTGGGGTCAAGCTTGACTAATTGAGATATGCTTTGTTTCAAATATTTTCTCAATTCTTTAATCGGTATCGATAATTCCCCGACCGCCCCCGCATGTACCATGGCATGAGATTACCAAAGCCTAAATCAGTTATCAATGCCAATATCTCAATTTTCCAAGCCTGACCCCAAAGGTCTGCCTAGCTGCACATTAACTCCCCCTTTTTCTACAAAAAGTTTCATCCCTTTAACATCACATACAATAATGTTTTCTCCAACGTTTATCTCTGTTTCATCCTTTGCCACAGCAATCCATATCTCGTTTCCAATTCTTACTTTCCCTTCTGGGTTGCATTTCTTGATAACAACACCCCTTTTCAGAATCATGCCTTCAACACCGAGACCACTCCGTCTTATTTCACAGGGATTATACAATTCATTCCGTGTTTTTAGGTACTTTTCGTAAGACCTTGTCAACACCTGTAAGGAGGGAAGGGTTATCGCCAAAAGGAAGTATACAAGTAACCTATACCACCCTGAAACGTGCTAGACAAAAAAGGCCAAATATGCCATGGTAAACCAAATTATTGGGTGCATCCACAGTACAATTAGCATCATCCGATATTCTTTTCTGCTAGGCGGCTGAGTTCTCCTCCTGATAGGAAACACTCTTAAGAGCTTGAGCACTATTCTTAACATAGCACCATTCACGCTTATGGAGCCATCGTTCTTACATTGGGATTGAATTGCACACACTTCCAAGCGTTGGTTCTACTAACATTAATACACCCAAGGTAAGCGGGATCAGCTTATATTTATGCAGGAGGGATCAGCCCTTGACACAGGACAATCTTTTCCCAAGCCTCCTGATCTCATCCCTTAGCTTATGGTCCTTAAATACACCGTTCGAAAATTTTGTCAAGCACTTCTTAAGTTCCTTTCCGCTTTTTATCCCCCTCCCCTTGGTCCCCTCCCGCCGAAGAAGGGGAATTCGGGGGGTGAAAAATTCTTCTACTCCTTGACATGGTTCAGAAAATGATTGAAAAATGAATCAACGTCACCGGTTGATTACCAGGAGCAAATTGAGAGGAAAGGTGTAATACAGTTCAATAACACTGGATTCCGGATCAAGTCCGGAATGACAACATTACTTTCTCAGGCTACATCCATGCAGTGTTGAATATGCGGAACTGAAAATGAAAGATTTTCTTAATCTCTTTCGCTGGCAGGACGGCCTCGACATTCTCATCCTCACCTATATTCTCTATCGCCTTTACCTCTGGCTGAGAAAGAAAAAAGCCCTGCGAATGATCCTTGTTATCCTGGCTCTGCCTCTTTTCTATATCCTTGCCAGGTGGATCGACCTTCCTCTTTCAGTATGGGGGCTCCAGTATCTTTGGCCGGTGATTCTGATCGTTTTGGTGGTCATCTTCCAGGAAGAGATCCGAGAAGTATTAGGGAACGTCAGCCTCCCCAGCTTTTTCTTTGGAAGGTCTGAGAGACTCACCTCAAAGGCCATCGATAAGATTGTGGAGGCCGCCTTTCAAATGGCCGATAGGAGGATCGGCGGGCTGATCGTTTTGCAGAAGGGAGATGATCTCGACGAGCTCATCCACGAGAAAATACCCCTGGATGCGGAAATCAATGAAGACCTGCTGGTCAGCATTTTTACTCCCCAGTCTCCTTTGCACGACGGTGCGGTGATCATCCGGGGAGATCGCATTCGACACGCCGCGGCCCTGCTGCCTTTGTCCAAATCCACTTCTTTCCCAAAAGAGTTCGGAACCCGACATCGGGCGGGGATCGGCCTCACGGAAATCTCGGACGGCGATTGCATTATTATCTCTGAAGAGAGAGGAGAAGTCCTATTTGCCTCAAAAGGAAACGTTGAAAAGAAGCGAGAAAAAGGGAAGTTAAAAGAAAGCCTCGCAGATTTGACTCCTGTGGGAAGCATAAAGGATAAAGAAAAGACATGGTCCAAAAGAATCTTTGAGGATCTTCCGAGAAAGGCCCTCTTTCTCTTCCTGGTATGCCTCCTCTGGGCGTCGGTCATCGGTATCCGCCGAGGAGAAGTCAGTTTTAACATCCCCATTGAATACTACTCCATGCCCCAAAATTTAGTCATTGTAGGCGAGCCACCCAGCGAAGTTAACGTCCGCCTCAAGGGTTCACAAAGGCTCCTTTCTTCCATCAAACCCGACCAGATCCGGGCTCGGGTTGATCTTTCTAACACCCGCAAGGGCCTCAACCAAATCTCTCTCTCTGAGACAAACATCAATGCCGGCCCCGGAATTTCGGTAACCAATTTTTATCCCCGAAGTATCAGATTGCAGCTTTCTCAAATCTCGGATATGAATAAGAGCAAATAACTGTGATTCAGACAGTGAGACTATAGACATCAGACCTCAGCCTGAAAAGCGGAAATAGCCATGAGGCAAAGACAATCGAGAGACAAACAAAATGAAGAGTGGACCAGCAAATCTCTTAGATTCTCCATAAGAAAAGTCTGGTGTCCGAAGTCTGAAGTCCAGTGTCTGAATCCCAGGGCCGAATAAGGCATCATTGAAACTCGTTCTTCCTTTTTGCTAATATCGCCACAAATGAAGAGCCTGAATGCCATTACGGATGTTCCGGGAATCAAGGTCGGTCATGCCAGTGACTTCAAGGCCTTGACAGGCTGCACCGTTATCCTCTGTGAAGAAGGGGCGATTGGAGCCGTTGACATCCGCGGACCAGCGACCGGGACGAGGGAGATCGACGCCCTCACCCACCCGCATTTGGTTGATAAAATTCATGCCATACTCCTGGCGGGCGGAAGCGCCTTTGGTTTGGACGCCGCAGGCGGAGTGATGGCTTTTCTGGAAGAAAGAGGAAAAGGGTTCGATGTGACCAAAACAAAAGTCCCCATCGTGCCCACCGCTATAATTTTTGATTTTGGAATCGGCGATTTTCGCGTCAGGCCGGGCTGCGAGATGGGATACCAAGCCTGTCTCAATGCCTCAAAAAGAGTGGAAGAAGGAAGTGTCGGGGTGGGGACAGGCGCTACCGTTGGAAAGCTTTTTGGAATCGAACGGGCGATGAAGGGTGGCGTGGGTACATCGAGTATTCAGGGGCCGAAGGGGCTTATCGTGGGAGGCATTGTTGTCGTCAATGCCTTTGGAGATGTGCTCGACCCTGTCTCTAATCAGATCTTGGCAGGAGCAAGAAAGTCAAAAGAGGGTGGCGAATTTGCTAATTCGTCGGAGTGGATGAAAAAGGGAGTGACCCGCGGACAGTTCGGAAAAGTCCTCCCTTCGGAGTCCGCTTCGTTTAATACAACCCTCGGGGTGGTGGCTACCAACGCTTATTTAACGAAGAAAGAGCTTCACCAGGTTGCCCAGATCGCCCATGCCGGGTTGGCCAAAATGATCTCACCCTTTCATACCACGTTTGACGGAGACCTGATCTTTGCCATCTCGTACGGGAAGAAGAAAGGCGACGTCAATACCATCGGACTCCTCGGGGAAGTAGTCTTAGCCGAGTCCGTCAAGAGAGCGATAATCCAAGCTAAGGGATTTGGAGCGATTCCGGCATACCAGGATATTTCAGCCCTAAAGAGAAAACAATAAAAATTGCTAAATTTTTGCGAAAATGGTACCCTTTAAGCAAGGAAAGCGAAGGACAGAGATGGGCAAGAAAGAATTACTGATAAAGGAGATTGATCAGGTTCCAGAACCTTTTCTTGATGAGGTAATGGACTTTGTTCAATTTCTCAAAGGAAAGATGGTTAAAGAGAAGTTAGATATTACCTTTGCAAGCGAATCCTCTCTTGAAAAAGATTGGCTGAGGCCGGAGGAGGATGAGGCTTGGCAAAATTTGTAAAAGGCGAAATTGTTGTTATTCCATTTCCTTTCTCCGATTTAACCCAAGCCAAACGGCGGCCCGCCCTTATTCTCGCAACACTAGAGGGAGATGACTTAATCCTCTGTCAGATAACAAGCCAGACAATTAAAGACAACTATGCAATTTCAATAACCGACTACGACTTTGAGACAGGAGGTTTAAAGAAACCGAGTAATGTGAGGCCTAACCGGATATTTACTGCTGATACGCATCTTGTCCTATATCGAGTTGGAACCCTTAAGAAGGAAAAACTGAATGAAGTTATTGAAAGAGTTGTGGAAATCGTTCGAAAATAGAAAACCTTTCGCCCGTCCCTACCGGAGAGAGAAGGCGTGAGGGAGAGGGTAAGAATATGGATCAAAAATTAATTCAAAGGGCAGCGCAGGATATTCTCAATTCAAAAAAGACGATCGCCTTTACCGGAGCGGGCATTTCCGTGGAGAGTGGTATTCCCGATTTCAGGGGATCTCAGGGCCTCTGGCAAAAATACGATCCCGAGGAATTCGCTCATATCGACGCATTCCGCTCCGACCCCGAACGGATCTGGTTGATGCTCAAGGATATGTTCCTGATCATCAAGGATGCAAAGCCCAACCCGGCCCATCTTGGGCTGGCCGAATTGGAGCGGATGGGTTATCTCTCTTCGGTCATCACCCAGAATGTGGACGGCCTTCACCAAGCCGCCGGAAGCCGCCATGTGATTGAATTTCACGGGAGTCACAGGACACTCTCCTGCCTGAAGTGCTCGACGACCATCGACGGAGCTTCCCTCAAAGTGGAAGACCTCCCTCCCCGGTGCTCCCGCTGCTCATCGCTCTTGAAACCCGATGTCGTCTTTTTTGGAGAACCCATCCCCCTGAAGGCTCAGGTCTCGTCGTTGAAAGAATCCCAATCCTGCAGTGTAGTCCTTTCCATCGGAACCTCTGCGGTCGTCTATCCCGCGGCCTCCATTCCCATTACTGCGAAGGAGAGGGGGGCCACGGTTATTGAGATCAACAGGGAACCGACTCCCTTGACCCATGAGATATCGGATTACCTCATCTCTGGCTCTGCCGGTGAAATCATCCCCGCTATTGTCGAAGAAGTGAAGCGGTTAAGGTGAAGAGAGGCGGCGGAGGGGCCAATCAGTATTGCAATCTAGGGTTCAGGATGATATGATTCGCCAATAACGGACAGTTTTATCCTGCTCACCTTTTTTCTGCCTCACATAGTTGGAAAAAGCAGGTGTAGGCAGGGGGATCAAGGGGTGAAAGTTCTTTTTGAAAGAACAACCAGCGGAAACCGTCGAAAAGGTGACCTTTGATGATCTTCAAATGGCCAATGCCCTTTTCGGCGCCCACAGTGAAAATCTGAAACGCATTGCCAGGACGATCGGAGTGAAGATCAACGCCAAAGGCAATGCCCTCAGCATCCACGGGGAGGTGCTGGATGTTGATCTTTCGATACGCATCCTGAACAGCCTCTACGCCCTCCTGAAAAAAGGCTACCCTCTTTACCCACCCGACGTCGACTATGCCATTCGGATGATCTCCGATGATCAGAAGGTGAACCTTGAGGATATCTTTCTCGACACCGTTTACATCTCGTCAAGGAAGCGGGCGATCACACCCAAGAGCCTGGCTCAGAAGCGTTATATCGACGCCATCCGAAAATACGACCTGGTGATTGGCATCGGCCCCGCCGGAACGGGAAAGACCTATCTGGCCATGGCCATGGCCGTGGCCAGTCTCGTGAAGCAGGAGGTTGAGAGGATCGTTCTGACTCGGCCTGCCGTGGAAGCAGGGGAGAAGTTAGGATTCCTTCCCGGGGATATCGCTGAGAAGGTCAATCCCTATCTTCGCCCCCTCTACGATGCCTTACATGATATGATGGATTTTGACCGAGCCTCCAAACTGGTGGAGAGGGGTGTGATCGAGGTGGCCCCCTTAGCTTTTATGCGGGGAAGGACCCTCAACGACTCCTTCGTCATTCTCGACGAGGCACAAAATACCGGGCCGGAGCAGATGAAGATGTTTTTGACCCGATTGGGCTACAGTTCCAAGGCCGTCATTACGGGAGACATCACCCAGGTCGATCTTCCTGAGAATAAGACTTCTGGGTTGATCGAAGTCCAGGGTATCCTTAAAGGAATCGAAGGAATCGAATTCGTTTATTTCTCGGACAGGGATGTCGTCAGACATCCTCTCGTCCAGGAAATCATCAAGGCTTACGAAAGAGCAGAAGAAAGGCGGAACCGCCAAAAAGATTCTCTTTAACGACCCATGATAAAAACCTCTATAAAAAAGTTCATTCTCAATCTTCCCTTTCTTAAAACGACCAACGGCCTGAGAGACCGTTCCTGGTTGGAGAGGATCAAAACGCCTTCTTATCAGAAATGGTTTGTCGGCATTGGAATGGCCATTCTTCTCAGTCTCCTTCTCTCCCCGAGTCTGACGCTTCATGTGAAAGAATACAGAGTGGGAGACATCGTGACCAAGGAGATCAAATCCAACCAGGATCTTCTGGTCGAGGATGAAAAGCTAACTCAGGAAAAACGGACCGACGCGGAAAGATCTGTGCTCTCTGTTTACGACTACGATCCTTTCGTCTTCAGCGATGCGGACCAGCAAATCCGATCCGCCTTTGGGGCATTGGCGGCGTCTTTCCAAAAACGCGAAAAAGGGACGGATCAAGAGGCGATCAGAAAAAAGGAATGGGACGCCTCCCTTAACCTTCCCCTTACACAAAAGGAATGGCGCGCCTTGGAGAAAGAACGCTTTAAGCCCACCGTGGCGGAGGCCGTCTTGAAACTGATCGCTCCCATCCTGAAAAAAGGGATCGTCAACGATAAGGAGCTTCTCGACTCGGACGCTGAGAAAGGAATTGTCATTCGAAATATCCAGACCCGTGAAGAGAGGAGAAACTATCCTCCTTTTAACTTCTCGGATACGAAGGAGGCCAGGGCGAAGATCCGGACTCAGTCAACTTCCCTTGTTCCGGTTTTAGGGAGGGAGTCATCATCCGTTGTTTTGAAGATCGCCGATCACTTTCTGAAACCGAACCTCACCTTTAATAAGAAGGAGACCGAAGAGAGAAAAAAAAGTACAAAAGAAAAGATCAATTCCGTTTATCTTCAAATCAAACGGGGAGAAGTCATTCTGAGCCCCGGGGATCGGGTTCGCGAAGAACATCTCTTGATCCTCCAGGCCCTTCGAAAGGCACAGCAGCGATCTCACCTCCTGATTATGCTCATTGGAATGGGCCTTTTGACCTTCCTCATCTTGGCGAGCCTCTACCAATTCTCTACACAAAATATCCGGAAGATCGCCCCTACTCAGAAAGATCTCCTTTTCTTAGCCACGGCGTTGCTCGGAATCGTGGCCTTGTTGAAACTCTTTCAGCTGAGCACGGATGCCCTGGGAGAAGAATTTCTCTCCATTCCATCTTCGTCCTATATTTATCTCTTTCCGATCGCCACGGGGGCCATGCTCGTTCGGATCGTCCTCAACTCAGAGGTGGCGATCGCCTTTACCCTCCTGACCGGGTACTTCTCGGCTGTCTTGATGGGGAATCAACTCTTCTATTTCATCTTCACCGTAGTGGGGAGTCTGATCGGTGCCCATAAAGTGGCACGATGCGAGCAGAGGAGTATTCTGATCAAGGCCGGGATCGGTGTCGGAGGCATCAATGTCTTAATGATCATTGCTTACAACCTGTTTTCCGGGAATCCCCTGAGAATGACTCTTCTCCCCGATGTGATAATGGGTTTCCTGGGGGGCGCCCTGGCCTCGGTCCTTGTCCTGGGGATTGTTCCCATGGTAGAAATTGTTTTCGGTTATACCACGGACATCAAACTGCTCGAACTGGCCAATATGGATCATCCCGTTCTCAAAGACTTGATTCTTCAGGCCCCGGGTACCTATCACCACAGCATCATCGTCGGGACCCTGGTGGAGGCCGCTGCCAAGTCCATCGGAGCCAATCCTCTGTTGACAAGAGTCAGTGCCTACTACCATGATATCGGAAAATTGAAAAAACCCCTCTACTTTATCGAGAACGTGGGCGGCGAAGATAATAAACACAACCATCTCACTCCCGCCATGTCGAGCCTCATCCTTATTTCGCATGTGAAGGATGGGGTGGAGATGGCCCGCGAAAATCGTCTGGGCGAGCGCATCGGCCACATCATTCAACAACATCACGGGACCAGTCTAATCTCTTTCTTTTATCAAAAAGCCAAGGGGAAAGAGAATCCGGAGATGGAATCGGTCAACGAGGAGGATTTTCGTTATCCCGGCCCCAAACCCCAGACCAAAGAGGCGGGGATCGTCATGCTGGCCGATTCAGTAGAGGCCGCCTCCCGTGCCCTCACCGACCCCACCCCCTCCCGGATCAAAAGCTTGGTCCAACGGGTGACGCACAACATCTTCCTGGATGGACAGATGGAAGAGTGTGAATTGACTCTGAAGGACCTTCAAAAAATCCAAGAGAGTTTTGACCGGATCCTGACTGCTATTTTTCACCAGAGAGTGGATTATACTCCAGAAGCCTCGGAAGCTACTAAGAAATGGACCAATGAGAATATCGATCCAAAATCGGCAAAAACGTATCCTCTTAAACTTAAAAAAAGTTAGAAGGGCGACCCAAAGAATATTGACTGAATTGGGGCTTCTGGATGCCGAGCTGAGCGTTCTTCTGGTGGATGATGCCAGAATCCGAGATCTGAATCGACGGTATCTCAATCGTGACAAACCCACCAATGTCCTGGCCTTCCCCATGAGAGAAGGGGAATTTTCAACCCTCCATCCCAATCTCCTCGGCGACCTCGTGATTTCCGTTGAGACGGCCGAGCGCCAATCGGACCGTTTCGGCCTCAACGAAATGGAAATGGTGATCCTTCTGATGGTCCATGGAGTCCTGCACCTGATCGGCTACGAGCACGAGGGGACGAAAAAAGGGGCGCGAGAGATGTCCCTCAAACAGAAAGACCTCTTCCGCATCGCGACCCAGCAGGATTGATATAGGTATCCTAAACAGTGTCTGTCCACAAGCTCACCTATTCCGTCATGCCGGACTTGATCCGGCATCCAGAAGGTTTTGAAAGTACTGGATTCCCGCTGGAGTTTGCCCCGTACTCGATACGGGGCCGGAATGACGACTTTTGTGAAAACTGTGGTTTATGGACACGCTCTAAATAAAAGGTTTCTTTTATTTCTCCTAAGATTTCCCCATTTCCTAATTTCACGAAATCGTATATATTAGCATCGAGAATTAACAAGGGCCGGCCTCTTTGAAATGCGACTTCCTGGAGCATATGGGTATGGCAACCCCAGACTAAACAAAAAGTATGGCTATAGAGTTTCAATGTAAACAAAACACCGAATCAGCATGAAAAATAAGCTAGCCAAGATGAATGCGGATCAGATAAGGATACCCGGAAGCAGGTGGAGGTTCATAATCGTCATGACGCTGACTTCTTATGCCGGGATAATTTTTATTCATTTGCTCGTCATCCATAAGCCAATTGCAGATTGCTTGCCAGCATTAATTGGTATCGCAATGGCAACACTGCTGGCGATTAAGTCTCCGATCCTTAGGAAATACGACATTGTGATTTCCTCTGACTACGTGGAAGGACCGATCCGGTCAGGTCTCCTGAGCCGGCGTCATGCGGTACCGTTGCACCACATAGACATTTCGGGAAGTAAAACGCCCTCTCTTACAAGAAACGGATATATCAGAACGCAGAATAACCAGAGGATCTTTCTCTTGGCCTTATACTTCAGCCCATCACAAGGAAACGCCATATTTGAGGAGATAGAAAGACGGCTATCAAGCCAATCCACCTTACGTTGAACCCGCCGCGGGTTCAACGTAGGTGATTGATATCGTTCACCATGGCTATGAATGGTGGGCAACTTTCAGTGGCGGTGATCGCTGCGATGCGGACGATCATCTGAGGGGTCTATGTGAGGCGATCAGGAAGCAATTGGTGGGAAAGGGATTCCACGCGAGGTTGGTGAAATATCCTGGTGAGAGCGGCTTGCAGTTCCGTTTCGTTGCTGAAGCTGCCGGGCTTGGCAGAATCGGGACCAATGCCTTCTTGTCTCAGATAAGCGAACCGCCTAACACCACTAATTGAAGATCCAGAGTTTTCGGAGGCGCTCAAAGCGTTTCAGAAAGGCCATCTCGTCAGGGGTCAACAAAGCAGGAGCAATTCTTTTTTTCAATTTCAGCAATCCCCCCTCATCTACTTGCCTGAGCAGAGGGAAAAGATAACGCCGCAAGAATCCTTTTTTCTTGAAAGCGAAGCTGCTGTTAAAGTCAATAAGATAGGGGTCCCCTCTTTCTGAAATAAGGATATTCCCCTTATGCCTTAAATCCATGTGGACGACTCCTCTTTCATGAACCTCTCCAAGGACACTTTCCAATTCGTGGAAAAAAGAGGGGGGTACCGGCTCGCCTCTGAGGATGGGCCTCCCCGGAATAAACTCCATGGCAAAAGCAAAGCGGTCAATCCGCTCGATCGGCCGAGGAACCCCTTTTATGCCTGTGAGCCGGGAATAGATCTTCCATTCTTTCTGGATCAACCAGAGTCCTAATGTCCACCGCAGAAAAAAATGTTTCGCCCATACATCCTTCACCATCAGTAGCCGACCTTCCAACTCTACCTGATTTAAATCAGGTTTTCCAAAATTCCCCTTGGTAAGGCAGATCGTTTTCTCCTTGATCTCTTCTCTTGTCATGAGTATTTCGCCACGCTCTCCGCCTGTTTCTACGGGCAGGTGCTCTACCTCAAAAGAAAAGGTTCCAATAGGGACGGCTGAGGACCAACAAAATTCCGGCAAGGACGATGAGGAGAATTCCCTCCTCGCTGTTTTCGATAAACCATTTGAACTGCCAGAAAACCCTTTTGTCCGAGTAGGGAGTCCGCCGGGGCAGGTATTCTGGAACCTTCTCATCATAGTCTTCATACTGACTTCCAAAAATCTTTCTCAACCGATCCCCTTCTACCTTCTTTTTATAAGGAATATAATGAAAACAGAACATAAAGAACGCTGCCGCCAGGATATAAATATTGTCCGCCATAATGCAAAAGCCCGCAGTAATCAAAATCGAACCGATGTACAGAGGATTCTTGACATAAGCGTAAGGGCCGGTCACGGTCAGAGCCTCGTTCTTTTGAAGGTGACCCGCTGCCCAGATACGGATGCCCTCCCCTAAAAAGATTAAAACCATTCCGATCAAGACACCGGAGAATTGGGGTTTCGCAAAGACCACCAACAAAACGGCTCCGATGAAAAGCGGAATCCTTCGGGCCTTCCTCTGCCAAGGTACCCTCTTGTTGTCCATAATGTCCTCTCTTCCTGAATAAGTCCGATGAGGAGAGACCTCATCGATTGGAAATCACGACAAAATCTTCTCCTCCGACCCCGCGCTGAGCAATCACTTGAACCTCCGGACTGCCTTCCATCCGTTGAAATTTCGAGAAATCTCTGGATCTAAGCAGACAGAAAACTCTTTCCGGAGACCTCAAAAAATTCAAAAGGTCCTCTTTCTCATTCAACACCGGGATGGGGACAATTCCAGTGTAGAAATTAAATGGCGCCGGTTCAAAATCTCCATAGATGGCCAATTTCTCTCCGGGTTGAACTCGTGAACTGATCTCCTGACAAATGAAACGGGCTGATTTGTAAGAGTTCACGAAGGGAAACGCGACCCTCAGTGTGTAGAAGAACCCTCCGGCCATCAACCCGACAATAACAAAAAAAACGATCCCGTGACGTTTGAATCGATACGAAAAAGACAGGGCAAGACTTCCTCCAACCAAAAGAAAGGCTACGGGAAGGCTGTAAGAAAAGTAAGCTGGGAACCATGTCCAAACCACCCACGGGGCGGCAAGACCTGCCACGAGGATTACTGCCATCAACCCGTAGAGCGGAATAGAGATCCACTCGCGCCTGAAACGTTCCATCGACGTTGAAATCGCATCCTCCCAGAACTTCCCCACCATCAGGGAGGCAGCCGGGTAGAGAGGCAAAAGATACAGGCCCCTCTTCCCCTTGGAGATAGAAAAAAACAGAAAGATGGCAGCAAACCATACAAAGGCAAGAAGGAACTCCTTTCTTTTTCCTATGGTCTCCTTGAAAAAGCCGTAAACAATTGCTCCGGGAAGAAAGACGAACCAAGGCAGAAATTCAACGGGAAAGGTATAAAGATAGTAATAAAAGGGGTGGACATGGGTCCACCCTTTCGCAAACGCATCCATGGAATGCTTGAAGAGGGTTTCTCGAAGGTAGACACTCCCTCCCCTGGAGATAGCAGGAAGATACCAGGCGAGAACAACGACCATATAGAGAAGCATCCCCGGTAGGAGCTTCATCCGCCTGATTCCTTTCCAGTCCTTTTGAACGGCCAGATAGATTAAACTGACCAAGAGAGGAAGGATAAGGCCGGGCAGTCCCTTGACGGAGGTCGCAAACGCCATGCTGATGTAAAAACCGTAAATCGACAGACTTTTCAGGCTTCTCGGGCGAATCCTTTCCTCCCGACCGTATTCGTACCATTGGAGAAAACAGAAAAAAGACGCCGTCGTAAAGAAAGTGAGGGTCGCATCGATATTGCCCCGAGTGGAAAGATAGGCAAATTCAAAGGCCGTCGCCAGAACGAGCCCAGAGAGGAATCCCGTGCGTGAGGAGTAGAGCTTCTTTCCAATGAAATAGGTCAGCAGTACGGTCAAGGTCCCGAAAAGAGCAGATGGGAACCTCACTGAAAATGGCGAGAACCCTTGCCAGAGGAAGGAGGAACCGGCAATGGCCCAGAAAAAGAGCGGAGGCTTATCGGTGTAAAGATGGCCGTTGCGATGCATGAGGATCCAATCTCCACGATTCACCATCTCTCTTGAAACCTCAGCGTAACGGGGCTCATCAGGGCTCCAGAGATCCCATTGACCCAGGTTGATAAAATAGATGACGAAGCAGAGTCCAAGAAGTACGGCGACCTGACTCCATGGCTGAGCGGCAATTTTTGAAAACCGCTGGTCCATTCTGTTTATGTCAACCTTTCTGTGACGACCCCTTGGGGGGAGACGTAAACCAATCCTCTGCGACGGCTTTCATCCACCAATCCACCAAGAAAGGCCTTCTCATCTTTTACGATGGGATTGAGGTAGAGATATTCTCTAAAAAATCTGAAACGATCCACTTTTGTCATGACTCTCGGGGTTGACGTATTGAGCTGGAGAAAATTTCTGAACAATTTTTTCCGGTTCACCTTATCGTCCAATCGGATATCCTCAAAATCGAGGAGATGAAAATCCCATGACTCTCCTTTCTCCGAGACAAGGACATTACACGTTTTCATATCCTTATGGTACACGCTCATTCTATGAAGACCGCCAAGCCAGCGGGCAAAAGTCTTAACAAAAAACCTTTTCCTCTTTAAACCTTCAAACCCCTTTAAAACATATCGATCCATCTCTAAATCGCTGGCCGGTGCCTCCATGAACAGAAAGCTCTCCTTCAATCCCATCCAGTCTTTCCTTTCGACAAGAGCCAGAGGTCTAAGCGTCGGAACGCCTCTGGCCCGCAGGCCATTCGCCGCCACCCAGGCCTTGAGCCCTTTTGAGCGACGAAAATATTCTTTCACCCGCCCCCAAAGATGGGGATAGCAGAATTGTTTTGAGCTTATCCGTTCCCCTTCGTCCTCGAAGATAGAAACGTTCACTTCCGGAGAGCTTTTGACGAGGCAAAAGAGCCTCTCTCTCACCAGATTCCGGTGCTCATCCAACATTTTTTTCAGACGATCCAGAGAGAAATCCCGTCGGTGAAAATAACGGATCCCTCTCTCCTTTTGCACCGTAAACTCGCCGCTTTCCTTCAGACAGCGCTTCGTTCTGCTTCGCCACTGCCGCCTGAGAAGGCGACCCATGGGTGGGTAAATTCTTTCGAATAAGATCTCTCTTTTCTTGCGCCCGTCGGAGATCCCCTCGAAATATCGGTCCAGGAATTGGAGTTGTTCGGTTTCTCCCCACATCTTCCTTAAGGAATGAAAGAGGTGTGCAAGATTCCATAGCCTTTGATTCGAGGAAAGGGTTCCCATGATCTTCGTACGATGTAAATCCGTGAGAAATAGGGAGTCGCCCTCCCACAGAAAGTTCCCTCCATGAAGGTCCTGATGTAATAATCCTGCATCTTGAAACGCCCTAACGGTCATCGCCAATTCAATAATCGAACGAGGCTCTTTTGCTTTTGCGACCTCGTCGATGAATGAAGCTCCCGTTCCAGTCGCCTTCGAGAGGTAATAGCTCTCCCTGACCAAGCCCCTCCGGATCCTCTCCATCCAGCCCAGGGGTTTAGGGACCTTAAGCTCCTTCCTTTCCATTTGGGAAGCGATGAGAAATTCCTTTTGCCCTTTGGAGGGAAGGAGAAGATACTTCATGTACTCCGCCCAGCCCTTTGCCTTATCCCTTTTCAGAAAAACCCTCATACCATTCGGAAGCCGGAAGATAGCCGCCCACCTCCACATCGACTCTTTGACCACCTCTCCTCCCATCTCCCGAACGAAAGAGATAGGATCGCCAAAAAAATCGACGGGAAGGCTATCGAACACTTCTCCCGTCACCCAACCCCTGATTTCACCTTTTGATACGCGTTTAAAAACTGAAGTTTCCATTTACCATTTGGAAAATTCCGCTCTTCGGAGCAGAAAAAAGTTTTTCCGAGGCTGTCATTCCCGCGAAGGCGGGA
>DBZJ01000245.1:48735-68269 GCA_002311635.1 Syntrophaceae bacterium UBA1163
CCGGGTCAAGCCCGGAATGACGAATAAGTACTTTTTAGACAATACAAATTAAATCCCTTGTCATTTCTAACGGCAGCTACTTCCGTTTCCCCAACCTGATCATCTCCTGATAAAATTCTTCAACGGCCTCCGCCTGCCGATCTAACCGAAACTCTTCATGTGCCCTCTGATAGGCTGCCTTTCCCAACGCCTCTCTCATTTCGGGATGATGAAGCAGTCGAAGGGCTGCCTCGGCCAAGCCTTCCGAGGTATCGTTCACGACCAGACCTGAAATCCCATCCTTCACCAGCTCCGGGAGCATCCCGCGGTTCGCCACGATGACTGGTTTCCCCATGGCCATGGCCTCTCTCAGAGCCCTGGCTGTTCCATCGGAGCCCGCCATTAAAAAGACAAAGAGATCCATGCAGGCCAAGGTGTCGAGATAATCCTCTATCCGATACCCCCCGAGAACGACCCATTTTTCAACGCCGAGCTGCTTCATGGGCTGGATGACGCTGTGCTCCATCTGACTCGACCGGCCAACCAGGAGAACTTTCACGTTTGGAAATTCTCCGGCAATCTTTTTCGCCGCCTCCAAGAAGACAGCCGTCCTCCTGTATTTTTGAAATCGAGCGATCATTCCGATCACGATATCCTTCGGCCCAATTCCCAGGAGAGCCTTCATCTCCTTGAATTTCCCGTTTGGGTCATACCGGCTGAGATCCAAGGCCGGCGAAATCTTCCGGACCCTTTCAAGAGGGAGGCCAAAATGTTCGGCATCCTCTCTCCTCGCCGTCTCGGAAAAGGTGATCATGCCGTCCGTGAACTGAGAGATGAGAAAGCGATTCCCCAAACCGGGCGTCAAGGGATCTCGCTTATGGTCCGTCCGAATAACGATGACAGGAACACCTGACCTTCTCGCAGCGATCCCGCCCAAGAGATGGCCGTGGGAATGGTGGACATTGAGAATATCGAATTCTTCCTGACGGAGATACCGGGTGAGGTCCGAGATGTCACGAAGATGCGTTGGGAGAAAGGAGGGACGAAAAAACTTTAGCGAATGGTCCAGTCGAAATTGGTCCGTTGCCTTCACACCTGCCTGGCGAACTCTTTTCTCAATACTATCCTCGACCAGAAGAGGAGGTTTTCGGTAGGCGAAGGTGACGTCGTGCCCCCGCTTTTCCAATTCCTTGCAGAGAGCCAAGGTTGGATCAGCTGGGCCTGTCCACTTCCAGTTGCTGAAAAGATGGAGGATCTTCATTCGATTGAGTGCCTATCCAAGTATTCAAGATCTCGGAGGCCTGGAACTAAAGGAAGAAGTTATCATTCTCAATTTTTTCAAGGTTCTGGACGCCTTCTTCGGAATGAATGAACTCTTCTAACCACCAGTTGGTGCGGTTGTAAAAACATCCAACATCTTTGCATTCCTCTTTGGCATCGAAGGTCCGGATCGATTCGGCCGCCCGTTTGAGGGTCTCCCTGAATTTTGTTTCCGAGAGGTACCCATCCGGCATTCCAACCCTGGCCTCTTCCACGCCTCGAAATGCAGGACAGTGAAAGATTCCGAAGGGCGTGACCACGGTCCTGAAAAATTGCATATGGCATTTTGTAGGTTGTTTCTTGATTTGGTCGGTCTCATGATTCAGCATGGCATTCAGGTTGGAGCTTTCAAGAATCTTGACTTGACCCCCTGCCGCATGCCTTGCTTCCTGAAGATGGATCTTGATTTGATCGATAATTTCTTCTTCCTTCGTCTTCCCGACGTTTTTCAGCAATGTCTCCCTCTGAGACTTATCCCACCGGACCAGACAGGGTTTGAACGAAACATAATCAAATGAGAACTCCCTCGCCAGTTCCACCGATCTTGTCATCTCATCCAGATTGGGACGGAGTCTCTTTCCGTTAATCTCCACGCCCTCCCAGACGATCACAAACGAATAACCGAGTGAAACCAGAGGATTCTTCTTTTTCAGCTTCTTTGCTTTTTCCAATATCCCCCCTAGCGTCACACGCGTTCTGGGCACATGCAGCGCCTTAAACACTTCCTCGCCTGCCGCATCAATGGAAATCCTGATCCAATCTTTCTCCTTGAGCTCTTGGACGACCGCTTCAATTCTTTCGAGCTGCGAACCATTGGTCACGATCCCGACCTGTAATCCCTTGCCCTTGATATAACGGACGATCTGTCCGAAATCCCGATGAAGCGTCGGCTCTCCCCCTCCGATCAAGATGACGGAGAGAAGTCCGTGGGAATGGAGTGTATGGATCGTCTTCTTGACTTCCTCTAATACCAGGGTTTTCCCGGCGTTGACCAGTCTCGAATCGACACAAAAATGGCATGAGAAATTGCAGGCAGAGGTCAAGTCTAAATTGATGGAGATCGGGCTGAAAATCGGCAGTCCTCGACCCGGGGCTTGGATCTCGCAATCTCTCTGCCACTCAACATAGTCTTTCAGCCTTTGGAGGGTAGCATCCTGTCTCAATTTGGAGCCAAAGTCATGCTCCCTTTCTCTTAGCTTTTCCATGGTGCTCTCTTTTCAAATTCACCGAAACCGCCATCAACCGCTTTCAGCAGCGACACATTATGGAGAATATGCGCGGCCCCGATGAGAGGCTCGGTCCCCTTTTCAACGGCCTCCATAAAATTTTTGACGGAGAGTTCAAGGGGGTCCGCAATTTTCACTTTCTTATTTCCGTAATGAAAGTAGATTTCATAATTGTTTAAATCCAAACTTCGAGAAACAACCCTGTCGTTGAACCCATAGGAAAACTCACGAGGTTGAGTCTCTTGATGTACTAACCTTATTAACACATCACAGGCGCGTGTTCCAAACAAATAGGTAAATCGGATGCCCATTTCCTCTTCCCCATCCGATTCGAAATTCAAACCTTCCATCCTTCCGGGTCCTAATCGGCAGTAAAGAATACTGAGGGGATGAGGGACGGATTCAGGGATCATCACTCTTCCCGGAGAAAAAGGCGACATCCGGATCGAAAAATGATTGCTTTCTCTGATACTGATTCCTCCACAAATTTTCTCATAGTCATCGATGGAGAAAGGCCACTGGGAATTCATGGCAATCGTTATCTTTTTCTCTCGGGCCTTCTTGAGAACGTCTTCAGCCCTTTTCTGAATATCCGTGTGATCGTCCCAGAGGAAGGGTTTTTCGCAGAAAATATGGAGCCCGGAGTCCAGACATTTTAATAGATATTCATAATGGGTTGAAGAAGGAGAAGCAATGACCACTGCATCGGGCTTTTCGCCCCTCACCATTTCCTCGAAGGTGGTATGGGGATGGGCTTCTATACCATATTTCTTTAAGGCGGAAGAGGCTTGGAGGCCTGTTTTTTCAGTCGTTGCCAGCACAGAGGTGACTCTTGCCCCGCACTTATGGAAATACTTTCCTATATACTCGCCGATACCGTTTCTCGTCCTCCCCGCGCCTATAATGGATACGTTCAGTGGAATCAAAAGCCCTCATATCTCCTTTGTTTTACTGAAAAATACTTGTATTTTAACACAGTTATTAACAGTCTCATAATAATAAAGACATTGACTTGTAAAATCCCTCCTAACCTCCCTTTGCCAAAGGGAGGAATTACCCCTCGTTGGCAAAGAGGGGCGACCTGCCTGCACGAAGTCGCTTCGGCAAAGGCAGGGGGAAGATTTCTCTATTTCCCCCTTAGGTGAAGGGGGGATGAAGGGGGGTTATTCGTAATCAAAACCACATCATCGTTTCTCACCCGGCGCCGTGCGATCAACCGGACCTTCGGTCCTCCTTCCCCGCCGAACAACTGAGAAAAATCGCTGAATTCAAGGATGCAATAGACTCTCTCCGGAGATCGCATAAAATCGAGAAACGTTTCTCTATCGAAAAATCTTGTTATGGGCACAACCCCCGTATAGTAATTATAAGGATCGCTTCCAAGCCCTCCGTAGATCACTAATTTGTCACCCGGCTGAATCCGCGAAGTCACTTCTTCTGAAATGAACCGGGCCGACATCTGCGCATTGGCAACGGGGAAGACAACCCTAAACGTATAAAAATATCCGGCCACCATCATCCCTATGAGGAGAAATAGGACGACTCTATAATTTTTAAAGCGAAGGAATATCAGCATGGCCAAGCTGCACCCGACCAAGAGGACAACGATAGGAAAACTATAAGGCAGGTAAAGGGGCAATTTTGCCGAGACCACCCATGGAGCCGCAACCCCGGCGACCAATCCAACCCCGATCAACCCGTAGAGAGGCAACATAATCCATCCCCGCTTGAATGAATCCAACGGGCCCGAGATGAAGTCGCTCCAGAACTTCCCGACCATCAGAGAGGCAGCCGGAAAAAGAGGCAAGAGGTAAAGGGCCCTTTTCGATCTGGATAGCGAAAAAAATACAAAAATGACAAGACACCACACCGAGAGAAAGAGGAATTCCTTTCGCTTTCCGATGGTTGCCTTGGAACAGCCGTAAGCAACGGCGGCGGGCAAACAGAAAACCCAAGGCATAAAGCTCATCGGAAAACTATACAGATAGTAATAGAGCGGGTGAGGATGGGTCCATCCCGTTGAATAAGCCTCGGTAGTATGCCTGAAAAGATTCCCCAGGACATACGGCCACCCACCCAGAAAGCCGGCGGGAAGAAACCACGCAAGGACAATGGCCAGAAACAAAAAAATTCCCGGAAGCAGCTTCATCCGTCTCACTTCTCCGTATTCTTTTTGACTGAAAAGAAAGATAAGACTTCCAAAAAGTGGAAAGACCAAGCCGATCGGCCCTTTGGCTAAAGTAGCAAAGGCCATGCTGACATAAAATCCAAAAATGAAAAGGTTTCGGCTCCTCCGGCTGTGACAAACTCCTTCTTCCCTACCCTCTTGATACCAGAGGAAGAAACAGAGGAAGGAAGCGGTCGTAAAGAAGGTGAGTGTCACATCGATATTGGCACGGGTGGAGAGGTAAACGAAATGAAGGCTTGTGGCCAGGATGAGTCCGGAGAAGAACCCCGTTCGGGGTGAATAAAGCCTTTTCCCCAGAAAGAAAGTGAGGAGAACGGTGAGTGTTCCGAAGACGGCGGAGGGAAACCTTACGGAAAAGGAGGTGAAGCCTTGCCACAAGTAGGAGGAGAGAGCAATCAGCCAGAAAAAGAGCGGAGGCTTGTCGCCATAGACGCCTCCGTTGAGATGCATGAGAATCCAATCGCCCCGGTCTAGCATCTCCCTGGCAATTTGTGCGTAACGGGGCTCATCCGGATTCCAGAGATCCCATCGGCCTAGATTAAGAAAGTAGAGGATAAAGCAGATTCCGACAAGAAGAAGGATTCGAACCCATTTGGGAGGAGCATTGATGAAAAAAGGGCGTCTCGTGGGAAGAAAATCCTTTCTTTATTCTAATTGCCTGGTCAGATTCTTTCCTCGATCTCATAATGGATATGGCGGCTCTTCATCCATTTCACCGCCAGAAGATCGATCAAGGCACGCCACATCCGGTTCCAGGTGGTATACTTCGAAACGCCAAACCTTCTCGGATGGTGGGCAATGGGTATTTCAATCACCCGGTAACCCTCCATCTTCACCAGGGTGGGGATGAAGCGGTGCATCCCTTTGTAAAGTTTAATCTCCTGCAGACATTCCCTCTTATAAGCCCGGAAGGTACAACCGCTGTCCTGAATCTCCTCTCCGCTCAAGCTGTTCCTGATTCGATTCGCAATCCTTGATGTGATCCGCTTGACCCAGGAATCTTCCCTCTTCTGACGCCATCCCGTGACCATGTCGTACTCGTTGAGATAGTCCAGCATCCTTGGGATGTCCTTGGGGTCATTCTGAAGGTCGGCATCGATGGTGATGACAATCCCTCCCCGCGCCTCTTTGATCCCCGCTGCCCCTGCCGCCGTCTCGCCACAGTTCTTCTTAAAACCGAGGATACGTATTTGGGGATATTCCAGAACCATCTTTTTGAGGAGACGACGGCTCTGATCTTTGCTGCCGTCGTCAACGCAGATCATCTCGTAGATCTTCCCCAAGGGTTTCAGTACCTCTGCGATTTGAGGAATTAGAACCGGGAGATTCTCTTCTTCATTATAGACGGGGATGACCACAGAAATATCAATCGAACGATCCTCTCTCATGGGACGATCCATACTCCACCCTTAATTTTCTTGATCAAAGAACTCCCTGATGCTGGCACAGACGAAATCCACCTTCTCTTTTTCAAGCTCCGGGTAGATGGGGAGGGAGAGTATCTTTTGCACGGTCGCTTCTGTCACTTTTAGTTTGGGCTGTTTGCCGAGGGCATTCCGGACGGCTGGCTGTTGATGGTTGGGAATGGGATAATGGATCCCAGACTGAACCCCCTTCTCCTTTAAGAAATCCGCCAGCTTTTCCCGTTGATCCGTTTGAATGACATAAAGATGATAGACCGCCTCGGCCCAATCCTTTGCTTGGGGGGTCACCACAGGAACTCCCTTTAACCCATCATTATACCATCCTGCGATACGGCGTCTTGATTCATTAAACCAGTCCAATCTTTTAAGTTGGAGGCGTCCCACCGCACCCTGGATTTCATTAAACCTTAAATTATATCCCACTAATTCATGCTCATATTTTTCTTTCCGTCCGTGATCCCTCAACATGCGGCAGGTCTTGGCCATCTCATCATCCGAAGTGACAAGGATTCCACCGTCCCCAAAAACCGTCAGGTTCTTCGAAGGATAGAACGAAAAGCATCCGCCAATTCCCATCGATCCTACCCTGGCTCCCTGAAATCGGGCGCCGTGAGCCTGACAGCAGTCTTCCAGAATGAAAAGCCCGTAGCGCTTTGCCAGATCACGAAGGGAATCCATCTGGGCAGGGTGGCCGTAAAGATGGACGGGGATCATCCCTTTGATCTGCTTCACCCCCCGTATTCGGCCCTTCTTTTTTAAGACCGATTCGATATGCTTTGGGTCCACTGTATAGGTGTCATCAATATCGATAAAAATCGGTCTGGCTCCCACATGAAACACGGGTTCAATGGTCGGAAAAGCCGTGAGAGAAGGAACCAGGATCCCGTCGCCTTTCCCCACCCCCAAGGCTTTGAGGCACAGGAAGATGGCCGAAGTCCCCGAAGAGGTGAGGACAGCGTGCTTCACACCGATGAACTGGGCAAACTCCTTTTCAAAATCTTTGCATTGGTTCCCCAGAATATATTGTCCCGAATCGATCACCTCTAACACGCGATCTTTCATCTCTTTATCCACATAGGGTTTAGAAAGAGGCACCTTCATTTTAACTCCTTTCCCCGAACGTCATTTTTCCCCCACTTCATCTCCACCCTCTTCCCGCTCTGAGAGGACCGGTAGCAGGCCTCAACGATTTTTAACGCCTCAAACCCAGCCTGCCCGTCCGCCACGGGCTTGGACCGGTTTCTTATCGAATCAAGAAAAGCTTTCAGTTCCGTCGTCAGGGGCTCTTCCGGCTCGATGGGAATGTTCTTGACCTCTCCTTCCAAGGCAACACATTTCCCCCCTTGCCTCTCATGCCGGTTCTCATAGAAGAGAAGGGAATTTTTTTGGAAGTCGCAATAGAGGCTCGCTCGATCCCCGACGATGGCGATATCTCTTCTCTTCTCGGGCGGCATATAACCCGCTTCGATAAAAACCATCTTTCCATGATAATCCAGAACGGAGACGGAGGTGTCATCCAGAGGAAAGTCGAGGTAATTCTGGACGACGGCCGTGACCGCCCGCGGGGGCCCCCCCAGAAGATAATTGAAAAGGTCGAAATAATGGATCGCATCCGTTTGCGTCACGCCGACATCCGTCCTGGGTCTTTTGAACCCCATGAAATGGCCGTAGCCGTACTGGACTTTCCCCAACCGGCCTTCCCCGATGAGACTCTTGATCTTCGAGGAGGCAGGGTGGTACCGGTAGACGTGACCGACCTGAAGGATGACGCCTTTTTTTTTCGCCAGCGCGATCATCTCTTTCGCTTCTTGAGACGTGAGGGCGATCGGTTTTTCTACGAAGACGTCTTTCCCCCTATCAAAACATTCTCTGCAGATGGCCAGATGGTTGTCGGCGGGTGTGACGACATCCACCCCGTCTATTCGATCAAGGAAATCATGATAATCGCTTGAAAGACGATCTTCGGGAATGGAGAATTCCCGGCAGGTCTTCAGCTGGCTCGAATCCGAATCGACCACATAAAGTTCGTCGACCAGCTTCGTCAGCGTCTTCAAATGGTTCTTGCCCCACCTTCCTATTCCGATCAATAAAAGCTTCATATCCGAACTCCCCTAGACAAACCTATTTGAAATGGTCCCCTCACTCCCTCCCTCTCCCCTTGAGATCCGGTCGCAATAACAAACGCGTTCCAAATAACACGGAAGAGGCGGTCGGGTGGAAAAGTTTTAGAGCGGCAACCTAGTTATGTGTCAGATTCTGACGGTCCATACCGTTGAGATGACCCCGTTTCCCACAAGCACCAATTGGCCACTCCTAAAAGACCGCGTTCTAAAACTTTGGAACCCGGCTGTCTCTTCCACCGAGGCCGTGGTTGCGATACAGCCTCCTGGGAGAAGGTCGCCGACGCGCCGTAGCGCTTTGGCGACGGCGCGGTGAGGGGCTGCGACCCTATTTGCTACACAGCAACAGTACGTTATCGGAAAACAACCTCGATGCAGGGATGGCCTTATAAATAGTGAAACCGTTCTCCCTGAGCTCCCTCGTTATCTCTTGGAACGAGACCCTTCTCTTGATCGGCCTCTCGCCGAATAGAGATCCTATCCTGCGGGCCATCTTTTTAAACCTGTTTGGATAATTATAGTCGATGATCAGCCATTTCTTGGTCACCCTTCTCATCTCTTGAAGCATTCGATATCTTATCTCAACGGGGATATGATAAATAAACCGGATGGAGAAGACGCAGCCGATTGTGCTGTCCTTAAATGCCATGGCTTCGGCATCCAGACGGATATTTGAGAAGGATCCTTCAAACCCATTCATCCTCTTTCTTGACTCCATCATCATCTCTAACGAGATATCCCCGCCGATCCATTTATACCCGCTCTTCAAAATCAGACGGCTTAACCTTCCCGTCCCGCAGGGGATATCAAGGGCAAACCCCTCTCTCCCAGTAAACCGAATCAGCTTTGAGATCACCCTTTTGGTATTCCAATTCCTAAATCTTCCATAGATCCCGCTGAACCTCGTCTTCTCATAGCCTGCCGCATAGGTCTTATCCTGATACATTTGCTTTACATGATACATAACGCACACCTTCTCATTTCACTCCGGTGAGCAGGCCCCTTCGCGCGCGGCGTCAGCCATCCTCATCGGTTTTATTTAACCTCACTCTCTTGAGATGTCAATCCTTCCGAAAACTTACCACCTTCCGTAATCAAAATCGTAGGCCCGCAGCCTGAAGGCTGCGGCTACGGTTTGGGGCTAACGGTTTGAAATAAGAACATACTTCCAATTGGCTACTACCATCTGTTCAAGAGGGCAAAACTCGACCCCGGTCTCTTTTTTAAGGCGATCAAGGGCTTCCGCATAAATCACAACAAAGACTCGTTGAGGGGAGTTGAAAATCTCAAAAAACCGTTCCTTACTTTGAATGCTCTCGATATAAGGCTTCTTGGTATAGTAAAGTACCCCGTTCGACTTGAGGGAATAGGTCTTGAGTTCATCCCCTGGCTCCATCCTTTTTAGAATTCTCTCCGAAAATACCCTGGCTGACTTCTGCGGATCGAACCTGGGCAGAAGAAAACTGCAATGGAGGTGGAGAAGAATGAAAGCGATCATGAGGCTGATGAACGAGGCCCATCTCTTTTTCTTGACAAAAAACAACAGAGAGAGAAAGGAGCCGACCACCAAATAAGAGAGGATGGAGACCGCTATGGAGTGATAATCTATCAGAGGCGCATAGAACCTTTGCGGAATCTTTGACAGAAACAGGACGGAGACGGCGCAGAACAGAAGGGTCAAAAGGAGAAGCCCGGGCAGGAATCCCTTTTTCCCCTCTTCTGATTCAAACCCGCGATCCCACAGAGTACCCACCATCAGCGCGGCTGCCGGGTAAAGGGGTAAGAGGTAGTTATCCTTCTTTCCTTTGGACAGGGTGAAAAAAAGGAAGATAAAAGAGAACCAGGTCGAGAGAAATAGGAATTCCTTCCTTTTACCAAACTTTTTACGTAACCCCAAAACGAATGCGGTCGGCAAGAAAACGATCCACGGAAAAAATTCTGCCGGAAACCGGATAAAATAGAAATAGAACGGCTCCGCATGAAAATGTCTTCCTCCCTCTACAAAAGTTCCAACCGCCTGTTTAAAAAGGACCCAATGGATGTAATCCTTTCCCCCAACCCAACAGGCGGGTATCCACCAGATCAGCACAACCATAACGGAAAGAAGAAACCCCAGGAGAAGGTCGCGGCACCAAAACTTCTTCAGGCTCTTTTGAAGACCTGCGAAGATCAGAAAGATAGGGAGCGTAAGATAAGCGGCCGGCCCTTTCGTCAGGATCGCAAGCCCGGTAAAGAGGCCGGCCAGAAGGTAATACCTCCGGCGCCGCTCCTCCTTCTCATAACCCAGGTAGAAGAAAAAGAGGGTCAGAAGGAAAAAGAGCGTGAAAAGAGAATCAAGCATCACCCACCGCGATAACTGGGGAAACAGGATGCAGGTTCCCAGAACCATCGCGGAAAGGAATCCAACTCGCGGATCAAATAGTCTCTCGCCAAGAAGAAAAGTGATGAAAAGGGTCATCAACCCCGCCAGGGCAGAGGGAAGACGATTGGCCAGCGCGTTATTTTCCCCCACAAAGAGAGCGGAGAGATTGACCAACCAAAAGGAAAGGGGAGGCTTCTCTGCATAAACCTCTCCGTTGAGATGGGGCAGAATCCAATTTCCTGTTTCATTCATTTCCCGGGCGATCACGGCATATCGGGTTTCATCCGGTTCCCATAAATCCCTCCCCCCCAGGTTGAAAATGAATAGAACCATCCCGATGGCGAGTATCGCGAAGATATATTTTCTTCTTACGTCCATGATCTGAGTTCCTTCAAAATCTATACCTATTGGAGAAGAATAAGGTCTTACCAGTCTACTAGAATCAACGTTCCAAGGACAAGCAAGTTTTTGCGAAAAAAATTATAACACAAAGATCAAAAAAGCGGGGTGGACATGCGTAAGATCTACATTAAGATTTCTTAATGATATTGAAAAGGTCCCCATTTGATATTATACGTTTGTACATTTCCATCACTATTTAAGTCAAATCTGTACACTAATGAACTCTAGGAGCCAAAATAGGAACCCTTCCATTTGAAATCGTCGTGGAAAATCAGGAAGTTAAAATGGGATAAACTCATTGGCATCTTTTTTGCGGCACCTTTTTGAAAATAGTCTGACTCGATAGCAATGCCAAATCTAAATTTTCCTTTAGATTGCCCTACAGGAGACATCCATGTCCACCATAGAGAGACTGAAAAAACTGTTTATCAATAAATTTGATTTCAACGTTGAGGAACTTAAGCCCGAGACAACACTCGAATATTTGGGGCTCGATTCCCTTGATAAGATCGAATTCATGTTTGATATCGAAAATGAGTTCAAAATCAAAATCCCTGACGAACAGTTCAAAGTAACGACGATCCAAGAGATGGTCGATGCGGTTGACCGATTCGTATCGGAGCAAGTCTCGCATTCGCCAAGTCCTGCGATGAGTTATTAAAAGCGAGCGGAGAACTGAAGGGGGTCTTTTTTTGATGAGACGGAGAGTCGCGGTCACTGGAATGGGGATCATTTCCCCTTGCGGAAATAACACCAGCGATTTTTGGGCCAAGATCACGGCGGGCAAGTCCGGGGTCAGAAAAATTTCTTCGGAATACTCCAACCTCCTTTCTGCAAAAATCGCAGCCGAGGTCGATTTCAATCCTTCCGATTACTTTGGCAAGAAACAAGTATCTTACCTGGATCGCGTCAACCAATTCGCTTTGGCCGCTGCCTCGGGGGCCTGGAAGGATGCAGCCCTCTCTCTCGATGCAAAGGAGAAAGAACGGTCGGGAGTGTATATGGGTGTAGGGTTAGGGGGTGCGAATGCCATAGAGGATGGTTACGTACGATTGTTCAAGCAAAACGAGGACAGAGTGAAGCCCTTGTCTGTCCTGATGATCATGAATAATGCCTCCGCGTCCTACATCTCCATAGAGTACGGACTCACGGGGCCATGTTTGACGATATCCACGGCTTGTGCTTCGTCGGCAAACGCAATCGGTGAGGCCTTCCGACAGATTAGAGACGGCTATGCGGATGTCATGCTCGCAGGAGGGGCCGAGTCCTTTTTGACTTACGGGGTCTTCCGAAGCTGGGAGGCCCTGAGGGTCCTGGCGGCGGAAGACCCTGAGGACCCTTCAAAATCCTGCAAGCCTTTCTCGAAAAACCGCTCCGGGTTAGTGCTTGGCGAGGGAGCTGCCGTGGTCGTCCTTGAGGAGATGGAAAGGGCCGTTCGCCGTGGAGCCCCGCTCTATGCCGAGATCATCGGCTACGGTTCTACCTCCGATGCTTTTCATATCACCAAGCCTTCCCTTGAAGGACAGTCACGAGCCATCTCCGAAGCCCTCGGAGACGCCCGAATATCGCCCAATACGGTGGATTATATCAATGCCCATGGAACTGCAACTCAGTGGAATGACCTCCTGGAAACCCAGGCCGTCAAGAAAGTATTCGGCGATGACGCTTACAAGATCCCCATCAGTTCCACAAAATCGATGCATGGCCATACGATCGGAGCGGCCGGCGCCATTGAGTTCATTGTTTCACTTCTCGTTCTCAAGAATCAAGCCATCCCCCCGACGATCAACCTTGATCAACCCGACCCGGAGTGCGATCTCGACTACGTTCCGAACATCGGCCGCAATGGGGTAAGGGTCAATACGGTGATGTCAAATTCATTTGCCTTTGGAGGCACAAATGCGGTCCTTCTCGCCAGGAAGATCTGAGAAAGACAGAACATTCATGTTTTTCTGCGACTTCGATGGGACGGTCACGAGAGAAGATGTGATCGACCGAGTCCTAGAAGAATTTGCCGACCCGATGTGGCGGCAGATAGAGCAGTCCTGGGTGAATGGAGAGATGGGTTCTCGCGACTGCCTCGCCATGCAAACCAAGCTCATCAAGGCGGAAAAACATGACCTCCTCGATTTTGTAGAAAATATCGAAATCGATGAGACCTTTGTCGATTTCGCAAGATATTGTAAAAGCAAACCCATTGAGGTCGTTATCCTCAGTGACGGAATTGATCTGTTTATAAAATCCATTCTGAACCGATACGGGTTGGATGACATCCGGGTGTTCTCGAACGGCCTGGCCCGCACAAACGGGCATTTCGAGATGACCTTTCCCCATTTCAGGAAGGATTGTTCGAGCAGAAGCGGCATGTGCAAGTGTCAAATGATGGAAGAGCTTTCCGGACCAGGAAGAGTCAACATTCTCGTCGGCGATGGCCGCTCCGATTTTTGCGTCGCGACCAGGGCGGACTTGACCTTTGCCAAATCCGCCCTCTTAGATTTTTGCAGGGCTGAAAAAATCCCGCATATTGAGCACAGCAAATTTGAAGATGTCGTCGACTGGCTGAGGAATCAAGAAGGACAACGGGTCACGTCACGCGACAAAGCACTTCCATCCGTCGTGGCTTAAGGGGAGCCTGGAATGGTTGACGATCAAGAATTGGTCAGGAAAGATTCCATTTACTGTTCCCACGGGGACACCGTCCATTATGCGGAGCCTCCAAAAATCTTCAGGGGATGCGAAGGCTGCTTCCTCTATGACAGCGCGGACGTCCCCTACCTTGACCTTCAGATGTGGTACTCCGCGGCCAGTTTCGGATATAAAAACCCGCGACTAAGTGAGGTATTCAAGGCCCAGATCGATACCCTTCCTCAACTCGCCTGCCAGTACCTCCATGAGGAAAAAGTTCTTCTCGCAGAAAAAATCTGCCTTGCAAATCAGCGGCGCTTTAAAGAAAAAGGGAGGATTCATTTTAATGTCGGAGGCGCTCAAGCCATTGAAGACAGCCTGAAACTTGTGCGAAACGCCAAGGGAAAGAACCTGATGTTCGCCTTCATGGGAAGCTATCATGGACGGACGCTGGGGGCCTCCGCGATCACTTCGAGTTATCGTTACAGAAGAAGGTACGGCCATTTTTCAGACCGAGCCCAGTTTATTCCCTATCCCTATTGCTTCCGGTGTTATTACGGGAGGAGTCGGGAGAGCTGCGATTTCTACTGCATTTCCCAGTTTGAGAAGCTTTTTGAGACCGAATATTACTCCGTGATCGATACGAAAGCAAAAGAATCCGAATATGCCGCTTTCTACGTAGAGCCCGTCCAAGCGACCGGTGGTTATATCGTCCCGCCCGAAGGGTATTTCAAGCGATTCAAAAAGATCCTCGATGCCTGGGGAATCTTACTCGTCGATGATGAGATCCAGATGGGGGTCTACAGGACAGGAAAACTCTGGGCCATCGAAAACTTTGAGGTCAGCCCGGATATCATCGTTTTCGGAAAGGCCCTTACCAATGGCCTCAACCCATTATCAGGAATATGGGCCAAGGAAATGCTGATCAACCCCACGGTCTTCCCTCCTGGTTCAACACATTCGACTTTTTCATCAAATCCGCTTGGGACAGGCATTGCTCTTGAGGTGATGGCGATGCTCGAAGAGGAAAATTATGAAAAGAAAGTTTCGAAAAGCGGAGGTTATTTCCTCTCCTTGCTCCGAGATCTCAAGAAGAGACACCCGGAGATAGGAGATGTGGACGGCCTGGGGTTAGCGCTCAGGGTGGAAATCTGCAAGCCGGACAGCTTCACTCCTGACAGGGAGCTGACAGAGAAAATGTTTATCGAGGGGTTGAAAGGGACTTTGGACTACAAAGGATCGAAATGCGGACTGATCCTGGACATCGGGGGGTATTACAAGAATGTCTTCACCCTCGCCCCTTCGCTTCACATCACCCGGGGAGAAATCGAGATGGCTGTCGAACTCTTCGAGCAACTGATGAATAAATGTAAAAAATCATAGGACGCCTCTATGCCCGATCACAAGATAGACCTCCCTGGGGGAAATCATTCCGTGCTGCTGATCCATGGTCTGACGGGCAGCCCTTTCGAGATGAAATACCTGGCCAGAAGATTGAATAAGGCAGGGTTTACCGTCAAAGGCCCTTGCCTGGAGGGACATTGTACCACACTGAAGGATCTTTCCAGAACCACCTGGAGAGACTGGTACCGGTCCGTCCGTGACAGTTTTACAGAGATGAAGAAATCTTCTGATTCGGTGTCCGTTGCCGGCCTCTGCATGGGAGCCCTTCTCTCTCTTCACCTCTCCTGCGAGTTTGGCTCAGAAGTCGGAGCCGTATCGCTGATTTCCACCACTCTTTTTTACGATGGCTGGAGCCTTCCGTGGTACAAGTTTCTGCTTCCCATCTCTTATTATGTCCCGTTCAGGTATATCTACTCCTACTCAGAGACAGAGCCTTACGGGATCAAGAACGAGGCATTACGAGAGCGCATCGTCAATCTGATGAAGAACGACTCCATCGCCTATGCGAAAACTCCCGCCGCCAGTATCCATCAACTATTCAAGCTAATCAACCAAGTGAAAAAAGAACTCCCTGAGATCACCACACCGGCCTTGATCCTCCACTCCAGAGAAGATGATCTGACGAGTATGAAGAACCCGGACTACGTCGAGCAGAACATCGGCTCCAAGATCGTTCGAAAGATCATTTTGGACGACAGTTATCACATGATGACGATCGATAATCAGAAGGATCAGGTGGCCGAAGAAACAGCGAAATTTTTCCGGGAGCAACTCTCCCCCGCTGGCCAGACAGGTCGTCAAACAGGAGACTGTCTGCCCAACACCCGTTATCTTTGATTCCTGTGTCACAAAAACATGGTCTCACGCTTAAGGCAAGGACATCATTTCCAAGAACCTCGCGTAGACTTCCCCGGGGGGAATAAGGATCCAAAACCGACATTTCGCAAGAATCGACTGTGAGGGAAGATTTATTAATTTTGGTGGGTAGGGTTTGCACTCCTTCGGAGGGGTAAAGAGACGGTAAAGGTAGACCCCCGATTTACTTCACTAACAACCTCGATGCTTCCCTGGTGGGCATGTACGATCCACTCGGCAATGCTCAACCCAAGGCCCACCCCGCCGGTTTCCCTCGATCGGGACTTATCCATTCGGTAGAAACGTTTGAAGATCTTCTCCCGCTCCTCTTTCGGAATTCCCATCCCCGTATCGATGATTCTGACCAGAACGGCACGTTCATCCTTTTCAACCGTGATATGAATCGCTCCCCGGGACGTATATTTGATGGCATTGTCAATCAGGTTGGTAAACAGCTGTTGGAGACGGACCTTGTCCCCGATCACCGTGACCTCTTCGAGAAGCCCCGTTTCCAGTGCAATATTTTTCTGCTCCGCAAGGACCTGGAAGAGATTGCACAGGTCCTTCATCAAATGGTCCAGCCGAAGGGGGGTCATCTTCAACTCCACCTGGGTGGTGTCAGCCTTTGAAAGCAAGATCAGGTCATTGATCATCTGATTCAGGTGGTCAAACTGTTCGATGAAATGGGCCAGCCCTTCCTGATATTCTTCGGCGTTTCTCTCTTTTAGGAGCAAAACCTCTGCTTCTCCCCTCATGGCACAGATGGGGGTCTTCAATTCATGAGACGCATCGGCCGTAAATTCCGCCATTCGATTAAAAGAGTTCTCTAATCTGGCAATCATCTCATTGATCGTCCGGATGAGAACGTCCATTTCATCACCGGTTCCTCTCGGAGTCAACCGCTCGCCGAGGTTTTTCGAGGTAATGTTTTCGGCCTTCGAGGCAATGTACCCGATGGGAGCAAGGGATCTTCTGGCAAGTACCCATCCTCCCAGCGTCCCAAGCACAAGAATGACAGGAAGGACCGCGAAAATATTATTTCTAAAATGAGATAAATTCTGTCTCACAAAATAAAGATGGGTCCCCAGTTGCATGATCTCAGTGAGTTTCCCATTCTTATAAACGGGCGTGCTGATGATACGAAATGCCATCTTTCCGCCGTAAGAATCAATTTCCTCCAGGGTCTCTTTCCTGTTTCCGGCGTTGATCAACACCCTCTCTTGGATCTCATACCGGATTTCCCGGAACCCTTCTGAGACATAGAGGGGTTTTCCATTTGGGTCCAAAATCTGAAAGAAGAAAGGGTAATACTTCCGGGTCATCACTTCATCTTCGAATCTCATCAAAAAATAGGTCTCCTTCGGCTCCTTGGACAAAACCCTCTCCATCTCCGTTGTTTCGTCGAGGAGAAACTGGTCGACCTCTCTGAGGAGCCGATACCTCAGACCCACGTAAAGGATCAGGCAAACCACGATCGCAGAGCCCGAGAAGGTGAGGACGTACCAAAGCGTCATCTTAAAGTCCGTCCTCCGGTAAAACCTACCCCCGATCTTCCAGGACATATCCCACCCCTTTCACCGTGTGGAGGAGCTTCGGTTCGAAATCCTTGTCGATCTTATTCCGCAGATGAGAGACATGGACATCGATGATATTCGTAGAGGTGTCGAAGTGATAATCCCAGACCTTCTCGGAGATCATCGTTCGGGTGATGATTTGGCCCGGGTGTCTCATGAAAAATTCAAGAAGGACATATTCTTTCGGGGTGAGCTCGATTTTTGTTTTTTCCCGAAAAACCCGATGGCCGTCGGGCTCTAAAATGAGGTTGGCCGTTTGTAATCTTGCGGGATGAGTAACGGCCTTATCCCTTCTAATAATGGCTTGGATTCTGGCCAGCAATTCGTTAAAAGAGAAAGGCTTGGTCAGGTAGTCATCCGCCCCTAAATTTAAACCATGAACAATGTCACTTTCAGAATCTTTAGCCGTCAAAAAGATCACGGGGGTTTGAATGTCCATGGATCGGATCTTCCTCAGAACCTCCTTCCCGTCCATTTTGGGAAGCATGATATCGAGGACGATCAAATCATATTTCATATGAAGGACCGACTGAAACCCCTCTTCTCCGTCCACGGCCACATCTACAGAAAATGAATTTTCCGATAGCCCTTGTTTGACGAATCGAGCGATGCCTGTGTCGTCCTCAATCAATAAGATCCTCATCGGATTTTATTCTAACAAATCCCCTCGGAAATTCAAACCCTTCTTGAAAATTGCCATGCTATTGCTTATGATGAAACCCATGAGAAAAAGGGATATCCTTTTGAGTCTCCTCTCAGGAATTCTTCTGATCCTCTCTTTCCCCAATTTTGATCTTGAATTTTTGGCCTGGTTTGCTCTTGTCCCTCTTTTCTATTCCATCGAGGGCAAGGGACTGCGACTTAGTCTTGAGCTCGGGTTTCTGACAGGCATCGTCACGTTTCTCGGAATTCTTTACTGGATCATTGTGGCGGTCCACACGTATGGCAACATCCCTCTGATTCCGAGCGGCCTCATTCTTTTGCTTTTGGTGGCCTACCTGAGCCTCTTCATCGGGGTCTTCACATGCTTCACCCGGTTCATCCAGATTCGCTCAGGACTTCAAACGATGCTTTTCACCCCTCTCCTCTGGGTGGCCTTGGAATACCTCCGCTCTCTCCTTCTGACAGGTTTTCCGTGGGCGAACTTGGGTTACTCTCAATATCTCACCCTTCCTTTTATCCAGATAGCGGATATCACGGGAGTCTATGGCCCCTCTTTCGTCATCGTTCTGGTCAATGCCACGCTTTTGGGGATTCTTCGCCAATGGCCCAAAAAGATTTTTCCCGTTAAAGAGGTGATCTTCACAGGCCTCGTCCTTCTGGGCCTTTTGATCTACGGACATTTAAAGATGGAAGTAGTAGAACGTCACGTGAATCAAAATCCCCCTTTGAAGATCGGATTGGTTCAAGGAAACATCGACCAGTCCGTAAAATGGGACCAGTCCTTTCAAATAGAGACCTTAAAGATCTACAACAAGCTTTCTTACACCGTGGCAGAGGAAAAACTGGATCTCATCATCTGGCCTGAAACAGCCATTCCTTTCTTTTTTCAGGATGCGGAGGAATACCAACCCTTTATCCTGGATATTTCTAAGAAGACAAATGCTTTTCTCCTCTTTGGAACCCCTTCTTATAAAATCGAGAGAGGGAGAGTGGTCCATTACAACAGCGCTTACCTGGTCTCCCCTTCGGGGGAACTGGTGGGAAAGTATGATAAGATCCACCTCGTCCCTTTTGGTGAGTATATTCCGATGCAAGATCTCCTTTTCTTCATCGGATCCTTGGGGGAAGGGATCGGAGATTTTAAACCTGGTAAAACAATCTTCAATTTTTCCCTGCCCCAGGGTAAATTCGGCGTTCTCATCTGCTTTGAGATTATCTTTCCGGATCTCTGCCGAAGGTTTGTCAAACGAGGTGCGAACTTTCTGGTAACGATCACGAACGATGCCTGGTTTGGGAGAACCTCTGCCCCTTACCAGCATTTCTCCATGGCCACATTCAGGGCCGTTGAAAATCGAGTCTTTGTCGCAAGAGCGGCCAATACCGGAATCACCG
>DBZJ01000245.1:68322-68600 GCA_002311635.1 Syntrophaceae bacterium UBA1163
CCGGATTCATCGATCCAACAGGAAAGATTTTGAAAGAGGGAAGAATCTTCACACAGGAGGCGATGATCGGAACGATTCGGCTATCGGATCTGAAAACCTTCTATACCCTCTATGGAGATATCTTCGCCTGGGTATGCTCGGCCCTTTCGATTCTCTTACTTGTCAACGCACTTGTCAAAAAGCCTCATAACCCACCTTCATCCCCCTGAAGGTGTGAAACATTTTTCCCTCTTTTGTTATCGGCCCTTTCAGGACGGCTCTCTTTCCGAACTTTAGAA
>DBZJ01000103.1 GCA_002311635.1 Syntrophaceae bacterium UBA1163
GGGAGTTCCGATCAGCGATCTTGTGAAATCCCACGGATGGGATCATTTCAGGAAAATCGAGAAGGCTATCATCGAGGAGATTTCAAAAGACAATAATCTGGTCATCGCTCCCGGAGGAGGAGCGGTGCTTGACGCAGACAATGTCAAAGCTTTAAGACAAAACGGATTCATAATCTGGCTTAATGCAGATCAACAGATCCTTCTCAAAAGAATTCAGAAGGATCAAGCATCCCCAACCCGAAGACCAACCTTGACAGGAAAAGGTACATTGGAAGAGATAGAAGAAACCCTATCCCAACGGGAGCCGTTTTACGAGAAGGCTTCGGAAGTCCAAATCGATACGTCCATGTTGGCTGCGGATGCGGTTGTTGAAACTATTTTAACCGTCCTTAAAGAGAGGGAGGGGAGGATTTGATATGGCAGGCAATTCATTTGGAACGCTGTTCAGAATCACCACGTGGGGGGAATCCCACGGCGAGGCCCTGGGAGTGGTGATCGATGGCTGTCCGCCCCGGTTGGATCTTTCAAACGGAGACATTCAGAAGGAGCTTGATCGAAGAAAGCCCGGGCAAGGCAAGGCATCAAGCCCTCGGAAGGAGAGAGACAGGGTGGAGATTCTTTCCGGTATATTTGAGGGAAAGACGACAGGAACGCCCATCTCCCTTCTCATCAGAAATGAAGACGTTGATTCCAGTTCGTACGAAGAATGGAAGGATGTCTTCCGACCCGGCCAAGCTGATTTCACGTATCAGGCCAAGTATGGAATCCGAGATTGTCGAGGCGGGGGGAGGGCTTCTGCAAGAGAGACTGTGGGAAGGGTGGCTGCAGGGGCGGTGGCCAAGAAGATTTTGGAGAAAGAAAAGATAGAGATTCTGGCCTATACCATTGAGTTTGGGGGGATTCGAACAGAAAAGATAGATTATAAGGAAATCGAAAGAAATGATTTGCGCTGCCCAGATCGGCGAGCCGCTGCAGCAATGGAAAGCAAGATTGAGGAGGCCAAAGCACGAGGGGATACGTTGGGCGGTATCGTGGAGGTCCTTGCCCGAGGCTGCCCTCCCGGATTGGGAGAGCCGGTATTCGATAAATTGGAAGCTGATCTTGCCAAGGCGTTGATGAGCATCGGTGCGGTACGGGGCGTGGAGGTCGGCGCCGGGTTCGGAGTAGCCCGTATGTTTGGATCAGAATGCAATGACCCCATTGGTCCAAAGGGATTCGAAAAAAATGATGCCGGTGGGATTCTGGGTGGAATATCCAATGGAGCGGATATTGTGCTGCGGGCGGCCGTGAAGCCTATTCCCTCCATCGGCTTGGAGCAAAGGACAGTTAATCAGGCGATGCGGCGCGTCTCACTTCGGATAAAAGGCCGGCACGATATCTCGGCTATTCCGAGGATCAACCCGGTCTGCGAAGCCATGGTGGCTCTTGCCCTGGCCGATCATTGGCTCAGGCAGAAAGCCATCCATCCGTCCTTTCTTAAGGTTGATAGGAGAACCTAATTTACATTTTTCTTATTCTCCGCCTTGTCGAAAAATAATTCCACGATTCCGTCGCTGAGGCAGAACCTATTCGGCGTATCCTCCGCCTCCAAAATAATAGTCCTGTCCAGGATTTTCTTCACGATAAAGGACTGCCCGGTCAACTTGTCCCTGAATCTGTCTCCTTCTGCAATTGACATAGACAATGACCTCTCGTATTGAGAATCTTTTTATTCTCCTGTGATTAAGCAATTTCAATGCCAAGAGGTATTAATTCATATAACGGATTGATATCTAATGGTTTCAGAAGAAAAATAAAGTTTCGCAGAAACAAAATTTCTGCCCTTTTTTGGACATTTTATACAGTTGATTACGAGATTATGGAAAGGGGCAATGGAATTGTTTGTGAAGCTCGGGCGGCTGTATCTAAATCTGAGACTTTCTGGAGACTTGCATGATCGTTGTGAATATTTTTCTCAAATCTCTTTCTTTCAAAGGTCCTTTGTTTTTTCGTTTTAGCCTATCCAAAATTTCTCTTTCCCTTTCGGCATCATGGATCTTCTTCCCGATGCCCTTTTTAATTTTTCCTATCTCCAGGCTGATGCGGAGCCGGCGATTGAGAAGGGTCAGCAGTTTTTGGTCGAGGAGATCCAAATTCCTCCTGTTTTCTCTCAATTTTTGGGAAAAATCAGATTGGGCCTCTTTTCTCATTGTTTAACCTCTTTTGAATTCAGTCGAAATATCCGGGTCCCTCCTTCCCTATTGCTGAAGAAGGGCCTCCGTGCTATATTGCGTGATGATGATACTTAAACCTTGCCGCGCTTACTACTATGGAGGGCTTCCGGTAAAAGGATCGAGACGCAAGGGACAGATGCGTGTGAAAGAAAATAAGCTCTATTTTGAAGTCCCGGCAGGGAAGGGGGCTGAAAGAATCGACCTGGAAATTTCTTTTTCACGGATGGAGAAGATCTTTCAGACGCGCGACAATTATTATGGTGCCGATACGATAATTTTTAACCTGTCCTTTTATGATGAAAAAAATAATCCCTTCACCCTGCGATTTGCCCCGATTTTTCTCGTTCCGAGAAGAAGAATCTACTACCAGAAGCAGTGGTATGACTATTTAGCCAAAGTCATCAGTTCTTTGGGAAGCGCTTCTCCCCTCCCCACCAAATAATCTTTGTATTCCTCATAGTTCGGCTGTACCCAGATCGGCGTCCCGAAGACTTCGTGCATCATAATGTTGAAAGCCACTTTGGTGATGTAGTACCGATGATGGTGCCTCAAAATAGGATTGGGTGAAAACATCTTGAGCATTTCTCTGGGCCGCCAATAATAGCGCCTCATGATGTCCCGGTAGATGAAGTTGAGCTGTTCCAGGTCATCCACTTCTTGTGCTGACATGACCGCATGGAGGTAGTCGTAATTCCGATAGTCCCAATCCTTGATCCTCCCCAGTTGCTTCATCTCGTTAAAGAGCGGGGTTCCGGGAAGGGGGGTGATGAGATTCAGGCCGAAGTGGTCCACGTATTTTCCGAAGAATTTGAAAAATTCGTTCCGGTCCTGTTCTGTCTCGTTCCAGTGCCCGATGAGGAGGGTGGCCATCACCATGAGCTTATGTTTTTTCAGAAGCGCCATTGCCTTCACAGCCTGTTCCGTGGTCTGATGCTTTTTGATGTCTTTGAGAACGGAATCGGAATGGTATTCGAGTCCCATCATAAATTGATAGACCCCGGCCTCCCGAAAACCGTCCAGGAGATCTTCGTCCCGGATCACGAGGTCTGCCCTGGATTGCAGCCAGAAGTGCTGATTCGTCTTTCGCTTAAGCATCTCCTCGATGAACCCGATTCCTTGCTCGCGTCGGACATTGAAGGTATTGTCGCCGACATAGAAGATATCCCGGTGATATTTCTCTTTGAGGAGCTCGAGCTCATCGGCGATCAATCTTGGACTCCTTCTCCTCCAGGTCTTTTTGTAAAAGGCCGATTCCGAGCAGAAGGTACAATCCCAGAGGCATCCTCTTGAGAAATTGACCACAAGCCCTCTCTTCCCTTCCGACGGAAGGGTCACGAAGGGGTGGTCCATCTTGGCGAGGTGATAGGCCGGCATCGGAAGAGTGTCGAGGTCTTCGATAAAGGGGCGGTCTCCGGTGTAGACGAATTTGCCCTTTTCATCGAGGTAGGCAAGGCCTAAGATTTTGGAAAGATCTTTCTTCTCCCCCACGGCGCGGAGGAACTCCGTCAGCGTGACTTCTCCTTCTCCCACGCAGATATAATCGATAGCAGGACAGTCCCGGAGTGTCTCTTCGGCCATGAAGGAAGGGTGTTCCCCTCCCATGATGACGATCGTCTTTGGGTTGGCCGCTTTGATCAGACTGGCTGCATTCATCCCATCATAGACGAAGGCGGTGCAAATGACGGAGATGCCCACGACATCCGGTTTTTCTCTCCGAATTTTCTCCTCAAGGTCCTTCCAGGGATTTTCGCTAAGGGTGCAATCCATATATTCAACGTCCAATTGTTCCCTTTCCAAATAGGCTAACAATTGGAGGCATCCCGGTGAAGGAGTCCAGGCCCGAAGAATGGTCCAGATTTTATGGGGCGGATCAATCAGTAGGAATCGCATAAATTATTCTCTTGTAGGGCAGGGCTCTGTACCTGCCTTGATCTTATCGGTCTCGCCTACAATAAATGGGGGCGCTACAATTACATCACGTCGATATATGGGAATTGTCATTTGGAGGTTGCGGCGAGCTGTCGTCTCACCATGCGCTTGATGAGCCATTTGAACAACGGGAACCGGAAGAGAAGATGGAACCGCGGAATCTCAAAGATCTCTCCTGAAACAAGCTTTTCCGAAAAGTTTTTAACCTTTTGGGCCGCCCGTTCCACTTCCTCTTTTTTCACCACGGCCGCCTTCTCGAAGACGATGTCGCAATATCGGCAGCTTGAACATGGCATCTGATCACAATTCTTATCCTTAAAATGTTCGATGAAACCTTCCAGTTTCTTGTTGTCCAGGTGAATCAATTCCCTGACTTCCAGGTCGAAGACCTTTTCCAGCTCGGAGATCTTCATGATGTTTACGTGTTTGGGCTGGATAAAATATTCCATATGGATCGGGGTGAAAGCCCCTTTTCTGGGAAGCGTGAAAAGGTCCAGAATATTTCCGTCATAGCGGCGGTTTTCATAGACCCTGACGTTTTCAAGGAGAAGGGGGGTTCGTTTAAATCGCTCCGTGATTTTGAAATGCTCGTATCCGATGGCCTCATAGTGATGGATATCTTCCGGCCGTATCCATGGAGATTTTAGCAGTTCTACCGGGTCCGTCAGTTTTCGGTACAAACAAAGATATCCCGGATATTGGAGATAGCATGCGTGGTCTTCTTCGCCGCTCCTGGAGGCGTGGCCGTCGTGGTTGACATGCTCATAGTTATAAGGGCACTGCCATAGGCAGATATTATTCAGGATCAATTCCAGATTGCACTTCACGGCCTTCCGGATTGCTTCAAGGGTTTTGAACTCGCGGTTAATATGCTCATCGACGATGATCTCTTCCACGCCCATGTCTTCGTATTGAAGGGCTTTTCTCACGGTATTGACCCGCGCGGTCGTGGAGACTTTGATTTTGAGGCGCGGGAAACGTGTCCTCACAAGCTCGATCAGGTAGGGCAGGCCGACGGTGACCGCATCGGCGCCGGAATGATCAATCCATTCCAGAAGTTCGATGAGCTGTGCGTACCCTTTTTTCGAATATTCGAGATTGCCGAGGCAAGGGGCATTGATAAGATAGCTGAATTCCAATCCCCGATCGTGACAGGCCTCAATGTAATGCTCTACATCTTTTCGGTTTATCTGTGGAAGAACGAAGCCCGGCCTTGCCCCTCCGACGATATCGAAAGGAAGTTTTCCGAAGAGAGCGTCGACAGATGTGCCTTGAACGGCATCCAGGAAGGCAATATCCCAGTTGGCCCCGACCCGCAATTTCATGGATTAAAAGTAACATGCAGGGGAATACGTTTCAAGGGAAGGAAGACTCATTACGACATGAATCTCACACTTTCCCTCTCCCCAGTGGGGAGAGGGCGGGGTGAGGGGCGTACGTTTGTATTAGTGATGATGAAAGACAATTCTGAGATGAAGACGACCTTTTACGCGGCGGTTACTAACAGAAAAGAAGAATTTTCAATCACTCAGATTAAATTGGTTTACAGAGGTGTTTTGCCGCCTCCCTAAGCCGTCCTGCGACTGAACATACCAATAAATAGTCGATCCCGTTACGTCCCCAACCAATTTCCGAATAGAAAGCCATTGGCTTGTGCTCAACGTTGTTTCAAATGTATCTGGAACTGGATTGGGATTTACAATTTTAAAAGAAAGGGACAACTTCTTTAAGGGGCGGGTTTTAAAATCAAGCTGGTTCCCAAACCATACAGTAAAAATGATGTTGCAATTGTTGTCCCACGTGAGGGTCGGCAACTCTGTCTTACTTGTGGGAGATATATTGGGGTTCTCAACAGGTCCTGCGCCGACAGTAAAGGAGAAAACACTGCTTTCTACCATCGTTCTGTCCTTTTTATTTGCAATCACCTTCCAGTAGACGGTTCCTCCGTTGGCGCCGGGTAGAAGAAGGATTCTCTTCCAGGCGCTTTTTTGGATGCTCAATGAATTCGATTTTAGGTTTCCATTCACCTTAAGGGAGACTCCCGAGAAATCACTGTTCACAGAGAATTGGACTCCAATGCTCGTAAATGCCCCACTGGAAGTCCATTGAAATGTAGGTGGTTTGGCATCAACATAATCACAGGCAGTAAATGTTCCGTTGTCTGGGGTAATCTCCACATTGGTAATGGAATTGAACGCGGTCCCTTGCACCCCGGTTCCTTTAAGGGTCACTGTAACAGGGTTTTGGGCACTGTTGGAAGGTATGTTTGAAGAGTCCGAAAAAAAGTTTACAGATTCTGGTAGAAATCCGTAAGTTACTTTGCAGGTTCGAGACGGAGCAAGAGATTGCCCCGAACAACTGTCCGTGCTTATGTAGAAGGGAGGAGAAGGAGAAGTCACAGTGCCAATGACCAGGGTCTCATTTCCAGTGCTTTTTACCGTTACCGTTTTCTCCAAAAAGGCCCCTATTTCCACTTTCTTAAAGTCTAAACTTGTTGGAGAAATTGAGATCCGAGGGGCCGTATATCTAAGCAAAACGCCTGTCGTATTTGTGCCATCTGACGTCTGTCCGACTGCCCATCCGCTGAAAGCTGTGATTAGATCAATACCTGTAAGTCCCCAGTTCCCAGTGACACCGAGTGGGCTGACACTGACAGATGTCCATGACCCAACGTCCTCCCCTGGCATTTTTA
>DBZJ01000212.1 GCA_002311635.1 Syntrophaceae bacterium UBA1163
TTTTTCAACAGACTGTCAAGGGCCGACCCCAATTTCCTTTCCAATTTGATAGCCATCACCCTCTCATAGCTATCCGTATCACAAAACTCGAATCCGACCTTCCTGTAAAGCTTAATGGCTATGGAATTTATTACCCTTACTGTCAGCCAGACTAATTCCAAGCCGGATTGTCTGGACTTTTCCAGGGTGAACCGCGCCAGCTCTGTTCCGATCCCGAGGTTTCTGTGCTTTTGGTCCACAAAGATCACAAGTTCACCCAATTTCCCTTTCACATCGGGAACCAGCGCAACGTGGCCGATGACGCTTCCACCTCTCCAGGCGAGGACATTCAAACCTATTCTGAAAAGCGCCTTCAGCCAGTTCTCACAGGCTTCAGGGTCTTCAGGCGGGAGTCCCTGGGAAGCGGGTTTTGGAGAGAAGGTGCGGTACATCTCCAGGAGAGAGGCAAAATCTTCAGCACAACTGACCCCTATTTCGAAAGGCTTCCCGGATTTGTCAGTTTTGGTGATATGCTCTGGCCTCATTTTGTCTATGCTTTCTGCGCTTTGATCCATGCTCTTTTTAATATTTTGAAATCCGCATTCCCTGCCTCCGCCGGAGCGGCTTCGCGCAGGCAGGCGCAATCGTCAATCCGCATTGGGATGCGCTAACTTTTTTTATGGACGACACCGGCGCTTTCAATTTCAACCTGCGCCCTAAGTGGATCACCACTGGCGGAGTTCGATACTCAGCCCGTCAGGATCCCTGATCTCGGCGCGCTTCGATGTCCCGAGCGTCACCGGTCCCCATGACACTCCGACGCCCTTGCCTTTCAGGTATTCGATGGCCCGATCCATGTCATCGACTTCGATCGCCATCATCCGGAAACCTACCTGTGGGCCTTTCGGAGGTGGCGCAGAATTCTTGATCGCCAATAACTCGAGCATTGTATCCCCGAGTGTGAGGAACGCAATCTCTTCTATTTCCGGCGATGACGGTTTTATCCTCTCCTTGAGAGCGAAGCTAAAAACCTCCTTATAGAATCGAATACTCCTCTCGAGATTGCCTGACGTGATCTCCACATGGTCAATCCTCTTAAACATAACTGCCTCCTTGGCGTTCTAAGCCTGGTATCAACCCCTTTTTTCTAAAAATGATTTGTTCGATCAAGCAGTTAATCTGGCCCGACCCGAGTCCCGACGAACCCCGCAAGCCGAGACCCCATAAGTATAGACTGAAAGCCAAAAATGTGTTAATAACAAGTATGCGTAAAGACTCCCTGATTAATACGAATTCTTATCTCAGAGACTCAAAACGGCGAGAAGCGCTACTTGTCAAAACAGTCGTTTCTTCAACAGCAATCGAAGGCGTCCATTTGGATTGGGACGGGTTGAAAAAATCACTATCACTTTCTAATAAGCATATTAGGTTCTACGTTTCCGCAAGGTCTTCCGAATCACGCCGTTGAAGATATCCTCCATCAGTTTGTAGTCTCGATCCAGACCAGCTCGTATCGCCCCGTAGTATGCCTTCCTTCTATATCCCTTTAGGCTACCGAAATCCAAGGGTGGCAGCTCCGCTTGTAATGCCATCAGCGTAGCCAATAACCGGGCAACACGCCCATTTCCATCACGAAACGGGTGGATCAGTACCAGTTCGGTGTGAACCACGGCAAGGGCTTTGACTATCTTATCAATCGAATCGAACCTACAAGGTGTGAACTCACGAAGAGGCCCCCTTCCAAGTTCTTCCATCAACCGTGCTACCTGGTTTGCGGCGGCGAATGTAAAGTTGTTTTTGGTGAGGTTGACCCGCCGGTACTTTCCTGCCCAAGGATAGATATTTTTTAGCCATATTCTGTGAATTCGGCATATATCAACCGCAGCGAATTGATGGCTTTTGCCGTAGATCTTTATCAATTCACGAAGAGCACGGAGCTGTTCTAACCCCTCCAGACGATCCATTTCACGCTTACGTCTAATTCCAAGCAGATTCTTCAACACTCGACGGCGGGAACCGGGTTCGAACTGGGCCTCCACCAAACCAGATACATCGTAACGATCAGCAATTTTCTTCTTGTATCTTTTCATAATCCCGCCCGAGGGTTTCAGAACACTTGTTTGAGCTTGCTCTTTCTTGATGTCTTAATTTCACACAACGAAAAAAGGATCGATCCCTCTCCTTTCTTTAAATACGCCAACTTTTTTATGGATGACGCCTGTCAATAGTGTAGACGCGGCACCTCATCTAGTCCTACGCGCTGTTTTTCTGGTTTAACGCATCTTCTTAAAAACGGAGTAAGCCTCCATAAAGGTCGGGAATCCGGCGGTCTGTATTAACAGAAGAAGTGCATGCTTAATCTCATCATCGGTCAGCCCCGATTCCTTTCCTTTCAGGATATGAGTCTCCAGAGCTAAAGCATGACCGTTTGCTCCGGAAACGGCAATCTTGATCAGCCAGCGGATTTTCTCGGGCAGAGGGCCAGATTGTTCATGAATCGTTTTCCCCAGTGCTTCATGGCCTTTGTAGACGGCCGGAAACTCTTTCTTGAATTCTTTAAAGGGCTCGTGAATTTCTTTCATCTCAGCTCTCCTTTCCTCCCCGAAACGATCAGCGATCGGCCGGCAGGTACCCCGCAAGCCACGCCTTGTAGGCGAGGTCAAGGGGCACAATTAAAACACTATTTCTTTCTCGGGAAGCCCCGTCCTCTGGGCGGGAGCTTCACTTCATGTTTCAAAATTTATTTTTAGTCTCCAAGCAGCAATTGAATGCTGCAGCCTTCAGTGCTCAGCAATCAGCTTTGCCCTCTGCGTTATGCGTGTATTTGAAAACGGCCAATTGTTTTAATGACCCTCGACCTTACCACTTGCCTGATCAGTCAATAACCTATTGACTCAACCCCCGAATTACCGCTCCACTTTTTTGTGGATGGCACCTGTTTGGGCTAGGTCTGTTTCTTAAATAACTTAACTACGTACACCGGGATCCGCTTTTTCCCTTCCTCTTCTTCGGAGAGACTTTGTACTCCATCTCAGGTTCCCGAACCTCGATCTGCTCAGCAGGAATACGAACCACTTTGCCGTTGCGCCAGATGGCAATCGGAACTCCGTTGCGCCGATGTTCAGCGATTGCCTCAGCCACAGCCTTCCGAAGCGCTTCTTCAGCTTTGTATGCAAGCAAAGGAGGCCTTCTTCTCGTCTTTTTCATTCGTTCCCCTTGTATTTTAATAAATTGTTGAAGAGATCCGCATCCAGTATTTCAATCTTTCCCGATTCCTCAAAAGCAATCATTCTAGGGACATCTCCTGAATTATCAAAGATTGTCCATGAGTCTGCTAAAGTCCTGTAGACACGAAGAAAATTTGCCAGGCTTCTACCGAAACGGCGGCGAACGGTGGCCTCTGGGATAGCATGTCCTCCATTTCGCACACGTAGCTTAATGCGTTCCAGCCCTAACTCCACGTCGTTCATCCAAAGGAAAAATATGTGGATGGAATATCCCCCTCTTTTCATTCCCCGTAGAAATCTCACATACGTCTTTCCCGAGAGAGTACTTTCAAACCCAAAATCCACGCCGCGTTTCGCTAACGAATGAATCTGCTCCAGCATAATTCTTCCGGCCTTGAGAGCAGCTCTTTCGGGATCGAACGGAGACAAACCACTTGCAATCAAATCCACATTCACAAATTCGAAGCATCTCGCATAATCCGGAAGAAACTTACGGGCAAACGTCGTCTTCCCAGCTCCATTAGGACCCGCAATGATGTATAGGTTTGGCCTTCGACCTGTTTTCTTCAAAGGATTCCCTCATTCAATGACCTTTCTTTGTTTGAGCTTTCAGCCTCGAATTTTACGCCATGCGCTTTGCGCTCTGCGTTATGCGTGTATTTGAAAACGGCCAATTGTTTTAATGACTCTGGACTTTACCACTTGCCTGATCACTCAATCGCTTATTGACTCAACGCCCGAATTAGCGCCCCACTTTTTTATGGATGACAGGTAGATGTCCTAAATTATTTATTGATTGGCAGGGTATGGATTCGGAGACGAGTCTGCTCAAACACTACGACACTTCCTTGCTCCAGTGCCTCCTGGATCATCGGGAGATTTGACAACAGGAGGGCAATTTGTTTTTCTGGTCGGCGATCTGATCCCCTTCTGAAAAGAATGACGGAACTTCATGATCCAGTCACCAGTGGGAGTTCCCGCTCTCGCACCGCCTCGGCAGCATACCGGAGCCCTTCTTGGAGATCTTCAGGCTCGAGATCTGGATAGGCTCTCAGAATCTGTTCCTCTGTCATACCATCTGCTATCATCCCCACCACTGTGGCCACTGGAATGCGTAATCCGCGGATACAGGGTACGCCTCCCATCTGGTTGGAATTGATTGTGATTCGCTTAAATTTCATCTACTGAACCTCCCTGAATTTCAACTAAGTCTAAATAAGTCACCTTATTATGAAACTCTTTCAGATCATTATACATGAAATTTTTTATCTTCAAAAGAGAATAAATACAAACCGATGCCAAGCCCTCTGCCGTTGGCGACTCTGTATGACTCGCGCCATGCGCTTTGCGCTCTGCGTTATGCGTGTATTTGAAAACGGCCAATTGTTTTAATGACTCTGGACGTTAGCGCTTGCCCGATCGCTCAATCGCTTGTTGACTCAACGTCCGAATTACCATCCCACTTTTTAGGAATGCCACCAATCTATGTTCTATGGTTCTTTTGCGCTTTCATGTCATTAACGTGTTTAACATGTTGTAAATGGGTTTTCAGTCCAGGCGCCAGTCGTTTTTCAGCGATTATATTAATGACCTCCTTAACTTCATCCTCTGTCAGGACACGTCTGGTCTGCGAGCGGATGTACTGAATGTACCCGCGCGTCCCCGTTACATTCTCCGGCATCTCCGTCTTGAAGGTGCTGTCCCCTGGAAACACGATAACAGAACGCATTTTATCAGCTGATATTCGCAGAATCTCAGCCAATGTCTCCGTATGTTTGTAATTCTGGCGCAGTGGGTTTTGAAACTTTTCGGAATGACGATACAACTTCTGTGTCCAATACGCGTCTCCTTCTTTGCCGAATATCCAGCCTCTCAGGTTTTTTGTCTCGACCACGAAAACACCGAACCGCGAAACAATAATATGATCAATTTGTGTTGTTCCTCCATCTGCAGGAATGGTAACGTTCTTAATGAGGTGATAAATGCCTTTGTTCAAGGAAAACTTCGTTACGAGGTTAATCTGGAGTTCGCCTATCCAGCCTTTGAACCATGGACTCTTAAAGAAAATAGCAACGGCGGCTACGATGCCAGCGAATATATATAGTTTGGCCATCTTTTGAGACCCTGCAAGTTACACACTTAATAACTTGACTGGCCGGTGGCGTGTGCCGGCGAGCACACAAAATAAGATGAATTATACCGCTCCGGGAAGCACTCCTTTGGGTGCTTCTAAGATTCAGTCAGAGGGTTTGGGATTCTCTCTAACCACCTCACAAATCTCTCTTAAGGGCCTGAACCACGGCGAAGTCGGATTGACCTGGTAATAGACCCTTGTCTTCGTTTCTCGTTTTATCAGAACTCCCAGGCGGATAAGGTTCTCCAGCTCCCTTTGAGCCGTCTGAAGAGACAGCCCCGTCTCATACATGATTTCCCGCTGATAGAATGTTTGCTGAGGATGGCTTAAAAGGAAGCTCAAGATTCTCGGTCTCGAGGTGGACCCAAAGAGTTTAGCCAACATCTCTTCCGTGTGATCTTTGTTCTTCATGGATGTCGACGTTTATTATATGTTGACTGAAAAATTCAGTCAGGCGATACCGACCAATTCAAAAGTGAGGAAGGGACCATCTGTCGTAAAAACTTGACTGAATTTTTCAGTCAGAGACTTTGGACACCTTGACTGAATAATTCAGTCAGGGGCTGCTAACAACTTTGAGGATCGATAAATAAATTACTCAATGACCGATTCAGTTGTGTCGAGGTTTGATCTCTTCGCTTCGCTCTATGCCCTTGCCGCTTTGCTTCAGGGCAGGGCCAACTTTTTTATGGATGGCACCGCTCCTGCTCATCTTTCGTTATTTCGCAATTCAAGCGCTCACACCTCTACTTCATCCCACAAAAACTCTTGGATCTCCTTGAAATATCGTTCAGCTACTCATCTATCTAACTCCCTTAAAAGCTTTTTTGTAACGGTTTCGTTCAGTTTGACCCAAATGATTGCTCCCTGGGGATGCTTATAGGGCAGTGGTTTCTGCAGGGCTCTAACATTTCTAAACACCCAAGCATAGGTTTTCCTATAGGGAAGACCGCGCTTTAGAGACGAAAGGGGATTGCGGTGCCTTCCGATATTTCTTTTCATTTTTGTCAATGTCAAGGGACCCAAAACATTCACCAAATCACAGACACCTACAACAAGACCAGAACCGCTTTGTATCAAGGCGATCCTACCACGGATATTTGTTTTCGATCCACGGATTTCCCATTTCTTCAAACCCTTCAAAATCTTGCCAATCCATAAATCCTTAATCAACAGCCCTCGCAACATTTCGACCTCGTTAAAAAATTATTTGCGTATAAATTGCCAACTTTTTTAGGGATGACAGCGGTGGTTCAATCCTTGACAGATATTCATCAGTGCTGCTCCGGCTCTTGTTCTTGCTCGCTCTTTTTTTCCAATCGCTCCAGCTCTTTCGAAAATTCTGACGAATCTTTGCCTATTCTGTCTGCTATAAAAACAGCAAACTTGCAGGTCTGTATTCGATCGATCACCCCTCCCTTAACGATTTCAAGCGTATATAAATTCTTTTCTGCTTTCAGCACTAATCTTCTTCCTAACCCTTTGCGAAAAACTCGCACATCCGTGATATCGGGATACTTTAGCTCAAAAACGGAATCGTACTTTTCAATTTGCTTGTCGAATCTTACGAATGCTACCTTTTCGTCGGCAGCAACCAAAGCTCCTCTGGTGATATGCAACTTGGAACCTGAACTCATAGATTCAACAAAGCTAGGATAACCATAAACTCCTTGTATCCAGTCGGCCCTGTAATAAACGACAGGGGTCACCCTTAAATCCTCCTGGACTCTGACAGCAAAATCAGGTTTTAGCGCTATGGCACACCCACTCACCAAAACCGCTACAACCAACATCAGTAATATCTTCTTCATTTTCCTACCTCCTCTCTGCGTAAAAAGTTTCCCTCTCTTTCGAATATTTCAATTTGAGATTTGAAATCTAAAATTTTAAACTAAACTATGGCCGACTTTTTTACGGATGACACCGGAAATCAGTATTTAGGAAAATGGCTTGTTGAATGTTGCGGTCTGACCCCTCAGATCCTCTGGATGAACTCCTTCTTAATGATGAGTGCAGCTGCAGCATGATTAATTGCAAACATAGCTTTTCGTTCCAGTCATATGAATAGGTGAGACTGGACTCTTTTCAAGATCGTATCATTGTAAGAATCATCTTGAATCGCGTTATTGCTTTCAATGCGTGTGGATCGTTGGCAGGCATGATCACCATCTCGCCCCCTTCTAAGCGAAACGGTTTACCCGAAATAACCACTTCTGCTTCACCGTCAAGAAGATAGACCATGGCGTCAAATGGTGCGGTATGTTCACTCAGCCCTTGTCCTTTATCAAAAGCGAAAAAGGTTACCGTCCCTGTCTTTTTGTCAATGATCGTTCGACTTACGACAGAGCCTTCTTGATAGTCCGCCAGATCAACTAACTTGATTGTCTGTATTCCACTTTTCTCCATGTCTCCTCTCCTTCTTTCATGTTTCAATCTCTTCTACAAGCTTCCTCGCAAGAGATTGGGGGTTAAATCTTCATCGTTACAGTCCGCGCCGACAGATTTCGGGCATTCTTCTGAAGTGCGGAAAGCCTCTTCCTCAAGGATTCAACTTGTTGAATGTTGCGGTCTGACCCCTCAGATCCTTCTTTCCCTGAACCTATTTTCTACATCTCGCTTACACCACACTTCAATGTTATTTTATCAGGATTAGACCCCCAGGGCCAAATGGCAGCGTATATCACCTGATTACCCTCTTGCCTATAAAAAAAGGATTGATCATTCCGCAGACCGCCCAAAGAATCAACCAGATCCTGAATTTCTTCCGGCAGATCGGCTTTTTCCCCAAGTTCCTTCACGGCTGAGCCTAAATATTTCTTTAGTAAAGGATTAAGCAATTCCATGTCTTTCGTGTTAACGACCGCCTCCAGATACTCCGAACCTTGTGAGTTGGATCTGATTTCCAGGGTAATCGCTCCCTTTATCGCTTCAATCAGGGTCATCGCTTTCGTCCTGTCAAAAAATAGGAACCCATCCCTCATCCATCCGGTTCAAGAACTTACTTCTAAGAATTTGACTGAAAAATGGAAGCAACGCGAATAATGCATCCCGGAATCGTATGTGCCATTTCTTATTGTGCGCTCGGCAGCGCACATTGCCGGTAGACCCTGAACCTTACATGGTACAGGGCAGTCAGAGACTCTGGACCCCTTGACTACGTAATCCGCTCAGTTGCAACGTAATGACTCTCGACGTTACCACTTGCCTGATCACTCAATCGCTTATTGACTCAACGCCCGCATTACCGTCCAATTTTTTAGGGATGCCACCAGAAATCAATTTCTAAAAACTAACTTGTTGAATGTTGCGGCCTGACCCCGTAGTCCTCTAGTTCCTTCAGGTGGGCATCGCCGATTGTGAGGTAGACACTGAATCGGTCCCATGAATCCTGGTGGCGATCCCTAAGGTGGTGTCCAAGTCGAGACCGAAGGTTACTCGCTAAGCCTACATAGTGGAGTTTCCCGCGTCGGTAAAGAGCATAAACACCATTTCTCCGGCGAACATATTGACGGATGATGTGTTGATACTTCTCAAGAGCATCCCTTGAAATATTCTCAAGATTCTGACAAACTAACGGGCTCCTTTTCGCCATCAAAAATCTCCCTTATACAAAAAAGGATAAATCTGTCTTGTTACTTGTTGAAAATTGAGACCCGATCAATGGTGTAGACCTAACACCGCGGGTTTTGACTTGTTGGAGAAATAGGTGTGCGTCACTCCCTTCAGCAAATTTCCATAAATCTAAGCAGCCTTCGCAAATCTGAAGCACTCTGCGAGCTGATCTATGACCTCATCAATTCTACCGTCGAACTTACGATTAACCTCTTCATAACTCCCTATGAGCCGTTCGTAGATGGGGTTCTGGAAGATGCTCCGCGCATCGACCGTGCCATGGCTTGACAGGTTGGAAGCAAAGACGCTCTTGATTTTCTTCAGGATGCGGACCTGTCCTTCGGTAAAATCGGCGGAAGAAATGAAGTGCTCGTAGCCTGTTTCAATCCGTTCCTGGGGTGTCGGGATCGTCTTTCTGCCGAGTATGTGAAGAAAGAAGTCCAAGACAGACCCAGCCGGATAATTGTACATCCGTTGCAGAGTGCCTTCGTCCAGCCATATCTTTGGCTTGCTCACCCAATCCTCCACGGTGGCGATGTCCTCGGACGTCGGTTCATAGTCCATCTTCTCTTCAAGTTTTTGCTTCAGCGATGTGATGGCCGGATTTTCAGGGTTATTGACAGCTTCCTCAAATATCCTGCGGGCCTCCTCTACGGGGATGTTGTCCACTACTTCGACCGCCCCTTCGTGGACGTGCACCCGCTGGATGAGGTGTTCAGGATCGGGGTTGTCGACGATGAAGTACTCGCCTCGCGGGCCGGGGCCGGGCGGCTGTCCGCCGCCTCCTTCCCCAGTGACAACTTTCTTGTTCTTCTTCGCCGTTCCCTTGCCGTTGTCGCCCATCCGCTTGCAGAGCCCCACGAAGTCGAGTACCTGAAAACTAAACTTGCCCGTCTTGGGGTCAAGGCGCGTGCCGCGCCCCATCATTTGGATGTACTTGCCGACTGACCGGGTAAGGGCCGCAAAGCCGATGTAACGAACGCAGGGGATGTCCACGCCCGTGCTCATGATATCCACGGAAACGACGATGTATGGCTTCTGATAGGCCTTCTTGAACCAGCCCTTTAGCGCTTTGTTCAGTTCGGCGTTCTCCGAGATGATCGGCTCGGCGTAGCGGGGATTCTTGGTCCCGTCGTCGTTGAAAACCTCGTTCAGCGTCTTTGCCAGCATCAGGCAGTGGGCCTGACTAACGCCGAAGAGAATCATCTTCTCGCCGTATTCGGTACGCTCTCGGATTTCCTCGGCAATGCGCTTGGCGGTATTCTCGGTCAAATACTTGCGGTTAAGCTGTTCAAGCTTCAGCTTCTTGGTCTCGTCCAGTTCGATCTTCTTGCGCTCGTCCGGGTCCAACACGTAGTCGAACTCGATGCCTTCTTTCTCGGCGATTTGTGTCAGGTGGGTCTTGATTTCCTCAACCTTATACGGCGCGAGGAAGCCTTCCTCGATGCCCCGGTCAAGTTCGAAATGGTACGTGGGTTCACCCACCTCGCACCCGAATAGCCGGTAGGTATCCAGAATGGCAAGGTCGTCCTCCGAGACCTTCTTCGGGTCTTTAGGGATAGCAATCCGAGGCGTGGCAGTCAGACCGATCCGCGGACACAGGAAATGCTCGAAAATGATCTTCCGGTTGACGTTGATAGACCGGTGACACTCGTCCACGATGAGCAGGTCGTAATAGTTACTCGGGATGCCGGAATAGATGATCTCCAGCGTGTCAATGACGACAACGTGCACGTCCTTGATTTTGTGGGTTCGGTAGTTGGAGGTCGTAATCCAGGCCGAATTGTACGTCGGGCTTATGAGGCTGAAGCCGTCGTCACGTGCCTGCTCCGCCAGCAGACGCCGGTCCACAACAAAGAGAATCCGCCGCGCAATGCCTGTTTCCAGAAGCGCCTTGCACAGCGCAACCATTATCCGCGTCTTCCCGAGCCCAGTTGCCACGTGAACCAGCATCCGGTCGCGGCCCTCACGAAGCCCGGTTAGCAGAGCATTAATGCAATCGATTTGATAGTACCGTTCCTTGCCTGCTGCTGGGTCGTACCCGCCAGCGACGGTCTTGTCGATGACGATCTCCCGCTCCTGCCGCCGTTTCTGCTCCTGGGTAACCTTAACGCGCATATCTTCAAGCGAGAGAAACGAGTTGACGGGCCGGAACTCGCCCGCGTCGAGCCCGATCCAAGCCATGTCATAGAACAGGTTCCGCTCGGAAGAACAGGCATAGAGGAACCGGGGGCGCAGGATTTGTGAGTATAATAGGCGGAGTTTGGGCAGGGCCTTCTTGGGATCGTCCAGCTTGTTCTCGAACACGGCCATGGGCTTGCCCTGAAGGTCCTGGAGCACGATGTCCGGCTTGATGGATTTGTGACCAGGAAATTGCTCTTGCTGTTCGGTTGTAAGCTGGTACTGCGGCTGATAGAGCAGCGTGTCCCCAACCTTCCAACCATGCTTTGTCGTCAACTCCTCGATCACCCGGAGGTCAGTGGCAGTTGCTTCGTTGGCGTTGATGTTGAGGCTACTCATTCTTTCCCCAAAGTTGGTCAAACATGTCGTTCACATATTCTGTCATATATTCAAGGCTGGCTGTAAGCCGCTGAAGGGTGTCAACTTCAACATCCAAGCGATCGACAACAGCCTTTTGAGTTGTCTCATTAGGCAGAACGATTTTGATAGCTTGTAATGTATCAGCGGTGATGTTGTTAAATGTTGTTGTGCCATCACCCATTTCATAGAGCTGCTGTCTTTGTGTGAAAAGCCAGTAATTGACATACTTCTGATTGCAACCAATGGCGCGAAGCGCAGCAACACCGCGCCCTATGCAGGCGTCGAAACCTGCAATATTAGTCCGCCCGGTTGTTGAACCACGCACGCAAACAAGCAAATCTCCCTTTTTGCACATCTTAGTTGCTTGAGTCGTATACTTGGTCATTAGGATCTGTGAAAAAGGCATGGGACCAAACTCTACAGGCCCATTTATGAGTGGGACTCCTTCACCGTTATTGTTATAGCTATCTCCAGGTGGACTCTGTCCCATGATGATCTGACAGACCTCACCGAGAGATTTCTCTTCGTATTCCTCGAACAAAGGGAAAAGGGGTTCCCAATTCATAATAAAATGAGCAGCACTTTCTCTCATGAGAGAAACTTTCTTGTATACTTGAGTGAAGTCTGCTTGTTGTTGATAAGATGGCAACGGGATCTCCCAACCCTCCAGATACTCGAACTTGAAGTTCATGCGAACGCCACCGTGGGCCTTCTCATTAACATACGTGAGAAACTGCGGTGACTTGAATAGGGCCATCAGAAACTCAGGAAGTAGTTCCGTTTCGTCTGTCGCGAAGACGTTGTAGGCTCCGCTTATGATCTGGTTGTCATAGTCGAACTTGTTGAGGCCGATGGAGCCAACGTTCACTCGGTAGGGATTGTAGCAAAACTCGTTAGGTTCGACGCGGTAATAGGCCTGCCTGATTTCCGAGCCAGGCTTAGTCTCGTTCAGGAAGACGCCTTCGGTATTAGATACACCCAGCACCCGAAAACGGGTTTCCGAGAAGTCGGACGGGTTGATGCGGTGGGTGTTCAGACGCAGATTGTTGCCCAAGCGCACTCGAGGATACCTAGCTCCACTCTCAATGACGGTCCGCAGGGTCGCAAGCTGGTTATGTTTCGCCAGTGCCTCGATTGGGAGACTCATCAAATACTGGCGGGCGATGTCGAACTCCAGAGCATTCTGACCATTCAGAAGAGCCAGCGCCGCGTGGGCTTTTTCAGGCGGGCAGTCCCGCAGGGCATCATATCGATCATCGAGTGTCTTTTCGTTGGTGCGCATCGTACCATTGAAGATTTTTTTCCATTCGTCATGTTGGTACGCAGATAGATTACTCCGGCAGTTGGGCAGATTGAAGGAATAGAGATGCGCTCTTTCGATCCGCTTGGCAATTTCATTCAGGGTCTTGTTTTTCCAGATTTCATCATATTGGGTAAGTTTCTCGTCCCGGTCCTGTGCGGTGATCTTGCCCTGCTCCGCCTGTTCGGCCAGCTTTGCCACAAGTCGCTTGCTTTCCTTCTCCGCCTTCACCGAGAACTCTGCTATGGTCTCGTCTTGAATTCGGAGTTTTACACGAGGGTCGAGGGCCAATATCCAGTCCGCTGGCACGGAGAAGGAATGCTTAGTCTCGGGGGGGGTTTTCCCATGCTGGACATATTTCTCGTAAAGGTCAAGCGCCTCGACCAATTGACACCCTTCGATGGGCCGTCGGTTCGTTCCCATCGTGTAGCCATCGTTTGTGACCTTGTAAAACCAGACTTCTTTCGTCGGGCCGCTCTTGTCGAAGATCAGAATGGAGGTCTTAGGACCAACACCACCCTTGCTCACGAAGACACCTTGGGGGAGGCTGATGATGGCGCGAAGGTTCGCGTTCTCGATCAACATTTTGCGGAGGGTGCGGGCGCTGGTCTGGTCCCAGGTGAGGAAGCCTTCTGAAACGATGACAGCACAACGGCCACCTGGCGCGAGTGCATCGAACATTAACTTGACAAAAAGGATTGTGGTCTCAGATTCCCTCGAAAACTCCTCCCACACGTTGGGATAGGCATCTTGGTCGCGCTCGGCTCCGAAGGGCGGATTCGCGAGGACCACAGTCTTACTGCCACCGTCCTTGACCGGATCAAATGCAGCGAGGGAGTCTCCTTGTTCGATGTTCTGCGGGTTCAGGCCGCGAATATAGAAATTGATCGCAGCCATCTTACGGATCATACCCAGGTACTCGATGCCAAAGATACCCGTGCGGTAGAAAGTAATGGCTTTATCGTGAGAGGGCATGGGCGCCTGCCGCTTGGCGAAGTACTTCTTGAAATATGCCTGCATCTCGGGATGGGCTTTGGGGCCAGGCCAGTGCCCATCCTGGCTCACGCTTTCGAGGGCATAGCCGAAGGAGTCGAAGAGGAAACCTGCCGTACCGCAAGCGGGGTCAAAGATGGTGTCGTCGAACTTCGGGCTCACCATCGCCACCATGAATTGCCGGATGTGATCAGGAGTACGGTGCAAGCCTATGTCCTTCGTGCCACCAGTTTCGGACAGAGCCGACTCGATGGCATCCCCCAACAGGTCGGTTTTCAGAAGCCGGTCCTCGTCGATCTCGGCGATCAAGCCGAGAACTTCCTGAAGGTTGCCGCTCTTGACATTATTCGTGAAGTTTGAGTTTTTGAAAACCTCCTCGATCAATACAAGCTGATCCCGAACCTTCTGCGACAGGTTTGTCGTATAGACCTTCCGAGCCTGCGAAAGTATAGAGGCGTAGAAGGGGAAGAATTTCTCGTTCAGGGTAGGGAGAAGCCGCTCGTTGGCGACAGAATAAAGAGAAGAGAACAGCAGTTGCTCGTTGGGTTCTTTGAACAGATTGCGGAGTTGTTTGAACTCAGGGTCCTGCTTAATCTTGACCTCAAAGATGCGGAGCAAAAGAAGCTCGATGATGTACTCCACCCGCTGGACCGGTGTCCCGGCGGGCCGAAGTTTGTTGTGCAGCTTCTTCAGAATATTGTTTGTGTCGCTATCACCGTAATGTACCGTTGAGCGCCCCATCTAATCACTTTATCCTTTGTTTGTGGAAGTAAAAAATAGGGTTAAATCCTCATCCTTTCCAAATAACATATCCAAGAGGGCATACATTTATCCATCCTCACCTCTCAATTGTTCAGATGCCACTTACCAACATCCCGCAGAGCGCATAGCGCATGGAGCATAGCGTAAATTCTTTATCGTAAAGTGCGAGGCGTCAGTCGTACAGAACCTCGCATAGCGCAGAGGGCATAGTGTAAACATACCACCACATCGCGTAAGGTGGAAGTCGTGAGGGCTGAAAGACAAAAAGCCCATTCCTTTTGCTGGGAACCGCATGGAGCATAGCGCCAAGCGCATAGCGTAAATTCTTTATCGTGAAGTGCGAGGCGTCAGGAGTAATACCTAACTTTTCCTCTTCATTTTTGTCCGATAAGGAACTTTAGGTTCTTCCACCTGCCCCGTTAGAGATAAGAACCGCTTCAATCTATTTCTTAAATACCGCTTACCCATGCCCGACTTAAGGTATTTCTCACGAGCCAAAGCATCCTGTTGGTTCAGACATGCTTCATAGTATATAAGCTCAAAGGGGCCTCTCTCTTTTGTTGAAGACACTCTACCTGTATTATGTTCTTGGAAGCGGTTCTGCAGATCACTCGTAAATCCAGTATAAAAATGGCCGTCCTTCTTGCTCTGTATTACGTAAACATAGTACATGACTTGTGATCTCTAACGGGATCCAACCCTATTCGTCTCTTTGGCGGTTG
>DBZJ01000150.1 GCA_002311635.1 Syntrophaceae bacterium UBA1163
GAGAGATTAACACAGGGATATATTGTGTGAAGGCTTCCTTTTTGATCAAAGGCTTGAGGGAGATTGGAAGGGATAACGCACAAGGCGAATACTATCTCACCGACCTGGTTGAGATTGCAAAGAGGAAAGGGTTGAGGTGTTCTGCTCATATCGTGAAAGATCCCGTGGAGGTGATGGGAATCAACACGAGGGTCGATCTTGCGGTTGCCAATGAGGTTCTCAGACTGGAGAAGCTGAAGGAGCTGATGCTTTCCGGAGTGACCGTTCTGGATCCCAAAACGACCTACGTGGAGGGAACGGTTGAGGTGGGGAACGAAACAACTCTCTACCCGAATTGCTATCTCCATGGGAAGACGAAAATCGGCCGACGCTGTATCATCGAATCGAACTCAAAGATCACAGACTCCGTTCTTGGTAACGAGGTGACGATTCGCTCGAATGTGGTCATCACTGAAAGCAAGATTGAAGACGGGGCCATCATCGGACCTTTTGCCCACCTAAGGCCTTTATGCGAGATTAAGACGAAAGCAAAGATTGGAAACTTTGTGGAGGTAAAGAAATCGGTCATTGGTAAGGGTTCCAAAGCCAACCATCTTACGTATATTGGGGATTCTTTGCTTGGAGAGGGCGTGAACATCGGCGCTGGAACGATCTTCTGTAACTATGATGGGTTCGAGAAGCATCGGACGATCATCGGCGACCGGGTTTTTGTGGGGTCGAACGTGGAACTGGTAGCCCCCGTCAAGGTGGGGAATGGTTCCACGATCGGTGCGGGGTCCACCATCACAAAGGATGTTCCAGGAGGGGCGTTGGCGATCAGCCGAACGAGACAGAGGAATATCAAAGGATGGGGAGAGAAGAATGAGCATCGCCGGAAAAAAATGAAAAACGAGAAGGAGTGAAAGATGTGTGGCATTGTCGGATATATCGGCTCCAGAGAGACGGCGAAGATTCTTATCGAGGGGCTCAAACGGCTCGAATATCGAGGATATGACTCTGCGGGCATCGCGGTGTTTCATCAAGGAAAGGTCGAGATCCGAAGGAAAGAAGGGAAGTTAGCAAGATTGGAGGAGTTGATCGGAAAGGAGACCTTTGACGGAAAGGTAGGGATAGGTCATACGCGATGGGCGACGCATGGAAGGCCCTCGGATAAAAATGCCCATCCCCATAAGGCAGGCAGGGTCGCTGTGGTCCACAACGGCATCATTGAAAACTATCTTCCTCTCAAGGAAACGCTCAAGAGCAAGGGCCATGTTTTCACATCGGAAACGGATACGGAGATCGTTTCTCACCTGATCGACGAATTCATTCGGGAAGGTCATTCCTCCCTGGAGGCGGTTCGATTAGGATTGGATAAGATCAAGGGGTCTTATGCGCTGGGAATTCTTCTCGAAGGAGATGAACAGTCTTTGATCGCCGCCCGCAAGGAGAGTCCATTGGTGATCGGTCTGGGAAAAGGAGAGTATTTTATCGCTTCGGATATCCCTCCCCTTCTTCCCTACACCCGGGACTTTATCTTTATGGAGGACGGCGAGGTGGCCCTTCTCTCTTTCGAAGGAGTGAAAGTGTTCGGTTCCAAGGGTGACGAAGTTTCAAAGGAGACAAAGCATGTGAGCTGGGACCCTCTCATGGCCGAAAAGGGTGGGTATAAACATTTTATGCTCAAGGAGATCTTTGAACAGCCAAGAGCGGTGACCGATACCATCCGGGGTCGGCTTTCAGAAGAGAAAGGCGATGTCGTTCTCGAAGATGTTCACTTAGACCCACAGATCCTGAAGAAGATTCGGAGGGTCCACCTGATTGCCTGCGGCACCTCTTACCATGCCGCCCTCGTGGGGAAGTTTCTTATCGAAGAGTTTTGCCGAATTCCAGTGGAGGCGGATATCGGATCTGAGTTTCGATACCGGAATCCAATTGTGGGAAAGGATGATCTCCTTGTAGCGATCTCCCAATCCGGGGAGACGGCCGACACCCTGGCGGCGTTGAGGGAGGCAAAGCGAAAGGGCGCAGCGACGTTAGCCATTTGCAATGTGGTGGAGTCGAGCTTGGCAAGAGAGGCAGACCATGTGATCTACACCCATGCAGGCCCCGAGATTGGCGTGGCTTCCACCAAGACCTTTGTCACTCAATTGGTCATCCTCTTCCTTATAGGCATGCGAATCGGCAGGGGGCTGGGTTTTCTCACGCCGGAGAAAGGTAAGGCGTTGATTGAAGAATTGATCAGGGTCCCGCACCTCATGGAAGAGATGCTGAAGGCTTCCGGTCAAGTAGCCAGGGTTGCCAAAAAGTACCTCCATGCCAGAGATTTTCTCTATCTCGGGAGAGGGATCAACTACCCCATAGCCTTGGAAGGGGCATTGAAATTGAAGGAGATCTCTTATGTCCATGCGGAAGGCTATCCGGCTGGTGAGATGAAGCACGGCCCCATCGCCTTGATCGACCGGGAGATGCCGGTCGTCGTCCTGGCTACCCGGAACGATGTCTACGAGAAAATGGTCTCGAATATCGAGGAGGTCAGGGCAAGGGAAGGAAAGATCATTGCCCTTGCTTCTCCCTCTGATCGAGAGATCGTCAAGAAGGTGGACGATGTGATCATCATCCCCGAGACGCTTCCTTCTCTCACCCCTATTCTCCTCACCATTCCCCTTCAACTTTTGGCCTACTATATGGCTGACTTCAAAGGCACGGATGTGGATCAGCCGAGAAACCTGGCCAAGAGTGTGACCGTCGAATAATTCAAAAAATCATTGCAAATTATAAATTGTAAAATGCAAAGTTAACATTTAGAATAAAAAAATTCCTAAAATTTTGCACTTTGCATTGCTAATCTTGCATTTTGCAATGGTATTTGGGCAAATGTCTCTTCTCAACGAGCTCAATCCCATTCAACAGAAGGCGGTTCTGGAAACCGAAGGGCCACTCCTTGTCTTTGCGGGCGCCGGAAGTGGTAAGACCAGAGTCCTGACCTACCGGATCGCCTATCTCATTCAGGAAAAAGGGGTGCGTCCGTGGAACATTTTTGCCGTGACCTTTACCAATAAGGCAGCGGATGAGATGCGGGAACGGGTGGAAAGGCTTCTTGGAGGATCGGCCAGAGGGGCATGGATCTCCACATTTCATTCGGCTTGTGCCCGCATCCTGAGACAACATATTGAGCCTCTCGGTTTCAAAAGAAATTTTGTCATCTATGACGATCAGGATCAGGAGCGGCACCTGAAAACGATCATGAAGGAGTTGAACCTTGACTTCAAGATGTTTCCTCCGCGGGCGATTCAATCCGGCCTTGACCAATTGAAAAATGTGGGGGTCACTCCCGACCAGTATTCTCCCAGCCCTTATAATATCTTCCAAAAGAGGCTGGCAGTGGTCTATCAACGCTATCAAGAGGACCTCCATAGAAACAATGCCCTCGACTTTGGAGATCTACTTACCTTCGTGGCGATTCTTTTCAAACGTTTTCCGGAGGTTCGTAGGTTTTATCAGGAACTCTGCCACTACGTGATGGTGGATGAATTTCAAGATACCAACCTGATCCAGTATCAGCTTATCAGACAAATGACAGAGACTCATCGCAACATTTGCGTGGTCGGAGATGACGATCAATCCATCTACCGCTGGAGGGGGGCCGAAGTAGGAAATATTTTGAACTTTGAGAAGGATTTTCCCGAGGCGAGAGTGATCACCTTGGAACAGAATTATCGCTCCACACAGAACATCCTCCAGGCTGCCAGTCATGTCGTACGGAAAAACCGTTACAGGAAGGAGAAGAAACTCTGGACCGAGAATCCGGAGGGGGAGCCTCTCACTTTTTTCGTAGCCGAGGATGAAGAGGACGAGGCACGTTTCGTCACACAGAAAATCATGGAACATGTCTCCGCGGGGAAATCCGGCAGGTCTTACCGCGACGTGGCTGTTTTCTACCGGATCAACGCCCAGTCTCGTGCCCTGGAAGATGAACTGGTCAAAAACCGGATTCCTTATACGGTGATCGGGGGGATGAAGTTCTACGAGCGTAAAGAGATTAAGGATGTCCTGGCCTACCTGAAGTTGATCGATAACCCCTCAGACGGTCTCAGCCTGAAAAGGATCATCAATGTCCCCTCGAGGGGGATCGGGGAAAAGACGGTCGAGAAGATAGAGGCCTTCTCCAAGGAGAAAGGGCTTCCCCTTTACGAGGGACTAAAACAGGGGATCGAGGAAGACTGGCTGCCACCGGCCGTCAAGACGAAGATGAACGAGTTTATCCAATTGATTGAGACGTTCCGAAAAGATGCGGGTTCCTTTACCCTTAGCCAGCTCACCTTAGCGCTTCTCGCTAAGACAGGGTACCTTCGACGATTGAAAGAAGAAGGAACGGATGAAGCCATTTCAAAGATGGAAAACGTGGATGAACTCATCAACGTGATGATGGGCCTCGATCAAGGAGAAGAGAAGGTTTCGCTCGAAAGCTTTTTGGATAAGGTCTCGCTGGTGACGGACGTCGATCTTTACGAGGATAAGGGGAATCGGGTCTCTCTGATGACCCTCCATTGCGCAAAGGGACTGGAGTTTCCAACGGTTTTCATCGTTGGAATAGAAGAGGGGCTTCTTCCTCACTACCGGAGGGGCGAGGAAATTGAAGATATGGAGGAGGAGAGGAGGCTCTTCTACGTAGGGATGACACGTGCGAAGGAAAGACTCTTTCTTTCACGGGCGGAAGAACGGTCCACGTTTGGTGTGGGCCGCGCCAATCTTCCCTCCCGCTTTCTTGATGAATTCCCGGTCGAATTGATGCAATTCGAAGAGAAAAAGGGAAGAATGGAAAGGCTGTTTTCACAAGAAGCTCACTGGAAAGAGGACGCTCATCAGAACGAGATGATGCCGGAAGACCTGTCCCAGGAGATTTCCTACCCGGAAGAGGGTGGTCTTGTGCTGAGCCCGGAGGGATTCTTCCCGCTCAAAATAGGGATGCGAGTGAAACATCCGAAATTCGGCGTGGGAAGGGTCAAATTCATAGAAGGGATGGACGAGAATCAAAAGGCAACCGTTGTGTTTCAAGATGCGGGAGCTAAACGATTAAAGGTCAGATATGCAAACCTGGAGATCCTTGAATCATAATGAAGATACGGGCCGGGCTTGTCGTCGAGTGGAGGAAATACCCCCCCTATTCCCCCATTAATTGAGGGGAATGAAGGGGGGTAGGGTTTTTTTACATCTGGATATTCCCTTTCTTCAGGGTCTGTGTGGGCATAAACCACTTAATGCCAAGCTTCTTCGAGATGGCCTCGCACCGCTCAGCTACTTTCGCCCATCCCATTCCCTTGCCGAGGGTAAAGGGGCCAATGACCGACCCGCCGCCATTCACCACCGCTTTGTCGATCTCTGCAGGGCTTTTGGTAACGCCCTCTTCCAGGAGTTTGGTCCCTTCATTTATCTGAATGCAGACAATATCCATGGGGTCGAAGTTGGGATCGGCCTTGCTGATATCAATCGTCGGTCTGGCGCCTCCCGGCCAAGTGAAAATGCCCTTGCCGGTCTTCTTGCCAAGCGCTCCGGCCTCGTTCATTTTCTTGAGCCAGTTGGGCACCTTGAATTCAGGTGAGAGTGTTTCAGAAAAATATTCCATTCCGTGCAGATTCACGTCCAGTCCGGTGTAATCCATGATCTCGTAAGGGCCCATCGGCGCGCCAATGGACCTGATTTTGGCGTCAACGGCCTCGGGATTCACGAGACCTCTATCATACAACACAGAGACATAAAGCCCCACGGGGGCCCCAAGCCTGTTGTAAATAAATCCTGGGGTATCTTTCTCCACACGGACCGGAACCATCGCACCCCTGAAGTTTTTGAATTTGAGAACAAGGTCATGGCTCGCCTTCATGGTTTCCTCAGAGGTTTTGTTGCCACGGATGACCTCAACCAGAAGCATCATGACCGGGGGGTTAAAGAAGTGAAGGCCGACGACTTTGTCCGGTCTTTTCGTTGCGGCACCCATCTTCGTAACGCTCATATTGGATGTGTTTGAGGCAAGGATGGCGTGCTTCGGTGCATGCTCGTCGATTTCCTTGAATATCTTTACTTTAAGGTCGAGTATTTCAGGGGCGGCTTCGATCGTGTAATCGACATCCTTCACCGCGTCCTTCAGAACGACGAACCCCTGGATATTACCTATCGTTTTGCTCATGTCCTCTGCGGTCATCTTCTGCTTCGAAACCTGTTTTTCGAGACTTTCCTTTATTTTGCTCTTACCCTTGTCCACAAATTCCTGCTTGATGTCGTAGAGATTTACCTTAATACCTGCCATGGCAGCGATTTCTCCGATGCCATGGCCCATGTCACCTGCGCCGACGAGTGCGATCTTCTTGATGTCTTCTGCTTTCATAAATTTAAGGCTCCTTTCAATGGAATATTAATGAGAAACTTTCTCATTTTCGCCATTAGGCCCGGGGAACTTTATAAGAATCTGCCCTTCGGGTGAGTTAAATATATGAGAAAGGGAATTGGATGTCAAGAAGAAAAGGGGCTGTTGCGGGCAGTCCTTCAGGAGCTGAGGACAAAAACAAACCAGATGCTGAACCAAGTTCAGACCTTATG
>DBZJ01000030.1:0-12185 GCA_002311635.1 Syntrophaceae bacterium UBA1163
GGGAATCGAACTAAAAAGATGAAACATCCTCCCATCGGGGCATCCGGTTCATTTCTCTCCACCTTCATTCTCTTTGTTCGCGGCCTATCCATCAACACACGAGCGTTGGAAACACCGAGCTATCCCCAGATGAGGGACAAAGGAGATAACGAAAGAGTTGCAGCCTGAAGAACACCCGCAGGCAGATTTGCGCCGTCATGCATCGCTCGTGGCAACGGGGATCCTGCTCAGTCGCATCGCGGGATTGGTCAGGGATCGCGTTTTCGCCCACTATTTCGGAATTTCTGACGCGGCCGACGCCTTCAAGGCAGCCCTTCGCATTCCAAATTTCCTACAAAACCTGTTTGGAGAGGGGGTGCTCTCGGCTTCATTCATTCCTGTTTACGCCGCCCTGTTGGCTAAAGACGAACGGGATCAGGCAGACGACGTAGCCGCTGCCGTCTTTTGTCTGCTGTCTTTAGTGATTTCTCTCCTGGTTTTGATCGGAGTCCTCGTCACCCCCTTCCTGATTGATGCCATTGCACCCGGATTCAAGGGAGCCAAGCGCGAATTGACGATAGACCTCGTGCGCATTCTGTTTCCAGGGGCCGGCATGTTGGCTCTCTCGGCATGGTGCCTCGGCATTCTTAACAGTCACCGCCGATTTTTCATTTCCTATACGGCACCGGTGATCTGGAATTTGATGATGATCATCTCATTGGTCGTGTTCGGCGGCTCGTTCGAACAATTTCCCCTTGCTAAAATTTTGGCATGGGGGTCCGTCGCCGGCAGCCTCCTGCAGTTCGGAGTCCAATTGCCCTCGGTGACTCGGCTGCTGCATCGATTTCGGGTATCGCTGGGGCTTTCGATGGAAGGGGTAAGAACGGTTGTCCGAAATTTTGTACCGGTCTTTTTCAGCCGGGGTGTCGTCCAGATCAGTGCGTACGTTGATGCCCTCCTCGCAAGTTTCTTGCCAACCGGGGCTGTCGCGGCTTTAGCTAATGCCCAGACGTTGTACCTCCTGCCCGTGAGTCTCTTCGGCATGTCGGTCTCCGCAGCAGAGCTTCCTGTCCTGTCCAGCGCCACGGGCGAGACCAACGAAGTAAACGCCTACTTGCAAAAGCGGCTTAACGCCGGCCTTCGTCAGATTGCCTTTTTTGTCGTTCCCTCTGCCATGGCCTTCTTCGCTTTGGGCGACGTGATCGTTGGAGCCATTTACCAGACAGGCCAATTTACTCGACAGGACTCCGTCTATGTGTGGGGAATTCTGGCCGGCTCGGGGATCGGCCTTTTAGCCACCACATTAGGAAGGCTGTATACTTCGATGTACTACGCCCTCAAAGACACGGTGACGCCCTTGCGTTATGCGATGCTCCGGGTATTTCTCACCGCAGGTCTCGGATATGTCTGTGCTTTGCCACTGCCGCCTGCTCTTGGCATTGACCCGCGTTGGGGAGTGGCAGGGCTAACCGCTTCGGCGGGTTTCTGCGGATGGCTGGAGCTGGTTCTGCTCAGAAATTCAATGGAGGAGCGGATTGGCAAAACCGGTCTGCCGGCCGGTTTTGTCCTGAAACTCTGGGTTTGTGCAGGGGCAGCTGCGGCTGCTGGCTGGGGAGGCAAACTGATGATGAACCCGAGCCATCCGATCATGCTGGCGATCGTATCTTTGGGGATGTACGGCATTGTTTATTTTGGAGCCGCGATTGTTTTTCGTCTACCCGAGGTAGAAAATCTTGTCAACAAAGTTGCCAGACTTGTTAGATCTCTCCGGTGACCGACCTCATCCTCCCGGAAAACCAGCCTAAAATTGATTCTTGCCAAATTCAGATGGATGAGCGATATTCTTACCGAAGAAACGTTTGGAAGCCCCACGCCATGCCTTCTCTCTTTCGACACTGTGTCGCATGGTGACAATCGGCCGGGACAAGGCAAGAAGGCATAAACGGTATGTTGGCCTAAGGATTGAATTGACGGAATGGACAGAGTACGAGGTGGAAGGCAACCGCATTCTCGTTTGAGCAACCGGGACTACGGCGATACCGGTGGATTATTCAAGACAGGTATCGTCTCGTTCCTCCTCCATTTTACCTTAGCGGTCATTTTGATTCTCAGCACAAGGTCCACGATTCCTAAAATCGGGCCGTCGGTTTATCGAGTGACGATTCGGTCTTTTTCGCCCCAGGGAGACGGAACCCCGCTGGGTAGCCCCAATCCGGGGCCGGGTAGGACTGCCGAACTGCCTGCATCTCCGCCGGGCGAAAAACTGAAGCCCGTTGTAAACCAAAAAGGGACTGAAAAAGCTGAGGCCGCAAAATCGCGCCAGAAAAAAGCGGAAAATGTGGAGAAGGGATGGAGTTTGGAAAAAAGAAAAAGTTCTCTGAAGTCCATTCAAGAGGCCATCGAGGATATTGATAAAAAGGCAGCCCTTGCCGAGATTCAGAAAAAGGTAACCCGCCGTGAGAGATCGGCTCGTCTCTCTCAAGGACTAACAGTAACCGGAGGATCAGGAACGGGGTCGGGATCTGGAACCGGATCAGGGCCAGTAGGTTCTCCCTCGGGCGGATCACCCTGGGGTTCCTCCTCCGGAGGTTCATCCGCATTGGAATCCAGATTAAGCGATTACTACAGTGCGATATGGGCAAAGATCAAAAAGGAATGGACTCTTCCGGGAGACCTCCCCAAAGGAAAAACGGACTTAGAGACAGCGATCGTTATCATCATAGAGAGGGACGGCAAAGTTCAAAAGTCATGGTTTGAAAAAAGATCCGGCAATGCCCATTATGACCAGAGTACGATGCGGGCGATCAAGAAGGCAGAACCTTTACCACCTATCCCTAAGGAATTCAGCGACGAAACCTTTGAGATTGGAATCCGTTTTCATCCGGAATAGGAAGTTCATTGAATTCGAGGGCGATTGGGTGAGGATGCATACACTTCCTTTGCTCGGCCCCGATGGAAGGGTAAGGGAGTGGGGATAAGAAACAGGAGAGGCCAGAAGAGATTTCTCCGTCTCATGTGATACCATGGAAGCTTATTCCAACAAAGAAGTCGTCCTGCGAACCCATGGCTTGAGCAAGAAGTTTGGAAAGCGCTGGGCGGCCAGGGACTTAAACCTTGAAGTCTACCGGGGAGACGTTTTCTGTTTCCTCGGTCCAAACGGCGCCGGAAAAAGTACAACCATCCGCATGATCCTAACGCTCCTCACGCCTTCAGCCGGCTCGATTGAAATTTTCGGGATGGATCTTCATAAGCACCGCGGTGCCGTCCTCTCACGGGTCTGCGGAATCGTCGAGAAAGCAGATTTCTACCTCTACCTTTCAGCCTACAAGAACCTGGAGATACTCGGTTCGATGACTCGTCGTGTCCAAAAAGAAGAGATCATGGAGGCCCTCGAGGTGGTCGGGTTGACATCCCGTGCCTTTGAAAAAGTCAAGACGTTTTCACATGGGATGAAGCAACGGCTCGGAATCGCCCAGGCGTTGTTGACGAAGCCCCAACTGATCATCCTTGACGAACCGACGGCAGGACTCGATCCACAGGGAATGAAGGAAGTCAGGGGACTGATCAAGGAACTCGCCAACGAGAAAGGAATGACCATTTTCCTCTCTTCTCATCTACTTTCGGAAGTTGAGCTGGTGGCCACGAGGATGGCGGTGATCAATCGGGGCGAGCTGATTGCTCAGGGGTTTGTTTCGGAGCTGCTTGACAAAGAACCGATAGAGTATTCCGTCCAAGTCTCACCCTTTGATTCCGCGGTCGAACTCCTCGGGAAGCTTACATGGGTGGAGGTCCTCGCCGCCGAGGACGGCAAGATCGAATTGCGTGTGGAACCCGGTCGTGCTTCAGAGTTGAACCGGTTTCTTGTATCGAATCACGTTGAGGTCTTGTCCTTCTATCCTCATCGAACACTCGAAGATTTCTTTCTGAAGATCACCGAAGGGACCTCTGAGATATGAAGCTCTTCTGGTTCGAGACCTACAAGATATTCAGCCGATGGCGCACGTACATCAGCTTCGGCTTCATCGCCTTGATTGTCATCATGACCGAAGTGGTGATGAAATTGAGCGCCCATGAAATCCTTTATCGTATGATGAGATCTTTCCAGAAGGATTTTCTCATCTTCGGGAATGTCTTGAATGGCTGGTTCATTACAGCTTTTATCATGAACAGCCTCCATATCCACATCCCCTTTTTCATCACCCTTGTGGCTGGAGACATCGTCTCAAACGAAGCCACCTCCGGGACCGTAAGGCTTCTGTTGATTCGGCCCCCTTCGCGAAGCAAGATCATTACAGCCAAGTACCTCACCACCCTTTTTTACACAACAGGGCTGGTCATCTTTCTCGGGCTGATATGCATCACCCTCGGTCTTCTCCTGTTCGGCAAGGGTGATTTAATAATGAACTATCAAACCAAGTTCCGACTCGTCCTTATTCCCGAGGCGGAAGTCCCCTTACGAATGCTCCTTGCCTTTACAGCAGCGGTCTGGTCCATGACAGTGGTGGCTTCTCTCGCCTTTCTTTTTTCAACGCTGGCGGAGAATTCCATCGGCCCCATCATCGGCACAATGGCCGTCGTCATTGTCTTCCTTGTTCTCGGAAACTTTCCCTTTGATTTCTTCCGAATGCTGAGTCCCTATCTCTTTACAACCTACACGGTCTTCTGGCAGCGGTTTTTCGATCAGCCGATACCGTGGCAGGAGATCGCGAAGTCGGCCGTCATTCTTGGCCTCCACAACATCGGCTTGTTTTTGATCGCTTTTATCGTCTTCAATAGAAAGGATATAACGAGTTGAAAAGAGTTTTATTATTGGTTGGGATTCTTTTTTTGATTTCGACGGAGGGGATTCAAGCCCAGGAAGATGCCTCCCGCTATCTCGATTCGATAGAAAAAAAATATTCCACGCTAAAGAATTACGTCGTGGACGTGAACGTCCATTTTGACATCGAAGCGCTCAAAGCACCAGACCTGCAGGCCAAGCTTTATTACAAGGCGCCCGACAAAATGAAAGTGGAATCCAAACGAATCTTCTTCTTTCCTCAGGAGGGCGGATATTTCAATCCCTCTCTGTTCAAGAAAAAGGCTTTCGACGTCAGACTGGTGGAGCGCTTAGTCTATGACGGCAGAAAAGCGGTCAGGCTGAAACTCACTCCAATGGATACGAACACCTATGACAAGAGTTTTGTGTTGACGATAGACACGGACCGAAGCCTGATCAGAGAGATCAAGATCTCACCTTCCGAGGGGAGGGAGGTCAAAGCTACCTTGGACTACGGGCGATTCGGCGATTTCGAGCTTCCGACGCATATTGACCTCCAGATCGACATGCCCTCCGGCGAACCGACTGGGATGAAGGAATTTACACAGTTCGGACAGAAGGCCAAGAGGATCACGGGCAAGGTTGAAATCACGTATTCGAATTACCGGATCAACGTGGGTCTGAGCGATGACATTTTTCGAGAGAAAGGACCCCAGAAGTCGGAGTGAATAAAGAAAAATCTCTACTACTAACGCTGAATTTCTTGAAATTTTGTTAACCAAAAACTTTCCCGAACATTTTCTCCTTCCACTTCGGGGACTGTGTCGTTATCCTTTTTTCGTCATTGCGAGTGAACAAAGAGAGCGTGGCAATCTCTTTGTCTTCAATGGCTTATGAGATTGCTTCAGTCGTTTCACTCCCTCGCAATGACATCGCAACAATTCCCCAAGTGGGGAGGAGTCTTCTGGATCATACAGAAAACTTGACAGACTGTTTACGATTTTGTTAATAGAAACTATATAAACGGTGACGTCCAGGTAAAGGGAACCCCGTGACTCCACTCCGAGGAGAAATCGGGGACGGACCCGCCGCTGTAGTCCCGACCCCGTACTTTTGGGGTAAATGCCTTAACAAAAAAGCCACTGTCCTGAGCACGCCGAAGGATGGGAAGGCGAGTTAAGGTCGGGAGAGTCAGAAAACCTGCCTGGATGTTCTTCACTCAAAGGTCTTCGAGGATAAGACTGTGAAGGGTGCATGCGGGTAAAATCCCCAGTCTTCAATGCGAAGGCTGGGGATTTTTTTTGGCGGGGAATTGCTTTATGAAACATTTCTTTTTTCTTGTCGTTTTTCCCGTCCTTTTCACTTCCATCCCTCTTCAACTCTTGGGGCAAGAAAAGGAGGTCACCCTTGAGGAGGTGGTCGTCACGGCTACCCGCGACACTCAAGAGATCAGAAAGATCCCTGCCAACGTGACCGTCATCACCAAAGAGGAGATCGACCAATCGAATGCCAAGACTGTCGTCGACATATTGAGAGATAAGGTGGATGTCATCGTTACCGATTACTATGGGAACGGGAAGTCCACATCCGTCGATGTCAGGGGCTTTGGCGAAACCGGTCCTCTCAACACGCTTGTCTTAGTAGACGGAAGAAGGGTCAACGAGATCGATCTAAGTGGAGTGGATTGGAGCCAGATTCCTCTCGATCAGGTGGAGCGAATCGAAATCGTCCGGGGGGCTGGAAGTGTTCTCTACGGCGATAATGCTGTCGGAGGTGTAATCAACATCATTACAAAGAAGCCTGAAAAAGCTTTCTCTGCCAATGCAGAGGTCGTGGGAGGAAGCTACGGTTACAATAAAGAAAGTGCTTCGGTAAGCGGAAAATGGGGCGCCTTCTCCGCCATTCTCAACGCCAGTCACAGCTCCACAGAAGGATATCGCGAGAATGGATTCTTAAGAGCGGAAGATGTCGGAGGAAAGGTGATCTATGATCTGAATGGATATGTCAGCTTCGACTTCAGCGGAGGGTTTCATACGGATGACACGGGGTTGCCCTACGCTCTTGACAAAACCCATTACGTATTGGATCCGCGGGCGGCAGCCCATCCTGACGACAAGGCATACACCAATGACGGGTATGGTGTTCTGGGAATCAAGGCCAAATTATGGGATTTTGGCCGAATCGAAGCAGACCTCTCCTACCGACACCGGCAGGTGGACGACTTCTACGTATCCGTATCTTATAAAGACCAAAGATATGTGACTACCTGGGGATTTACCCCAAAATATATTCTCGAAAAGAATTTATGGAACTTTCGGAATAAACTCACCCTCGGACTCGATTTCTATAATTCAGATTCTACGGTTGATTCCCAAACGGTCTCTTCTGGCGGGACTTTTTTGAATCGGGTGGAAGTTACAAAACGGTCAATAGGCTCTTATGTCTTAGATGAGTTTTCGGTTTTCAACAATCTGATTCTGACAGCGGGTTACCGCCTGGAATGGGTAACTTACAACCTCTTTGAGGAAACGCCAAGAAAAGAAGATAAAACAAGAGATCATGAGCCTGCGTACAACCTTTCTCTTGACTATCTATTTGGGAAAAAATCTTCCGCTTTCGTTAGCTTCAGGCGAAGCTTCCGTTTTCCCGTTTCTGACGAATTGATTCAATACTTTCCTACGTTTCAAGTGAACCCTTTAATAGGACCTCAGACCGGATATCACTACGAGGCGGGGATTCGTCATGCCTTTACGGATAAGATCGAAGCCAACCTGACCCTCTTTTGGGTCGATATGAGGAATGAGATCTTTTTCGACCCCTATGAATATACCAATAAAAACTTTCCTAAGACTCGGCGTGAGGGAATTGAAGTGGGAGCAAAAGCGAAACCTCTCCGATGGCTCACTTTGTGGGGAAACTATAGTTATACTAAGGCTACCCTCCAAGAGTATCCCTATTCAGGAAATGACATCCCGGGGGTTCCGAGGCATAAGGGTTCCCTCGGGGCGGAAGTTGAAATATGGAATGGCTTATCCTTAAATACCAGAGCCAATTTTGTCGGGTCCCGATACTTTATCAGCGATTGGGCCAACGCGGTACCCAAACTGGGTGGGTATTACACTCTTGACATGAAGCTCTCTTACGTCTGGAAGGGGTTGAAGGCATTTGTTGGAATAAACAATCTATTCAACCGAAAGTACGCCGAATTCGGAGTCGTCGATTCCGCAGGCGCTCAATACTTTTACCCCTCGCCTGGCCGTAATGTCATCGGAGGGATGTCTTACATCTTTTAGGATCAAGAAGGCCCAACATGGAGTACACGCCTCTTCCAAAGAGCTACAAAAAGATGTTTCCATTCAAACTGTCCACGACGTCTTACATCTATCCGGATCATATTATTCCGAATGTGACGATGCTCGCCCCTTTCGTAGACGAAGTAGAATTAGTCCTCTTTGAAAGTGAAAGTCAGGATAACTATCCTGACGATGCCCAAATCAAAGGCCTGATGAATTTCCGCCTTCGTCAGGACATCGCCTTTAATATCCACCTTCCGATGGATATACTCCTCGGGGACGAAAATGAAGAGATAAGAACTAAAGCCATTTCCGTCGTTAAGACAGTGACGGAAAGAACTCTTGGGCTAAACCCTTCCGTTTATGCCCTCCATTTCGACCTGAGGAATCGGAATGGACGAGGGGAAACTGACATTGAAGCCTGGCGGAGGCGTCTCCTTCGAAGTGTCGAGGAGATGGCTCAACACGGGATCGACGCGAATCGCATCGCCATCGAAACGCTCGGGTATCCCTTCGAATGGATTGAGGACATTGTAGAACGATCCGGCTTCTCGATCTGCCTTGATATCGGTCATATCCTGATCTCCGGGCAGGATCTCAAATTCTATTTAGACAAATATCTCCCCAAAACTTCGATCATTCATCTCCATGGTTTTCAAAATGGGATCGACCATCTCGGCATAGATCGATTACCCGACCCCACTTTGAAATTAATTTTCTCACACCTTCGCAATTACCATGGTATTGTTTCTATAGAAGTCTTTTCGATTGAGGATCTCAAAAAATCCCTCGTCACCTTGGAGGAAGAATGGGGAAGAAGATAATCTTGATCACCGGGGGATGCCGAAGTGGGAAAAGTCGCTTCGCTTTAGACTATGCGAATCGACATTTTTCAAAAAAACTATATTTGGCCACATGCGAGGCCCTCGACGAAGAGATGGCTCAGCGCATAGAGCATCATAAAAAGATGAGAAGTCCAGAATGGCAAACGATTGAAGAACCCATAGAGATTGTCGACAAAATCAGGCGATATGGCGATGAGGTGGAGGTCATCCTGTTGGACTGCATCACGCTTTGGCTTTCCAATCTTTTGATGAGACGGAAGGATGACTCGGAGATCATGAAGGAGATAAGTGCCCTGATCGATATGATTCAGGAAAAACAAACCTCACTCATTCTTGTATCGAATGAGGTTGGTCTGGGAATTGTCCCTGCTGATCCATTAAGCCGTCGTTTCAGAGACCTATCCGGAATGATTAATCAGAGGATAGCCGAAGCGGCAGATATGGTCATCTTTATGGTCTCAGGGATTCCAACCTTCCTGAAAGGAAAAGATGAAAAGCTTTCTTAGAGCCCTCTCATTTCTTACCATTCTGCCTGTAGGGCAAAATAGGCTTTCAGAGGAGAAGCAATTAGCCCGCTCAATGGCTTTCTTTCCTCTCGTCGGCCTTGTGATTGGTCTTCTCCTGACCATGGGTTATTATGTCTTTTCTCTTTTCCTTCCCAAGTCCATCACCCTCTGGTCAACAGTAGGACTTCTTGCTTTCCTGACAAGAGGTCTTCATCTGGATGGCTTAGCTGATACGCTGGATGGTCTGGCCTCGGGAGGGTCAAAGGAGAGGATTCTCGAAGTGATGAGGGATAGTCGAATCGGCGCTTTCGGAGTGATCGGCCTCATCCTGTTCATCGGCGGCAAATATCTTGCTCTGGACCAATTCCCGAATGGATTTGTTCCTTACTCGCTTATCTTAATGACCGTGATGGGAAGAAACTCCATGGTTTTGGTCTGTTTCCGGTCTCCTTACGCAAGGTCTGGGGAAGGATTGGCGAAACCCTTTACTAAAAACCTTGGTTACCGCGATACGGCTATATCCTTGGCCACAGCTTTTGGCGTCGCTTTGCTGGCCGCGGGCGTTAAAGGGGTCCTGGTGTTCTTAGGGATCGGCCTTTTCAGTCTTGGGTATCGGTTTTTTTTCATAAAGAAGTTGGGGGGAGTCACGGGCGATGTCTTGGGAGGGGCGAACGAATTGTCGGAGCTTCTTTGCCTTATCTTTTTAGTCATTCTTGAACCAATCCAGTTATAGAATTGAGAGGAACGATGAATAAAATTAACCAAACAATTGGTGGCATTAGACCGTTAGACAAAAAAGCCATGGAAGAGGCGAGAATCAGGCAGGACAGCTTAACGAAGCCGCAAGGCTCATTGGGACAGCTCGAGTCCGTCTCTATCCAAATCGCGGGGATCAAAGGAAATCCGAGAACCCGAATCACACACAAAGTCATCTTCACATTGGCCGGAGACCATGGTGTCACAAAGGACGGAGTGAGCGCCTATCCTTCTGAAGTCACTCCCCAGATGGTTTTTAACTTTCTTCGCGGCGGTGCTGGGATTAATGTCCTGGCCCGACATATAGGGGCCAGGGTTGTTGTGGCAGATTTGGGAGTTGCCTCTGTCCTTGGGCCTCATCCCGACCTCAAAGATAAGAAGGTGGCCATGGGAACTCGGAATATGGCTGTAGGACCTGCTATGAGCCGGGAAGAAGCGACCCGTTCTATCGAAGCAGGGATTGAATTGGTGGAAGAGGAGTTGAGCAAAGGGGTTGATATTTTAGGAACCGGGGATATGGGAATAGGAAACACGACTGCCTCCAGCGCTATCGCAGCCGCGATAACAGGGGCTGACGTGGCCGCTGTCACGGGAAGGGGAACAGGCCTTGACGATAAAGGCCGGAAGAAAAAGGTGAAGGTAATCAAAAAGACCTTGGAACTAAATCGACCGGATCCGAAGGATGCGATCGATGTCTTATCGAAGGTTGGAGGATTTGAGATCGGGGGGATTGCAGGAGTGATCTTGGCCGGAGCCAGATATCGAATCCCGGTTGTCATTGATGGCTTCATCTCCGGCGCGGCAGCCTTGATTGCGGCAACCCTTTCGCCTGAAGTCAAGCCCTACCTCGTCGCCTCTCATCAGTCGGCCGAGCAAGGGCATCGGGTATTATTAGAATATCTCGGCCTAAAACCCTTGCTGAACCTGAACCTAAGGCTGGGTGAAGGAACCGGCGCCGCCTTAGGGATATTCTTGGTTGAGGCCAGTCTGAAGATCCTCGACGAAATGGCGACGTTTTCAGAAGCCGGTGTCTCGGAAAAAAATGATTAGAAAATCGATTCTCTTGACCTTAGTGCTATTCCTCCTCCATATCCCTGCGCAAGGGCAAGAAGGCCTATTCACGGATGAGATTGGAAGAAAAGTAAGAATTCCTAACTCTCCGAAAAGAATCGTATCGATGGCCCCGAACCTCACCGAGATCCTCTTCACTTTGGAACTTCGTGAGGAAATCGTAGGGGTGACGGACTTCTGCGATTATCCTGAAGCAGCTTTGACTAAACATAGGATTGGGGGTTTCGTAAATCCGAGTATTGAAAAAATTGTGTCTTTGAAACCGGATTTGATCCTTGGGATTAGAGACGGCAATCGAATGGACACCGTTCACAGGCTGAGCGACCTTGGTTTCTCTGTCTATGTCGTCGATCCCATGGGCTTCGACGGGATCATTAAAACAATCGAGAATATAGGAGAAGTTGTTCGAAAGCGCGAAAAATCAAAAGAAATCATACGGAAGATAACAAAGAAGAAAGAGGCGATCGTCAGACTCACCCAATCTCTTCCCAGGCGAAAGGTCTTCTTCCAAGTCGGCTTTTCTCCTATTGTCACTGTGGGAAGGGGGTCACTCGGAGACGATCTCATCCGCCTGGCAGGAGGAAGGAGTATCTCAGAGAATGAATCAGGGAGCTATCCTGTCTATGGCGTCGAGACGATCCTATCGAAGGCGCCGGAGGTCATCATCCTGAGTTCCATGGACAGCAAGAGAGATTATTTGAATCTGATGAAGATGTGGCAATCCTGGAAAGAACTCCCCGCTGTAAAGATGAATGCGATCTATGTGATCGACTCGAATTTAGTCGATCGCCCAACGCCGAGGGTGGTAGAAGGATTGGAAGCAATGGCCGGGATGATTCATCCGGAAATTTCTTTCCATTCTTCAAAGCAAAACTAGCACAAAAACAAAACTAACTCTTGACACATCGAAGGAGGTTGTAATATAAATTTTCTTATCACTGAGGACGCCGGGTTAGCTCAGTCGGTAGAGCAGAGG
>DBZJ01000030.1:12221-78859 GCA_002311635.1 Syntrophaceae bacterium UBA1163
GGTAGAGCAGAGGACTGAAAATCCTCGTGTCCGTGGTTCGATTCCGCGACCCGGCACTTTTTTTTAACTTAGGGCAATTTCGGTTGCCCTATTTTTTTGTTCGAGCAGATGCCGTGAAACTCCGCCAGGGCGATGTCAAACCACAATCGGCCAAGCTGTGGTCCTCTTGGTGACCGTGCATAACCGGAGTGAAGTCCCCCTCAGCAACCAACCAAAAAAATCAGGACGTGAAGGAGTGGAGCGCCCCAGTATTGTTATTGTAATGCGTCCAACGCTTCTTTACATTACTTCCAAAGGCCTCTTTAGTTTGACTGTCATTCCGGGCTCGACTAAGCCTGCCTTAGCCTGCCCCGTGCTTGAAACGGGGTGCTTGACACGGGGGAATCCACTATTTCTGAACCGGATTCCCGCTGGAGTTTACCCTCTGCTTGATACGTCACCGGAATGACGGCTCCGATGCCCTGATTCTTCATTTCACACGGCTTTACACTAATTGCCATTTGAATGCTTTAGCCTTTAAATTTCATAAAGATGATTTAATAAATTGTTACTTTACTTTTGTTTAAGTGCATAACTTATTGAAATATAAACTAAATTATTTGTCGAAAAATTTCATTTTTTTCTTGACATTTCTATATTTTGTGTTCTAAAATATGCGTAATCCTACATATAGAGAAATCATTTCCATTTGCGCTGGTTGCCGATAGATTGAAAGGGGGACTCAAAAATGAGTTATCTTATCTGTGATAAAAGAAAAGGAAGCCCAAAAATTCATATCGAGGTTTGCCGGAGAAAATGCAAGCTTATCCAGGAATGCAAGACGTATAAGGAGTTTGTCGATAATTTGGAGAAAAAAGCCGCTTAAGCACCTCTTCTTCATGCCCCCTCCTTTCTGGTTGGGCCGATTCCCTTAAAGAATCGGCCCTCTTTTTATGAGAGCTCCCCAAAAAAGCATTTTTCGCTCTCTGATTACTCAGATTCCAAGAAAGATTACACAGATTCTTGTCAGTGTAATCACTTCATAATCGGTGCAATCAGAGATTTCTGGACTTTTTCAGAAATCTCTTTTATCCCACGTCTCCCCATTCATATTGAAGAATACTGAGAAAGCAGAGGCTCGCCGTCTCTGCCCTTAATATCCTCCTTCCCAGGGTAACAGCGACAAATCCAGTTCTTTCGGCTTTTTCAACCTCTTCCTGGCTAAATCCTCCTTCTGGCCCGATAATGAAAAAGATCTTCTTCTTTTCTTTCGATACTTCCAACATCTCTTTTAGCTTGATCCCATCCTTTTCCCAGAGGATGAGACGGAGCTGATCCGTTGAAGCGGCGTGGAGCATGCCAGAATAGGTTTGGAGGGATTCGATCTTCGGAATCACTCCTCTTCCGCATTGTTTTGAGGCCTCAATGGCAATTTTCCCCCATCGGTGATGCCGTTTCAGGCTTCTCGATTCTTCCAAAAGGGGGACCGACCGCGAAGAGAAAAAAGGGATAATCTCTTTGACCCCCAACTCCGTGGCTTTCTGGATCAAGTAGTCCATCTTCTCACCCTTGAGCAAGCTTTGGGCCAGCGTCACTTCCAGGGGGGAATCTCTTTTTGGAGAGAGCATGCGTTGAATCTTAACCATGATAGAGGCGCGCCCCTCTTCAATAATTGTCCCCTCAAACTCGTGGCTCAGCCCATCGAAGACAAGAATCTCATCCCCCGTTCTGAGGCGAAGAACCTTTCGAATGTGTTTCATCTCATCGCCCTCGATCTTGAGCAATCCATTTTCAATACGAGGGTCAGGAATATAGAATTTAGGCATGACTTTTCTCCAGCTTCTCCGGGAATGAGACAGAGATATCGAAAAAATCGAAATCCAAATCCCGAATCTGGAAACAAATCTTACAAGATCAATTGGTCACCCACGCCTGCGTGCCGAAACACTCCACTTCGGTGTGCAGGCACGAACAACGAAAATCCCCCTCGATCCCCCTTTTCCAAAGGGGAGGTTGTTCCCTCCTTTCGTAAAGGAAGGTGGGGAGGAATTTTTATTTTTCTATTTTCGCTGAAAGGTCAAACAGACCCACTCTCCTTCTTGGGCGGTTTTGACCCATCGTAAGAGCCCGGTTTCCAAGTAGTGGAGACGGATTCTTTCTTTTTCCCCCCCCAAGATCCCGGAGAGGATGAGAACCCCCAGGTTTTTAAGCCGGCCCGCCAGAGATCTTCTCATCCTTCTCAAACTCTTGAGATCGATATTGGCCACGATAACGTCAAACTTTTTTTGGAGACTTCCAATGCTTCCTTTTCTTATCTTGACGATGTCCGAAACTCCATTTCTTTCTACATTCACTCTCGCATTCTCCACAGCCGCGCCATCGATATCTATTCCCCAAACCTCTTTTGCTCCCAATTTCGCTGCGATGATGGAAAGAATCGCTGAACCTGTTCCCACATCAAGAACAGATTGTCCTTTCCTTTTGAGCCTTTCCTCCAATGCCTGAATACACAGGATAGTAGTAGCGTGCGTTCCTGTGCCAAAGGCCATTCCGGGAGTGATGTCAATAGGAATCTGGCCTCTTTTCAATCGAACTCTGGACCAGGGGGGCCTTACCAAAAACCTGGGTGTGACCTGAACAGGTTTAAAAAACCTTTTCCAGTTCTCACCCCAATCCTGTTCAGGAAGAGAGGCCGTCCCGATTTGGGCAGGAGGATGTCCAGGAAAAAGCCTTTTCAGTGATTTCAAATAACGGCGGAGAACGCCAAGAATTCTTTTCTTTCTTTCATCCCGCGGGAAATAAGCCCTCAGTCTTTCCCGTTTCAGGTCTCCATCGAGCTCTTCAATTCCTGTGGCCCCCATCTCGATCAAGAAATTGGAGACCGCCTCTCCAATTTCTTTTGCGATCAGGAGTTCCACAACCAGCCAGCGTTTCATGAAATTACCACACTCCACCTTCCACTTTCTACCGTCGGTGTCTCGAACCCTAGACCCTTTGAATCCTTGAACCCTTAACTATCTCTTCTATAAATTCTCTGACCTTCTCATTGAAGAGCTGAGAGGCTTCCATCATCACCTTATGGCCAGCCTGGGGAAGGATTTCCATCCTCGACCCTTTGATTCGATTGTGAAGGAATTGGGAATACTTTACAGGAGCGAGTTGGTCATCCTCTCCGCACATAATGAGCGTGGGGAGGGCAATTTTCTCTATCTCGTTCATCAGGTCGAATCGGTCACAAGCGAGAAAATCGCCGTAGAGGACTCCGGGCCGGCATCGGAGCATCTCAGCGATTCCCTGTTCAATAAGCACCGGCGAAACGTTACGAGAGTATACAAATTGATTCATCTTTCGAACGGTCCCCTCAAAATCGTCCTTGATCCCGTTTAGGATCATGGGAAGAACCTTCAGCCTTGCTCCGGTTCCCACTAATACGATCCCTTTGATCATTCCCGGGTGCGACAAAGCCAGTGTCTGGACAATCGCCCCGCCCATGGAGTGGCCGACGAGAAAGGCTTTGTGTAAACCTAATGCTTTCAGGAAAACCTCTACATGCTCGGCATACCTTGCGATCTCCTGCTCCCCTTCTCCTTCTGATTCTCCATGGCCGGGAAGCTCAACGATGATCGGGTTAAATTCCTTCTCAAAATAACCCTTCTGACAGCTCCATGAATACTGCCCCCCTCCCGCTCCATGGATGAAGAGAACCGCTTCTCTCCCTTCTAAAATCCCTTTTCTTCCGGTCCAGTAGCTGATCTGCCTTCCGTCGACTGATACGATCGGCATGAAGTCCTCCTTTGAACGGAATCAAAATAGGAATGAACGGCTTCCAGGAGAGCATCCCCTTCTTTTAGTCCTGATAATCTTGAATGGAATGAGGCACAGCCGGGGAAGCCCTTCGTATACCAGTAAACGTGCCTCTGAAATTTCTTTGCCGCCCACCTCTCGCCATAATACGTCTGTGCCAGCGCGAAATGATGACGAATCACGCTCTGCCTCTCGTCCAGAGATGGAGCCGTCGGTCCCTCGTCCTCGTGCTGTGATTTTTCAAGACGGAAGATCCACGGATTTCCCAAAGCCCCTCTCCCGATCATCGCTCCGTCACAACCTGTCTCTTCGAACATTTTCTCGGCCGAGAATGGTGTTGTGATATCCCCATTTCCGATCACAGGGATACGGATGGCCGTCTTCACTTTCCCAATCAGATCCCAATCCGCCCGACCGCCAAATCCTTGAGCTCTTGTCCTGGGATGGATGGAAAGCGCATCGACACCACAGCCCTCCGCAATTTTTGAAATCTCGACCGCGTTGATATGTTCCCCGTCCCACCCCGAGCGAATCTTGACGGTGAGAGGAATCTCTACTGCCCTTCTCGCCTTTGTAAGAATCTCTTTCGCCTTTTCCGGGAAACGCATAAGATCGGCCCCTGCCCCGGGTTCAACCACCTGCTTCGCCGGACATCCCATATTGATATCAATCGCATCTGCGCCCATGGACTCGGCCATCCGAGCGGCTTCGGCTAAAATCTCAGGATTTGAGCCGAAAAGTTGGACGGAAACGGGATGTTCATCCTCTCCGATTTTTAAGAAGGATTTCCCCTTCCGTAATAATCCCTCCGCGCTGACCATTTCCGTAAAAACCAAACTGCAACCGTGTTCCTTGGCGATCTGACGGAACGGGTAATCCGTAATCCCCGACATCGGGGCGAGAAAAAGAGTGCCACTCAAACTAAGATTACCAAGTTTCATAATAAAAAGTTCGGAGTTATGAGTTCAGAGTTCGGAGTAAAACATTTTCAGCCCGAAAAACAAAAGGCAGCATTCAGGAATCAAAGTCGGGAGTTTCTTCGTCTCAAATTCCGAACACCGAACTCCGAACTCTCAGCCTTTATCTTTTCATCCAATGCTTCTTTATTGATTCAATCGCCTCGTCAATACGTAGGGGGTCCCCAAAATCGAGTCCTTCCTCCTTTAATCCCTTGAAGAGCTTTGTCAGGGTTGGTTCTTCCAGATTAAAGCTTTCCAAGTCCTTAAATTTCCCGAAAATCTCATCCGGTCTTCCACGCTCGCTGAGATCACCGCGCCCATGCATGAGATAAAGGACATCCGTCACCTCAGACACCAATTCGACCTCATGGAGTGTCATGATCAGGGTGATCCCTTTCTCTGCGTTTAAATCGTTCAAAATGTGGATGAGGTCTCTTTTTGACTTGGGATCCAATCCCGTAAAAGGTTCATCCAGGATCAACAGGTCTGGTTTTAACACCAATGCACCGGCTAAGGCCACCTTTTTCTTTTCACCGCCCGATAGGTAATGGACGATCTTTCCCTGGATCGACTCGATATTCAATCTTTCTATTACAGCTTTGGCCAGCGCTTCTGCCTCCACCCTCTCCATGCCGTAGTTCAGCGGGGCAAAGAGGATATCATCATAAACAGTGGGGCCAAGGATCTGCTCATCCACATCTTGCATGACAACCCCTATCCTTTCTCTGATTTTGGAATATTCTTTTCGAGGGTCCACTCCAAAAACCCTCACGCTTCCATCCTTTGGCACCAGCACTCCCATGAGATGTTTGAGCAGCGTCGTTTTTCCGCAGCCATTGGCTCCCAGGATCCCGACCCTTTCCCCCTGGTTCACAATAAAGTCCAGGCCGCAGATCTGCACCTTCGTCATATCCGGATAAACATGGGTAATGCAATCCACTGAAACGATCATCTCCTGTTGCCTCATCGCCTATTCTCCTCTGTAATGAATCTTGCCCTTAAATCCCCGAAGCACCATGGACTCATACATCTTTTCACTTGCATCAATCCCCTGGATGATCAGATGGCCAAAGGCATTTGAAATATTGATCAAACTCCTCCAGGGATGTTTCCACTGAACCCCTCCCCTGAGATAGAGGGCATGTTGTGTATTTTCCAGGACGGTCAAGAGGATGAAGATCGACCGGTAAGTCAGGAAAAGAGCTATCACGAAAGAAGACGGGAGGACTCTCCCCAGGACAGAGAAGATCGAAGGATAGGGCGTGGTCGCCAAGAGGAGAACCACTCCGGTGGAGCCGCAGAGGACTTTCAAAAGGATAAGAAGAATAAAAAAGATTTGAAACCCGGAAAGAAAGATAAAAAGAACGGCAAAGATGAGGGGATAGAGCGTGAGCGAAAGGATTTTCGCCGGAACCTTCCCCGCGAAATACAGAGTGAGGAGAATGACATAAAGGAGGAAAAGCCCGGGAAGGCTCCTCATGGTGACGATGACGAATAAGACAACGAGCATCCCGATGATTTTCAACTTGGGTGAGAGACGATGGAGGAAACTCCTCTTCTCCACAGCGATATAATCCAAATAGGAAAGCTGAATCATAAGGGTTCCCCCTCTAAACGCAATAAATCTGGCCTCAGGCGCCGGATATACCGAGCAATCAATGTGGTGATCACTCCTTCCAGCATCCACCCAATGAAACCCAAAGGGAGAACGATGGCGATAAACGGTCCCAAATTTACTTTTTCCTCAGCAGGCTGGCCTGGATGAAGCTCTTCCTTCTCTTTTCCAAACTCGAACCCGATAATCCCCTTTCCCCTCTCCTGATGGATTAACTCTTCATAATGGGAAGTCCCTAAGCTGATCACTCCGATCATGGCAGAGGTGGAGAAAAGCAAGGCGATGAAGGTGGCGAAAAAAACAGCAGGGGTCAGCCTTTTTAAAACCTTCCAGAAGAGATGAAAAAGAAAATATCCCAATACCCCTTCGATCGAGAGGATGAGCGTGTTAAGCCCGATGACGGTAATTCCACCATGCCCAAATAAGGCGAGGATGGTATTGACCACAAAGGTGGCCAGAAAGATGAGAGAAGGTCCCAATAAGATTCCGGAAATGACCGTGAGGTTGACATGATAAGCGATGGGGATAATTTCGACGGAAGCACCCAAGACCATGACGGCAGCCATCATTCCCAGTAAGGGAAGCCGCCTGGTCAAGTCCTCTTTTTTCATGGATCGCAAAAGGATGGTCCAGATGAGGATCACTACAATGAAACCTGAAGCCCAAAGCCAAACTGGCAACACTCCGTCCGGAAGATGAATATGGGACATCGGTTCCTCTCCTTCAAAAGAAAGCACAGCGCATAGAGCATGGCGCATAGCGTGAAACCTTAAAACATTATGCGCTTAGCGCTCGGCGCTTTGCGATCTTTGTAAGGGTATGCAAGCTTTGCAAAATCCAAAAAAATTCAGCTGATGATCGACTACCTGATAACCCGTGACCTCCGTCACCTTCTTGGACCAGTCTGAAATATCACAAAAATTCAATTCGACCACATTCCCGCAGGCCTTGCAGATGATATGGTGGTGGTGATTCTCCAACTCACAAAGCTTATATTTGACCGATGACCCGTTGGTGATTTTAAAAACGATTCCCAAGGACTCAAATAGACCAAGGGACCGGTAGATGGAGGTCAGCCCGATTTTTTTACTCTTTTTGAGAAGGTTTTGATAAAGCTCCAACGAACTCAGCGGGCTTACGGCATTGGAAAGCTCCTGGTAAGTCAGAAGCCTCGGATGACTCAAACTGAGTTTCTTCTCCCTGAAAAGGTTTCTAAAAAGCGCTATATTCATGAAGGGTTAAGAAAAGAATGAAAATATTTTCATAAAATAAACATTTCACCCCATCTTGTCAAGATTTGAAAAGAGCGTTAATGTCATGTGAAGTTCCTATTCTGCGCTATTGAAGAAAAATCGCGAGATAAAAGCAAACAAGCACTTTATAGACAAAGGGGCAAAAAAGTGGTAAAAAACGGATCAAGAAAAATTGAATCTAAACAAAGTTGAATCATGGACTTCCCTAAACGGCATAGTAACAACGTGGTGGGTATTGACCTTGCGGGCAGTCCGAAGCGCAATACCGGCCTTTGCACGTTGAAAAAGGGGCTCATCACTTCTTGCACGATACTCCATACGGATCAGGAGATTATCAACTACGTAGAGAAAGCGAATCCGGCTATCGTTGCAATAGATGCACCACTCAACTTACCGCCCGGACGAAGGTCAATCGGAGACAGGAACGGGGAACATTTTCGTCCCTGCGACCGCGAATTACTGAAACGGGGCATTCGTTTTTTCCCCATTACGCTCGGCCCGATGAGATTACTTACTGAGCGAGGTATCCACCTAAAAAAAACTCTCACCCGACGCGGCTACGCAGTCATCGAGGTTTACCCTGGTGCTGCGCAGGATATATGGCATACGGGTCGGAAACAAGATGGGTTGTCGAAGCTTCGCAAGGCGCTTGAAAAACTCGGAGTCAAAGGGTTACATCAAAAGATGAACGGGGACGAGCTTGACGCAGTTACGGCCGCCCTTGTGGGGCAGTTTTTTTTGCGTGGGAAGGCAGAAGTTCTCGGCAATTTCAAGCGTGGTGCCATCGTCATTCCCTACACCCAAGAGACGACCTAACTCTGGCTGCGCCGGATCCCCTCAAAACGCGCCGTAAGATATCCGGAAACCGCCCCAGAACTGTAACTTGATCCCTATCTTTCAAATATCTTCCTTAACTCATCTTCATTTTTCACAGGCGGTAATCAGGTAAAACCTTCGCAAACGAAAGCCGTAGGAGCCCGGGATTTCTTTCTCTGTAAGAAATGGGAACCATCTTCCGTTGATGCATTCTTGGAATCACCTGCCTGAGGTATGTCTTGGCAATCTGTTCTAACTTTTAGACAATCGCGGCAACGATATTTATTCGGTTGAATTTCCAGTCCGTAATATAAGATTTCATCAAAACAACAGAAAGGAGGGAGGGTGACGAACGTGAAACGATTTATTGGAACAAGTATTCTTGTATTTATTGTGATTGAGGTGATCAATTTCTTCGTCCATGGCGTCATCTTCAAGAAGACCTACGCATCTCTCGGGGCTTTGTGGAGGCCTGACATGATGCCAAAGATGTGGATCATCCACGTCGGTTATCTTATCCTGTCATTCATATTCACCTATATTTTCATCAAAGGATATGAAAATAAAGGTGCCATGGGGGGTGTCCGGTACGGAATCATCATTGGACTTTTCGCAAACATTCCCTATGCATTCTTTGAATACGCCATCTTTCCTCTCCCCTTTGCTCTGTGTTTGGGATGGTTCATCTTCGGGATGATCGAATATATCTTTTGCGGAATGATTGCAGCAGCGGCATACAAGCCGCGGGAGAGGTAGACCCATTCACGACTTCGATGGCATTGCCACAACTTGTGGCAACGCCGCGAGTTCATCCCATCACCTTTTTCAATTCCTTTACGTCCCTCACAGGCGGTAAGCAGGTAAATCCTTTGCAGACGAAAGCGGTTGGAACCTCTGGCATCCCTTTCTCCATGAGAAATGGAAACCAATTCCCTTTTATAGGTTCTTGAGGATCCCTCAGGCTCAGAATTCTGTTAGGAAGATAGGCGAGGTGGATCTCTTTGAGCATGCTTTTTGTCCTCGGATCATCTCTTGAACCGATGATTCCGATCTCCTGTGGATTCAAAAAGAATGAGAGGCCGGATAGCATCTGGCTAAATCCGGAAGGATGCTGCTCGAGAAAGTTATGAAAGAGAAGAAGAACCTGCTCGGCCTTCGATTTGAAAGATTCTTCACCGGTGAGATAGCCGAGTTTGGTCAAATTAAATACGGTGATGGAATTTGCCGAAGGGATGGCATTATCATAAGGGTTTTTTGACCGGGCAATCAAAGGCTCGTTCTCCTTCCCTGTGAAGAAGAAACCTCCATTCTTCTCATCCCAGAATTGGTAAATCATTCTCTGGTTGAGATCCTCTGCCTCTTTCAACCATTCCGCCTCAAATGTGGCTTCATACAGATCGATGAGAGCCTGGATAAAAAAAGCATAGTCTTCTGAATACCCCTTCACCCGGGATTTTCCTCCACGAAACACCCTCAACAAGTCGCCATCCTGCCGCATCATCCGGAGGATGAAACGGGCGGCTTCTTTTCCCCCGTTCAAATATTGCTCTTTTTCCGTGACGTTAAATCCATCCACAAAACCGGAGATCATCAAACCGTTCCAAGAAGTCAGAATCTTCTCATCCCGCCCGGGTCTCACTCTTTTTTCCCTTTCAGCATAGAGTTTCTGCCGCCCCTCCGCCAATACCTTTTTCAACTCCACAACGGGCATTCCGTATAATTGAGAAACCTTTTCTGAAGTGGAAGCAATATGAAGGACGCTTTTCCCTCCTTCAAAATTTCCTTCGGTGGCCACCCCATAATAAGCGCAGAAAGGGGTTCCCTTTTCTTTGCCCAATACTTCTTTAATCTCGTCTCTCGTCCAGACATAAAACTTCCCTTCCTCACCTTCGCTATCCGCATCCTGGGTGGAGTAGAACCCTCCTTCCGGACTTCTCATTTCACGAAGGACATACTTGAGGATTGCCTCGCCTACGTCACGATACCTTTCCTTCCCAGTGGCCTGATAGGCCTCGAAATAGGATCTCGAAAGCAGGGCGTTGTCATAGAGCATTTTCTCAAAATGGGGAATGAGCCATCGTTCATCCACGGAATAACGGTGGAGCCCTCCTCCGAGATGGTCATAGATCCCACCATTGGCCATTTTCTCCAGAGTTTTTTCCACCATTTCCAATGCATTTTTTGAACCTGTGCTCTTCCAGTACCGGAGGAGAAAAGAGAGGGCCATGCTGCTGGGGAATTTCGGGGCGTTTCCGAATCCTCCATAAATCGGATCGAATTGACTCTCCAGGGCGCTGAACGCCTTTGACAAAACGCCATCGCTCAACGCTTCGTGAGAGGGAACGATTTCAACGATCTGACGAAGAGCTTGTTTCAACTGGGCCTCCATCTTTCCCACTTCCCCTCGATGAGAGCGATAATAATCAGAAACGATGGCCAGGACTTTTGAAAATCCCGGCATTCCCCCCCGATCTTCGGGAGGGAAATAAGTTCCCGCATGAAAGGGGATGAGATCAGGAGTTAAGAAGACGGTCATCGGCCATCCCCCGGACCCGGTCATCACCTGAACAGCATTCATATAAAGCTCATCAAGATCCGGTCGCTCCTCTCGGTCAACCTTGATATTAATAAAGCGGAGGTTCATGAGTCCCGCAATCGCCTCATTTTCGAAAGACTCCTTTTCCATCACATGGCACCAATGGCAGGAGGAGTAGCCAACGCTGAGAAGAATGGGCCGATCTTCTTTCTTGGCACGGCTCAGGGCCTCCTCTCCCCACGGATACCAATCCACAGGATTATGGGCATGTTGTAAAAGATAAGGGCTGGTCTCATGCACCAGCCGGTTTGTATATTTATACTCCATTCTTAGCTCCTCAGGGGTATTTATAACCATTGGGATGGAGAATGACAAGGAAAATCAGCTTGACTTTTATGGAAGAGTTAGTAGTATCATTACCCGGGAAAAACGATCCCGAAAATGGGAAAGAACTTCAAATCATTCGTTTAGGTTTGCGTCCTGATGAAAAGAGAGCTTACATTTGAATTAGGTTTGTATGCCTTATGTATCGTGCTGGTAGGATTGCTCTGGCATAAGCCAGTTGTTCTAACCATTTGTTATGTTGCTATCAGCGTCGTCGCACTCACCAAATGGCATACCAAAAGTGATCTACTCTTCTATTTTGTTACCTTTGTCCTTGGCCCCATAGGAGAATTCATCGCCATTTACCTTGGAGCCTGGAAGTATTCGAAACCACTTTTTTTGATTCCCTTGTGGTTGCCTTTCTTATGGGGTATTTGCGCCTTGTTTATGAAAAATATCTCCGAGACCCTGTTAAAAGGAAGTGGGAAGCCGTGACCTGATCATTGGCCTTCCGGCAAAATAGACATACAAAAGTTCGGCGTTATCTTTTCGATTTCCGGACCCATTTACTCCGTTGAATCCCATCGATCTATCCATCGCATTGAGCCAGAAAGACCGGCTTCGGCGTGCGGCGCAGGACTTTTTCGGCTACACATCCCCGGAAAAGATGTCTGATCCCACTATGGCGACGGGTGGACATGGCAATCAAGCCGATTTCTTTCTGGGCCGCATGTTCCAATATCTCCTCAACCTCATTTCCGTAACGGACATGGGCATCTACGTCAAACCCTTTCGCCTTCAAGCGGCCCTCCATATCATGAAGATATTCCTCTGCCTCACGGACGACCTCCACCTGGGCTTCTGTTTGATCTACGCCGGGAAACGTGTGGGCCATGGCGACTCGCAAAAGGCAAATACCTTCTTCGTTGCGTTCTGCCAGCTCCTCAACCTTCGGGATAATATTCTCCGCACAGTCCGAGCCGTCGAGCGGTACAAGAATCCTTTCTTTTTTTTCCATAAAGACCCTCCGCTTTAAACTTAATAACTCTTATCTTGTCTGTCAAATGAACCTGGGTCTCTTATTCGATTCGAGGATCTTTTTTCTGATGCGCACGGAGTGTGGGGTCACCTCCACCAGCTCATCTTCCTTGATGAACTCAATGGCCTGCTCAAGGCTATGGATCCTGGGAGGAATGAGCTGCAAGGCTTCGTCCGAACCGGCTGCCCTCATGTTGGTCAGTTTCTTCTCCTTCGTCACATTGACATTCAGATCGTTCTCTCTTGAATTCTCGCCGATCACCATCCCTTCGTAGACAGGCGTATTCTCCTTTATAAAGAGTGTCCCTCGGGGCTGGAGATGATAAAGGGCATACGGGGTGGTCTTCCCGGGCCGGTCTGCAATCAGAGTTCCGGTAGAGCGTTTGGTGATGGGTCCATGCCACGGTTCATAACCGTCGAAGATGTGGTTGAAGAGGCCCGTCCCCCGTGTATCCGTCAAAAACTGGGAACGGAAACCGATTAGCCCTCTGGATGGAATCCTGAATTCGAGGCGAACCCTGCCATGGCCGTTGTTGTTCATCTTCTGCATCCTGCCTTTCCGGATCCCTATCTGCTGTGTCACAACGCCTATGAATTCCTCTGGAATATCGATGACGAGATGCTCCATCGGCTCGTGAAGAATGCCGTCCAGATTCTTTGTAATGCTCTCCGGCATGGACACAGAAAGCTCATAGTCTTCTCTCCTGATCATCTCAATGAGGATGGCAAGCTGCAGCTCTCCTCTTCCCATCACCTTGAAAGAATCTGTGGAATCGAAGTCCACCTTGATCGACACATTATACAGGAGCTCCTTTTCAAGCCGTTCCCTCAGATTCCTCGACGTGACATACCTTCCCTCCTGGCCCGCAAAGGGGGATGTGTTCACGGAAAAAACCATGGAAATGGTGGGCTCATCCACCGCAATTCTCGGAAGAGGCTCCGTATTTTCAATATCGGAGATGGTGTCACCGATATTAATCCCTTCAATGCCTGCCAGGGCGACAATATCTCCCGCCCGGGCCTCTTTGATGTCCACTCTTTCGAGTCCTTGAAACCCGCAGAGAGAGGTAACCTTCGTCTTTATCGGTTCCCCTTTTCCATCGATGCTCGATACCCAATCTCCGACCTTCACCGAGCCTGAGAAAATCCTCCCTATGGCGAGCCTACCTACATAATCGTTATAGTCGATGTTGGTGACCAGAAGCTTCAGTGGTCCCCCCTCATCCCCTTCCGGTGGCGGAACGGCACGAAGGATGAGCTCGAACAGACACTGAAGGTCTTTCGTATTCTCATCAGGCCGCAGTTTCGCAATCCCGAGCTTTGCATTGGTGTAGACGATTGGAAATTCGAGCTGGCTCTCCGTGGCATCGAGGTCGATAAACAGATCGTAGACCTCATTCAGCACCTCTCGGATCCTCGCATCCGCACGGTCTATTTTGTTAATCACGAGGATGGGAGGCAGATTGAACTCGAGAGCCTTTTTCAGGACGAACCTGGTCTGGGGCAGAGGCCCTTCAGAGGCATCGACGAGGAGCAGCACGCCGTCCACCATCTTGAGCGTCCTTTCCACTTCCCCGCCGAAATCGGCATGGCCTGGCGTATCGACAATATTGATCTTGACCCCCTTGTATTCGATCGCCGTATTCTTTGCCATGATCGTAATGCCACGCTCCCGCTCCAGGTCGATATTGTCCATCACCCTCTCCTGGACCTTTTCGTTCAAACGGAAAATGCCCGACTGCCTGAGCAGGCCATCGACGATCGTCGTCTTTCCATGATCCACATGGGCAATCAGGGCAATGTTTCTCAAATCGTCGCGTTTCATAAGTCAACCTTAGCGTTGCATTGGATTGGCCGCGGAGTATGTTTCCGGCTCTATTAAGGGTCACGGGGTCAAGGGTTAAGACCTCGAGGGTAGAAAGTGGAAGGTGGAACGGATGTTCGGTGCCCTTGGGACCGTTTCTGTTTGATGTTTTGAAGGTCAGGGACGCTGCCGTGCCATACGGGATCAATACGATTCAGCTTAAACAGAGATTTCAAGTCCCCCAGTTCCTGACGTGTCACAAAAGTCATGGCAATGCCAGCCCGTCCCATTCTTCCCGTTCTTCCAGTCCGGTGCGTGTAGGACTCCGACCGATACGGGTAGTCATAATTAATCACGTGGCTGACACAACTGAAGTCGAGCCCGCGACCCGCAACGTCGGTGGCAACCAGGAGAGAGATCTCGTTTCGGCGAAAACGCTCGAAGATAGACGTCCGCCTCGATTGTTCCAGACCTCCGTGGATATACGCGATCGATTCGAATTTTCCTTCCAACTTTCTTATCAGTTGCTCACCGTGATGCCTTGAGTTGCAAAAGATGATGGCCTGGGAGATCTTCTCCCTCCTTAGGTACTCGATCAAATCGTTGAGGCGGTCGTCCCGTCCTGTAAGCTGAAAATGGTGAACCAGACTCTGAGGAGCCACCCGTTCCTTGTTCAATTCCACTCGGACGGGTTTGATCAGGTAGGCCCGGGCCAGTCGATCGATCTCTTCGGGCATCGTCGCCCCAAAGAGCAATGTCTGGTGCTCATGAATCAGACAGGACAGGATGAAGTCTATATCTTCGATAAACCCCATCTTCAGCATCTCGTCCGCCTCGTCCAGAACCAGCGTGCGAACAGAAGAGAGGTCAATCGACGTAGTATGGTAGAGGAAATCAATCAAGCGGCCGGGTGTCGCAACAAGGACGTGGACCCCATCCTTTAATTTCCCTTCCTGAATCTCCATCGGGAATCCGCCAAAGATGGCGAAAGGAACAACATCTGTCAATCTCGAAATCTTGCTAATCTCCTCTACATATTGAAGGGCCAGCTCACGCGTAGGAACCAAGATGAGGGCCTGGATGGCATTGAGCGAAGCATCGATCCTCTGAATCAGCGGAATGCCGCAGGCAGCTGTCTTCCCTGAGCCCGTCTCTGCCCGGGCCAAGAGATCTCTTCCGCTCAGAATGGGGAAAAAGGTCTTTTCCTGGATCGGTGTCAAGTCGTCGTATCCCATGCCGGTCAGGGCCTCCAGAATCTCCGGCTTCAAATCCAAGTCTGAAAACTTCATTCTCAATCCTCAGATAACCGAGTCAATATTGAACAGGGCCGTTCTTTTTCCTTTTTTTCCCAAACCAACAATTTCCACGATTTCAAACGACAAACGGATAAGCAATGCAGAAATAAGTTGGAGGAATTTGTAGGATTAACAAAAAACCCGCAAAGAAGCCGTCAAGCATTTTTTACGGGCCCTCTTTTCCATGGCTCCGAAAGTCATACTTATTATACGCTACTTCTTATCCAAAAGCAACAAAGCCCCGTGTGTCGTTATCTCTGTAGGATGAGCCAAGTCACAGTCTTAAAAAATCTTAATCCAGATCTAATCCCACTCTAATGTTTTTGTCTTATATTTTTTTGGAAGAACCAGTACACCAAAAAGCTCCTTGTTTTTCCCCCTACTGATGTACTGGTGGGGATCAGTTATCGCCCTCCTCTAACTGATCCCTTTTTTTTTGAAAGACGACTGGAAAATAATCTACCGGTTTAAGGGAAAGGTGTCCCGCCTACGAATCCGTTGTTTTTTGGCTGGATCGCACAGACCTGTCTATAACTACAAATTGCTATTCCATTCGGTTCACACTTGTCAAACAGCAAAACCGAGACTTTTCTCCTTCTCGACCCTCGACCTTATCATAAAGTATCTCCAGGCATTCCTTATTTCCCAGCCATACTTTATCGGGCGTGTTTTCGGCCTCCAGTAGGATGATCCGTTCTTTAACCTTCTTCACTTTATAGAATTCCCCAGTCGATTTACTCTTCAATATATCTCCCATTACAGGTTTCATTGATCATTGCCCCCTCAAATCTTTTTTTGTTTTCCTTCCTTCTACGCCATTGACCCAGAAATTAAAAACCGGATTACCTGTCCAGATAAAGCCACGGTAATCCGGTCCTGTTCATTTATCCTTCGGCAACCCGGCTATCCCTTTGGGACCCGTAGCTTTCCGTCCCACGATTACTCGTGGTTTGGCTTTATCGACTGTCTCTTTACTAAGAAACTGTAGGGTATATTTCAGCAATTTACGTGCCAATAAACTTTTTTCACCATAACCCATCGATTGTTATGATTATTATGAACAGATCGAAGTTTCATCAAGCCAAGAAAAGAGACACTTCTTGTCAAACGGGGGAGAATCAATACCACTCAAGGGGTATTGGCGTTCGGCAGGTCTACCGGCAGCGGCTTGTTCTCAGTTGACTGTGATTGCTTAGGGTCTTTGCGACCGAAGTCTTTGGCTGAGGGCAGGCTAGATGCATCCCAACCGCCGCCCAGGGCCTTGACAAGGAGGACGCTCGCGGTCATCCGGCGGCTGGCAATGCCAACTGCGGTTACTTCGTCATTCAGCGCAACTGTCTGAGCAATCAAAACGTTGAGATAGCTTACCGTCCCCGCCTTATACTGGTTCGTGGTAAAATCCACGGATTGCTGTGCCGCTTTCACCGCCTCATCCTGGGCCTTAGCCTCTTCCTCAAGGATGCGCAGCGCTGCCAGGTTATCTTCCACCTCCTGAAATCCCGTGAGTACGGTCTGACGATAGGATGCCACGGTCCCGTCGTAGGCTGCCCGGGCCGCAGCGGTCTGACCCCGCCTCAACCCTCCGTCATACACGGTCTCCGATATCCCAGGCCCAACCGACCAGAAACGGCTTGCCCACGAAAGCATTCTGGATAAATTTGAGCCTTCAAACCCACCCGATGCGCTCAGCGTAACGGTTGGATAATAGGCAGCCACGGCCACTCCAATCTGCGCATTCGCTGCCGCGACACGGCGCTCGGCACCGGCGATATCAGGTCTGCGTTCGAGAAGCTCGGACGGCACCCCGACGGGCACGGCGGGAGGAACCGCGGTCAGCGGCCTAAAAGGAATGGAGAACAGGGAGGCGGGTTTGCCGACGAGCAATGCGATCGCATGCTCCAACTGTGAGCGCTGTACGCCAACATCGATCGCCTGAGCCTGAGTGGTCTTGAGCTGGGTGTCTGCCTGGAGCACCTCAGCCCTCGACGCCACGCCACTCGCATACCGGTTTTTTGTCAGTTCGAGGGTCTTTTGGAATGCAACCACCGTCTCGTCCAGAAGGTGCTTCTGCCTGTCCAGGCCGCGCAGTAAAAAGTAGTCCTGTGCCAGTTCGGCCTGAACGAGCAGGCGGGTCGATTCAAGATCAGCGGCAGTGGCCTGGACGGTCGCCTTGCTGGCTTCGACGGAGCGACGAACCCTCCCCCAAAGGTCCGGTTCCCACGATGCGTCGCCGATAAGCATGAAGTTAGAGGTGGGGGCCCCGGTTGTTCCTGTCGCTCCGGTTGTTCCAGTCACTCCGCCCACGTTTGCCAATGCTTGCGACCGTGTATAAGAAACCCCAACCGAGGCTGTCGGAAAGTACGCCGCTCGAGCAACTATAACCAGCGCTCGGGCCTGCTGAAACTGTGCTTCCGCCACCTTCAGGCTTTGGTTCGAGATATTAACCTGCTCCTCGAGGGCGTTGAGCTCAGGATCATTGTAGATCTCCCACCATGCCCCGCGGGTAAGATGGTCCTTGGGCTGTGCCACTTTCCAACCCTCCATCTCCTTGTAAACTCCCGGTACCTCGGCTGTGGGCCTGACGTAATTCGGACCCACCGTACAGCCGTTCAGGAGAATAAGCACCCCTGCAAGTATCGTCGGCATCAGCCAATCCAGCCCCGTTGACATACGGCAGGCCATTCCTATTCGAGCCATCGATCTTCCTCCTCCGACTTCTATCCGTCGATTGTCCTGTATTTGTTCCATGGATAGCCTCATTCGATCTGTCATCGCAGTCACTTCAACGCCTCACGGATCCAATCGCACCGGCATCCCTTTATGCGCTCCTCGTTTACCTTTGAGCCAAAGCCTCAAACGATCGAGGTAGAGATAAATCACCGGCGTGGTATAGAGAGTGAGCATCTGGCTGAAAATGAGACCTCCAGCGATAGAGATGCCGAGCGGTCGGCGAAACTCGGAACCCACCCCACCGCCCAGCGCCAGTGGAAGCGCCCCGAGCAGTGCCGCCATGGTTGTCATCATGATCGGCCGGAATCGCAGCAGACAGGCCTCGTAGATTGCGTCAACAGGGCTCTTGCCCTCCTTACGCTCAGCCTCCAAAGCAAAATCGACCATCATGATACCGTTCTTCTTCACGATACCAATCAAAAGAATGATGCCGATCACAGCAATGACGGTGAGATCTGTGCGACTGATCAAGAGTGCGAGCACTGCTCCCACACCTGCCGATGGCAGCGTGGACAGAATGGTGATCGGGTGGACGTAGCTCTCATAGAGGACCCCCAGCACGATATAAACCGTCACGAGGGCTGCCAGGATCAAAAGCGGTTCGCTGGCCAGCGATGCCTGGAAGGCCTGGGCCGTGCCTGCGAAGCTTGACCGGATACTTGAGGGCAGCTCCATCTCCTGCGTAGCCGTCTGAATTGACGTTACAGCATCCCCGAGCGCGACTCCTGGCAGTAAATTGAACGAGATCGTCACCGACGGAAACTGACTCTGGTGATTCACTGCGAGTGACGTCGAAGTCCGTTCGAAACGAGCGAATGCGCTAAGCGGGACCATGGCCCCGGCGGGAGATCTCACGTAAATGTCCCTCAACGTTTCGGGGCGTTGCCAAAACTTCGGCTCAACCTCCATGACCACATGGTACTGGTTTAAGAGCGTGTAAGTGATCAACACCTGCCGCTGGCCGAAGGCGTCGTACAAGGTGTCATCAATGAGCTGCGGCGTGACACCCAGCCGAGAGGCAGTACTGCGGTCGATCACTACCGAGGTTTGAAGTCCTTTATCCTGTTGATCGCTGCTCACATCGACGAGTTCACGCAATTTGCGCATCCGCTGAAGCACACGCGGACCCCATTTGTTGAGCTCTGTCAGGTTGTCTCCCTGAAGTGTGTATTGATATAAGGCAGCGCCTATCCTCCCTCCGATGCGCAAATCCTGAACTGACAGAAAATAGGTCGGGGCGCCAGGTACCTGGGCGAGCTTTTTGCGCAGCCGGGCGATCACCTCCCCTGCACTGGCCTTCCGGTGCTCAAATGACTTTAGCGAAATGAACATTCGTCCGATATTCGTACCGGTGCCTGCACCCGTGTAGGCCGTTACGTAGTCGACATCAGGATCGCTCCTAATAATGTCCACCACTTCCGTAAACTTACCTTTCATGGCCTGAAACGATATATCCTGCTCCGCCTGAATGGTAGCGCTTAGGCGTCCGGTGTCTTGCTCCGGGAAAAAGCCTTTCGGAATGACGATGAAGAGACCCACATTGACCCCTACCGTGACGAGTGTCAGGGTGAGCATAAACCGAGAGTGGCTCAGCGCCCAGCGGAGAGTGACATCATACAGGTGACGCATCCCGTTGAAAATCCGCTCACTCGCTTTATACAGCGGCCCGTGTCCTCCCATTTTCTCAGGCTTAAGGAACTTGGCGCACATCATAGGGGTTGTCGTGAGCGACAAAATGAGCGAAATAGCCACTGCCGCAGAAAGTGTCATGGCAAACTCGTGAAACAAACGGCCTACCATCCCGCCCATCAAAAGGATGGGGAGGAAAACTGCAACCAGCGAGGCGCTCATCGAGAGGACGGTGAAGGCGATCTCCCGTGACCCCATTAAGGCCGCCTCTTCCGGAGGTATCCCCTTCTCCCTGTATCGCGTGATGTTCTCAAGAACGACAATAGCGTCGTCAACGACAAACCCCGTCGCGATGGTGAGGGCCATCAGGGATAGGTTATCCAGGCTGTAGCCAAAGAGGTACAACACGCCGAAGGTGCCGACGAGAGAGACCACAACCGCCACGCCGGGGATAACGGTGGAGCGGACATTTCTCAGAAAGACAAAGACCACCAGAATGACAAGGCAGGCTGAGATGACGAGCGTCAGCTCGACGTCATGCAGGGAACCACGAATTGGGGGCGTCCGGTCTAAAACAATCGAAAGCTTGACGCCACCGGGCATGGCTGCCTCCAACTGTGGGAGCAAGCTCCGAACGCGGTCGACCGTATCAATGATATTTGCAGCGGGCTGACGAAAGACGATCACGATCACGGTTGGACTTCCGTTGACCAGCCCTGCGACGCGCAGATCCTCCACTGAATTCTCTACGTCGGCAACATCTAGCAGACGCACCGGCGCCCCAGCCCTGTAGGCCACGATCACGGGCTGGTACTGCTCAGCAACATGGAGCTGGTCGTCGGTCTGGATCTCCCAGGTTTTCTTTTCGTCCGCCAACTGTCCTTTCGGACGGTTGATGTTGGTGCTGGTCAGAACACCCCGGACGTCCTCGAGGCTGATCCCGTATTTGCTCAATGCCGTGGGGTTCAGGTCCACGCGGACCGCAGGAAGCGCGCCGCCGCCAACGAATACCTGGCCGACCCCCTCTACCTGGGATAATTTTTGTTGAAGGATGGTGGAAGCTGCATCGTACATCTGCGCCACACCTATCGTGTCGGATGTGAGGGCTATGACGAGAACGGGCGCATCCGCCGGGTTGACTTTGCGGTAGGTTGGCTGGCTCGGGAGAGTCGGCGGCAAGTAGCCTCTCGCCGCATTGATCGCCGCCTGGACATCGCGTGCGGCCCCATCGATATTGCGATCTAAATCAAACTGCAGAACGATGCTCGTTGAGCCGCGGGAACTGGTGGACGTCATCTCAGTCACGCCGGCGATCAATCCAAACTGGCGTTCAAGTGGGACCGCGACCGATGTTGCCATGGTCTCGGGGTCCGCTCCGGGCAGACTCGCCGATACCTGGATCGTCGGAAAGTCTACGCGAGGAAGGGGCGACACAGGGAGCAGACGAAAGGAAATCGCCCCGGCGAGCGCCAATGCTATCGTCAGGAGAGTCGTCGCAACAGGCCTGTGGATGAAGGTCGCCGAGATATTCATGACAAGCTCGTGGGGTTCTCGGGGGTGTTCGTATTTCCAGAACGACCGCCACGTATACGTCGCGCCAGTCGATCGAACGCCAGATAGATGACCGGCGTGGTGTAAAGCGTGAGCATCTGGCTGATAATGAGGCCACCGACAATGGAGATGCCAAGCGGCCGGCGAAGCTCGGAACCCACTCCTCCGCCCAGCGCTAAAGGGAGCGCCCCGAGCAGTGCCGCCATCGTCGTCATCATGATCGGCCGGAATCGTAGGAGACTGGCCTGGTAGATTGCGTCGACAGGGCTTTTGCCCTCTTTGCGCTCAGCATCCAAGGCAAAATCGACGATCATGATGCCGTTCTTCTTCACGATGCCGATCAAAAGAATGATGCCGATCACGGCAATGACGGAGAGCTCTGTGCGAAAGACTAAAAGGGCGAGCACCGCTCCCACACCTGCCGAGGGAAGTGTGGACAGGATGGTGATCGGGTGGATGTAGCTCTCATAGAGTACCCCAAGCACAATGTAAACCGTCACGAGGGCGGCCAGAATTAAAAGCGGTTCGCTGCTCAGCGAGGCCTGGAAGGCCTGGGCTGTACCTTGGAAGCTGCCCTGGATACTTGCGGGCAACCCAATCTGCTGCGTGGCAGACTCGACTGCCTTGACTGCCTCTCCAAGTGATACCCCGGAGGCCAGGTTGAAGGAGACCGTCACCGAAGGAAACTGACCTTGACGGCTGATGAGGAGCGGTCCCGTCGTTTCTGCGGCCTTGACAATCGCAGCCAGCGGCACTTGACCACCCGCTGTACTCCGTAAATAGATCGTCTGCAATGAATCGGGGCGTTGTTGAAAGTCAGGCTTGACAGCCAGGACAACACGGTATTGGTTCAACTGCGTGAACATCGTGGACACCTGACGTTGGCCAAAGGCGTCATAGAGGATGTCATCAATAAGTTGAGGGGTGATGCCCAGCCGAAAGGCAGTGCTTCGGTCCATATCGACGGACACGCGCAGCCCTTTGTTCTGTTGGTCGCTACTCACGTCGCGAAGCTCAGGCCGTGTACGCAGCTTCTCGACCAGTCTGGGAGCAAAGCTGTTCAGCTCATCGATGTCAGGATCCTCCAGCGCATAGTTGTATTGGGTCCTGCTGACCCGAGTGTCGACGGTAAGATCCTGCACCGGCTGCATATACAGCGTAATCCCCTCGACCTTTGCCAGTTCCCGCTGAAGTCGCTGGATGATCTCGCTGGCGCTCACTTTCCGCTCCTCCAGGGGTTTCAGGTTGATGAGGATGCGCCCGCTGTTGAGAGTGGCGTTGGTTCCATCTACGCCGATGAAAGAAGAGAGGCTTTCCACTGCCGGGTCTTTCAGGATCGCGCGGGCGAGGGACTGTTGTTCTTTCGCCATCCCCAGAAACGAGATCGACTGGGGCGCTTCCGAAATACCCAAAATGGCTCCCGTATCCTGGACGGGGAAAAAGCCTTTTGGCACGATGATGTATAACAACACGGTGAGGACCAGGGTGGCCACAGCCACCAGGAGCGTTGCCGTCTGATGCCCCAGCACCCATCGCAGCGTCTTCCCGTAGGATTGGATGACCCTGTCGAAGACCCGCTGGGATCCACGGAAGAACTTTCCCTGTCGCTCCTCCGGCGTGTGTTTCAAGATCCTCGCACACATCATCGGCGTTAGCGTGAGCGATACAACCGCCGAGATGAGGATGGTGACACCGAGCGTGACAGCAAACTCCCGGAACAACCGTCCCACGACCTCACCCATGAAGAGGAGCGGAATGAGTACGGCGATGAGCGAAACGGTCAAAGATAGGATGGTAAAGCCTATCTGTTTGGAGCCTTTGAGGGCTGCCTCAAGCGGGGAATCCCCCTGCTCGACGTACCTGGCGATATTCTCGATCATGACGATGGCATCATCCACGACGAAGCCCGTCGAAATCGTAAGGGCCATCAGCGACAGGTTGTTGAGACTGAACCCTAACAGGTACATCACGCCAAAAGTGCCGACCAGGGACAAAGGCACCGCCACGCTGGGAATGACCGTTGCAGCCATGCTGCGAAGAAACAGAAACATGACCAGCACGACTAAAGCAACAGCGAGCATCAACTCGAACTGTACGTCTCTGACTGAGGCGCGGATGGTCGTGGTGCGGTCGGTCAACACCGAGACCTTCACGGAGGGAGGCAAAGAGCTTTGTAGCTGCGGCAAAAGCATCTTGATCCGATCAACGACCGCAATGACGTTAGCGCCTGGTTGTCGCAGGATGTTGACAATCACCGCAGGAGTGTTGTTCATCCAGGCTGCCTGCTTCACGTTCTCGACATCGTCGATCGCCTCGGCGACATCGGACAGCCGCACCGGCGCACCGTTACGATAGGCGACGACCAGCGGCCGATACTCAGCGCCCGAAAAGAGCTGATCGTTCGCATCAATATTGTAGGACTGGCGCGGACCGTCAAAACTGCCTTTGGCTTGATTGACGTTGGCAGCTGAGATAACGCCTCGCAGGTCTTCGAGGGTCAGGCCATAGGCAGCCAGGGCTGTCGGATTGGCGTGAATCCGCACGGCAGGCCTCTGACCGCCGCTGATGCTGACAAGCCCCACACCCGGAAGCTGCGAGATCTTTTGCGCAAACCGCGTGTCCGCCAGATCTTCCACTTGGAAAAGTGGTAACGTGTCTGAAGTCAATGCCAAGGTCAGGATCGGCGCGTCAGCCGGGTTTACTTTGCTGTAAACGGGTGGGGTTGGAAGATCTGTTGGCAGAAACGTGAAGGCCGCATTGATGGCGGCCTGTACCTCCTGCTCGGCCACGTCAAGGCTGAGGTCCAAACTGAATTGGAGTGTAATGATCGAGCTCCCGCTGGAGCTATTTGAAGTCATCTGTGTCAGACCGGGCATCTGACCGAACTGGCGCTCCAGCGGAGCCGTCACGGAGGAAGCCATGACTTCGGGACTGGCACCCGGAAAGAACGTGCGTACCTGGATAGTCGGGTAATCCACGGTCGGCAAGGCAGATACCGCTAACTCGCGGTATGCGACAAAGCCTGCCAGAATGATAGCAGCCATCAGCAAGGTGGTTGCGACCGGACGCAAGATGAAGATACGAGAAATATTCATCAGTAGCCCCTTTGCGTGGTGCCATCATTTTGCGCAGTGCCGCCGCTTTGAGCTTTTAACTCCACCCGGGTACCTTCCCTCAGCCTATCCTGACCGTCTATCACGACAAGCTCACCAGGTGAGAGCCCTGTCTTGACGGACGCTTCGTCTCCCTGGATTTCAGCAACAGTGATCGGTCGAACCGTAACTGTTCGGTCAGCCTTCACCACGTAGACGAAGGTGCCCTGGGGACCCCGTTGAAGAGCCGGTGATGGTACGACGGTAGCTTCACGCCTGACGTCCACGAGCAGGCGGGCGTTGACAAACTGATTGGGAAATAGCTCATTCTTTTCGTTTGGGAAGATCGCCTTAAGGCGCACCGTCCCTGTGGTTGGATCGATCTGATTGTCGACCGTCAGAAGAGATCCTACGGCAAGTCTTTGCCTCATCTCGCGATCATACGCCTCGACGGGCAGACGCTCTCCTGTTTTGAGTTTGGCGAGCACCTGCGAGAGGCTATCTTCGGGAATGGGAAAGATGATCGTAATGGGCTGAAGCTGCGTGATCACCACCAGCCCGTTGGCATCAGTCACATGGACGATGTTACCTGGATCGACGAGGCGCAAGCCGATGCGGCCGCTGATCGGTGCGGTGATCTGGCAGTAGACAAGGTTTAGCTTGGCGCTGTCGATCTGCCCCTGATCGTTCTTGACCGTTCCTTCCAGCTGGCGGACCAGCGCCTCTTGGGTGTCCAATTGCTGCTTTGCAACCGAATCCTGCTCCCATAGCACCCGAAACCGCTCCAGGTCCAGTTGAGCATTCTTGAGCTGGGCCACGTCGCGGGCCATCTGCCCCTCAGCCTGGGTCAACTGCACCTCGAAGGGCCGTGGATCGATTTTGGCCAAAAGCTCCCCGCTGCTCACGATTTGGCCCTCTCGGTAAAGGACTTCCATGAGCTCTCCGTCAACACGAGTCCTCACGATGATGGTATTGAGTGGAGTGGCTGAGCCCAGTCCGGTGATATACACATTAAAGCCGGTCTTCTTGGCTTCCACTGCCACCACTGGTACCATCGGTGTGACAGAGCCTTGTTTTTGTTTGGCGGCGCGGGATTGTGCTTTTGCGAAGAGGAGATAAACCCCAACGCCTATCAGACAGAGCACCAGCAACACAATCCACCAGTGCCTGAACAACCAACCAGCACGAGTCCCCTTTGACATGTCCTTCTTCTTATTAGCTTCTGGCGTGAACGTCATAGTGATACCTCACAGAGAATAATCCTCATGCTTTCTGGCGATCCTGCATCCCGATCGCGTGCGTTATCCTCGTCACAAGCTTAAGCAATTTCCACACGTTATGCTTGTGTCCAGTTTTTAAGAGAGCATTATAACTCGCCGATTTTGTCTTAATCAAGCGTCATGTTTTAGAGTAATAATTCTGAACAAAAAATCTATCGGCGGCAGCCGATATTTTTCATATAAAAATGTTGTATTTACTGAAGGTTTCCTCCTTAACTTAATAAGTGCCTACTCCCCCTGACCACGTCCGAAAATCGGGGCTAAAGGATTCTTCAGCAGTTTGGATGGACCTTAGGCTTTCAAACACGAAACCCCATTTAATCGTTCCAGCTTCATATGCTGCATGGTGGAGGAAGGTTCAAAGTCACGTCGCCAGGAAGAAGCATTGGGGAGTGCTTTCGACGAGATGCATGGCGGCAAAGTATCACCCGTACGTCTCTTGTTCCTTCAGTGCAACATCCAGTGCAACATCTCTGCGTGTTTTATCAAATGCTATAAATGGTGTACAAGAACCTTAGACGTTTTATTCAGGTTTTTATTCAACATTCTTCACACTTCTTCCTTTACCTTGATCTGATTTTTGAATCGCGGCTAAACCCCCTTTAAATGATCGACACCCTCTTTGAGAGATTGTTCATCGAGTGAACTTTGAGATTTCGATTTCACGATTGCGGATACATTCTTCCCATAGCCCGTTCCAGTTGGGCCTGGGCGATGTTGAAATCGCTTAGCGCGCTATAATAATTGGTCCTTGCCTGGGTTAAGAAAGTCACGGCGATGATCACATCAGTTTGTGTCGCCACCTGGTATTTATACCTTTCCTCAAACATCCTTAAATTCTCCTCGGCCTGCGCGATGGCCGTCTCCGCAGTCCTGATATTCTTTTCAGCCAACAGCATGTTCAGATAGGCATCTCTCACTTCTAATGTGATCGAATCGATCAGCTGATTTTTTGAATCCTCAGCCTGGGTGACCTTCACCTTGCTCTCACCCACTTTGAAAGCAGTGTTTCCCCAATTCCACAGGGTAAACGTGGCTGAGGCTTGGATGGACCACATGTTGTCGAGTTTCAAGTCTTTTTGCAGCGTCCACATATCAGAAGAGCGGCTATAGTTTCCCGCAAGGCTGATCGTCGGGAAGAACCCGCTTCTGGCAACCTTCACATTCTCCCTCGTCTGATCGACATTGATCTGGGCGGCCTTTATCTCCGGCCTCAGCCGGAGTGCTTCTTCAAGGGACTGCTCGTACGAGAGAGGAATGGTCTTGTATGCGAGGATATCGACCACCTCAAAGGGGGTTGTGATTTCCCTCCTCAGCAACGTATTAAATGAAGCCTTGGCAGTCGATACATCATTCGCCGCCTTAGCCATAGACTGCCTGGCATTGGCCAAACTCACCTCCGCCTGCAGAACGTCATTCATCGAAACTTTTTCGGCATCGAAGAAAGCTTTTGTCACCTTGAGTTGGGCCTCGAATTGTTTCACCTGTTGTTCGGCTACATCGAGGTATTTCTCGGCCCTTAAGATGGTAAAGTACCCCACCCTGACTTGAAGAATCAAGTCTCGCCTTGCGGTCTCCACACTCGCCTTTGAGAGATTTACTCCTAACTTCGCCGAACGATAGTTGGCCAGGTTCAACCCGCCGGTGAAAACGGGTTGACTGACGTTGGTACTAAAACTGTAAACATCCCTGCTTGTAACGGTGTTTATCCCTGGGAAGGTGATCGGCAGGACAATCGGTGTGGGTACTACAAAGGCAGGTGCGTTGTATCGTCCCAAGGTGTATTGGCCCGTCCAGGAGGGAAGAAATTTGGTGATCGCCTCCTTGTACCTGTATTCCGAGCCCGCAACCTCTTCCACAGCAGAATGAATCGCCAAGTTCCGCTCCATGGCGATTTTTATGCTTCCCTCCAATGTGAGCGGTTCTTGAGGCTCTTGCGCGAGCACCCCGCTGCCGTAGAGGAGAAAAAACACCACGAATCCAATTGGCCTTAAAACGAACTCAACGAAATATTTCACTCTCCTCATTCCACCTCCTCCTTTCTATTTGTTTCACTACCTGGAAAGATTTCTAAAAGAATCTCTTCACAACATGCCCAGCGTTCCCTTTCTTTCCGGGCTACCTTGGGACCGTCCTCCGTACTGCCTTTACCACTATTTACTGTAAAAAAAACCTTGTCAACCCAATTTTATTTCTGGATCTTGGGTCTTTATGCGAGGCCAAGGAATAGGTGAGAATAATCAAGTCCAAGCAGTGGTGCCGGAAAGTGTCCCCCTTTTTCGACAAGCAAGATTTTTGGAAAAATGAGATTTTTTACGAAGGATAACCGATGACTTTTCATGTCGAAGAAAAATACAAACTATGCTACTATTTCAAAAAAATGAATAAGAAGGAGGCTTATAATTATGAAACCTTTACTGGCAGTTTTGATGGGTGGGGCGATCGCGTTATTCGTTTTTTCCTGCGCCACGGTTCCAAAGGAACCTCTCGCTTCGGACGAACTAAGATTATTAAGTATGGATGTTGTGGGGAGTGGCGTCGAAGCCAATGCATCCTTTGCGGTTAATGTTTTTTTCGAGGCAGCCGGTCACCCGGAGATTAAAAGAGCTTGTTTCTATGAGCCAGGGGAAGAACCATCCTGCTTTGACGTGTCGCTTGCCACCTCGGGAACGAAGAGGGCTTTCCAAGTGTACCTCCCCGGTGTTAACGTTGGCCCGCATAGGGTGGCATGTTATGCGGAGTATATGCGAAACGGTGAGATACGGAAGACTAATGTGATAACTACCCAAATCTCAGTCGGTAGACATTAATTGTCAAGGGCGTTATGACGAAGAAGGATGACTGAAGAAGGATATTTGGGAGGAGAAACATCTCCTCCTTAAATATTTTCATGTCCCCAGCTTTACAATGAATGGGGACATCATTACTTTGCTAACATAGACGAATCATTTTGCGAATCATTTGCGAATCATTTTGCTTGACTTCTCTGTTTTTATTTGATACCTTCCGCACAAATTCATGCGCATGGCGACCAAGATGAAAAAAAGGAGATCCACGTTTCTTCAACAACCCGTCCAGCATTTAGATCCCAAAGGTACGAAAAGCCTTCTCGACCTGGTCAACGCCTTCCAACACACCTCCTTTCAAAGCCGAAACGTCTTTAAATGTTTTGAAGTTTTTCGAACGATGCTCGATGATCCTGCCTGCATTATCTTTTTGGGATTGTCAGGGGCGATGATCCCCGGTGGGATGCGCAGGGTGATTCGCGAGATGATCGAGAGGAAACTGATCGATGTAATCGTCTCCACCGGAGCAAACATGTTTCACGATCTTTTTGAGAGCTTTGGGTATCGGCACTATGTCGGGCCCGTAGAAGGCGATGACGATGCCCTGCGGAAACATCGTATCGTTCGAGTCTATGATGCCTTGATGGATGACCACGAAATCAATCGGGTGATCCATCTTCTCTCAAAGGTCCCAGAGAAATTGAAGGAGAAGGTCGTTTCCTCCAGGCGATATTTGGAGGTTTTGGGGAACACCATCACGGATGACGAATCCATTCTCAAGACGGCTTCCCGCCACGGAGTTCCCGTCTTCATCCCTGCCCTGAGCGATAGTTCCATCGGAATCGGCCTGACATTTCTCCACCTCCATAAACAGGTTCCCTCGGAAGGACTCCTCATCGATCAAATTCGGGACAGTTTCGAGATCGCCCAATTGAAGAAAATGGCCTCCGTGACCGGAGCGATCTACATCGGAGGGGGAGTCCCCAAGAACTACATTCAACAACTGGGACCTGTTAGTGAACTTCTGTTCCAAAAAGAGAGCGGCCATCGGTATGCCTTCCAGGTCACCACCGATGATCCAAAATGGGGAGGGCTTTCTGGCTGCACCTTTGAAGAAGCGAAGTCCTGGGGGAAGATTGAAAAAGGGTCAAACTATGCCGCCCTCTATATGGACGCAACCATCGCTCTTCCCTTATTGGTTGGCGCCATCCTTCAAGAAGGAAAAGTCTATCGGAGAAGGAAAAGGCGCCGCTTCCGTTGGGAGGGAGATAGACTGAAGTCCGTCAAGTTCGCTTGACCCCCTTTGGTCCCTTCGTCCCGTTCTTGCCGAGTAGCCGCCATCGGGCTGTGAGTTCACCCCGTTAGAAACGATGCCCCCTGCTTCGCCCTGCACACCATGCGGTGCAGGGCTTCGCAGTCCCGCGGTAGGCGGGACTGGGTTCTGGAATAATCCAGGTGACGTTTAACTCCCTGCAGGGGTTTCTGACGGGGCCTGCCACTTTGATTAAGGATTACAGGCAAATCCATCAGTTGAAAAAAAACGTCGTAATGGTTATATTAGTGTGAGCCAATTGCAGGAAAAAGGAGTTAAGTTTTGATGAAAGATTCTGATTCAAAGGTTCCGGACCAGAAAGAGCTGGAAAAGGAATTAAACGAGTACTTAGGCAAAAAGTACGGAGACCGGATCCGGTTGGTGGTACCCATGCTCTTCCCTAAACCTCAGGTGGAGGAGGTTTCAAAGGAGGAGAAGGAACTGGGTGAGGGGAAGAGCAAGATCCATTTTGACCTGAAGCCGGAGGAGCTGGAGGCCTTTCTGGATGACTACGTCATCCGGCAGAATGAGGCCAAAGAGATCCTTGCCACCAAGATCTGCACGCACTTCAATCGGATCAAGTTCACAGAAATGACCAAGGGCCGTAACCGATACGAAGGCGTGGGCCAAATCAAGAACAACATCCTGATGATTGGTCCCACCGGTGTGGGAAAGACCTATCTGATCAAGTTGATTGCCAAGAAGATTGGGGTTCCCTTTGTGAAAGGGGATGCGACAAAGTTCAGTGAAACCGGTTATGTCGGTGGGGATGTGGAGGATCTCGTCAGAGATCTCGTCTATGAAGCCAACGGAGATATTGAGACGGCTCAGTACGGAATCATCTACGTGGACGAGATCGACAAGATCGCCTCGTCGAATAACCTCATCGGGCCGGATGTATCGAGGACGGGGGTTCAACGGGCTCTTCTTAAACCGATGGAGGAGACAGAGGTGGACCTTAAAGTCCCCCATGACCCGATCTCCCAGCTGGAGGCGATCGAGCATTATCGGAAGACCGGCAAAAGGGAGAAACGGACCGTTAATACCAAGAACATCCTGTTTATCATGAGCGGGGCTTTCAACGGGTTGGAGGAACTCATCAAGAAACGGCTGAACCGAGAGGGTATCGGGTTCGGGGCCGAGATCCGCTCGAAGGATGAACAGGCAGAACACCTCAAGCAGGTGAAGGCAGAGGATCTGATCGCTTACGGATTCGAGTCGGAGTTCATCGGGAGACTGCCGGTGTCCACCGTTTTCGAAAAGCTTGAGGTGGATGACCTCCATGCGATTCTGAAAAATCCCAATAATCCCATCATCCTTGGAAAGAAGAAAGATTTCAAGGCCTACGGAATTGACATTCAGTTTGAAGAGGAAGCCCTTTACGGGCTGGCCGTGAAGGCCTATGAGGAAAAAATCGGTGCGAGAGGACTGGTCAGTGCGGTGGAGAAGGTTCTCATCAAATTCGAAAAGCGACTGCCGTCCACGGATATCCGAAAATTTGTCGTCACCCGGGCGCTGGTGGAAGATCCGAGCCGAGAGTTGGAACGATTGCTCCGGGATCCCTCCGACCCGGAGATGTTGGGAAAATTTGAGGATCTCCTTTCCCGCGAGAAGATGGCCCTGAAAGAGACCGTCCTGCGGAGAGAGGCGGAGTTCAAGAAGCGTTATGGGATTGTTTTCCGGGAGGGCCGGATCGACCTGATCGTCAATCGGATGATCGAAAAAGGATACGATGTCAACACCGCTTCGGAAGAGATGGTAGAGGCTCAACGGCAGGTGGAAGAGTTTGAGAGGGATTTTCAACGACGGACTGGGATTGATCTTGAGTTCAGCGAAGACGCCATCCATCGGATCACAGAGATTATCCTGAATGAAGAGGGAAAGGGGCCGGCGCTCTTCTCGCGGCTTTCAAAAGATTATGAATACGGTTTCGAGCTGATCCGTGATAAGACGGGTCAAAGAGAGTTCATCGTGACGAGGGAGACGGTCGATGACCCGGAGGGATATCTTAACCGGATGATCCGTGAGGTTTACAGGCGACAGTCGGACCAGAGGCTTGAGGATAAGGAATAATGGCAACCAAGGATTATTATACGACTCTGGGTGTGGGTAAGAATGCCAGTGACGAGGAGATCAAGCGGGCTTACCGAAAATTGGCGATGAAATATCATCCCGACCGAAATCCCAATAAAAAGGAGGCCGAGGAACGTTTTAAAGAGATCAACGAAGCCTATGCCGTCTTGAGCGACAAGGAGAAGCGAAAACAATACGATACCTTTGGCTCCGAAGGGTTTCACCAACGATTTACTCAGGAGGATATCTTCCGGGGGTTTGATTTCGACGAGATCTTATCCAGCCTCTTCGGGGGAAGGGGAAGATGGGAGTCCCGATCCGGTGGTCGAAGCGGCTTTGATTTTGGAGACTTTTATGGCAGACAAGGGGGCTACGAGAATATGGGCCGGATGGCCCAGAGGGGAGAAGACATCGTCTACGAGATGGCCATTTCTTTGGAAGAAGCTGCCTCTGGCGGAGAGAAGAGGATCTCCTTTCAAAAGAATGGAAAGATTGAAGAAATTTCTGTGAAAATTCCAAAAGGGATCCCCTCGGGAAAGAAGCTCAGACTTTCCAAGAAGGGGATGGAAGGGAGAAACGGCGGCCCGCCAGGTGATCTCTACCTTCAGGTTTCTATTAGAGAGCATCCGGTCTTTAGCCGGGAAGGAGACGACCTCATTGTGGAGAAGGAGATTAATTTTTCAGACGCGGTTCTCGGGACGACCATTGAAGTTCCCACCCTCGAGGGGATGAAAAAGGTCAAGATCCCTCCCGGAACCCAGAGCCATACCAAAATGCGGCTGAAGGGCCTCGGTATGCCGCATTTTCAACGGGAAGGTAAGGGGGACGAATACGTCAAGGTGATCGTCAAGGTTCCCAAAAGAGTGTCCGAGAAGAGCAGAGGGCTGATCCAGGCGCTTGCCAAAGAAGACATTTAAGAAGTCCAAAATGGAAAATTCAGTTTTTGAATTTTTGGCATTTTGTTTTTAATTCATAACTCTTAATTCATAACTCACAACTCTTCAGTCTTAATTCTCGTTTTCTCAAAAGCCTCGTTGACCCGTTCGACGGTCTTTAGGACCCGTCCTTCAAGAAAGGTAAGAAAGCACTGTTCAGGGTCAACCTTGAGTCCTTCACAAAAATTCAAGCCCACCCCTAAAATCGAAAGGTTGACATTTCTCAGCTTCTGAGAGAAAATTGAAAGTGAAATAAATTGCATGGTCAAGGACAAAGGGGGAAGCTATGGTCGACAAACTCTATGAAGAAGTTCCGGTTGAGAGATTAAGGTGGCGCTGTGATCCGGAGACGCTGCCCTTCGAGACCACTCAGGCGATTCAAGCCTGCGAGGAGATCATCGGTCAGGAGAGGGCCCAAGAGGCAATCCGGCTGGGATTGAACATCCATAGCATTGGGTACAATATCTTTGTAACGGGTTTGACAGGAACGGGCCGTTTCACCACCATCAAATGTCTATTGGAAGAAATGGACGGAACGAACACAAAAGGAAAGATTCCCAATGACCTCTGCTATGTCAATAACTTCAAGAACTCTGATATGCCCCACATGATTAGTCTCCCTGCCGGGCAAGGAAATGCTTTCAAAAAAGAGATGGAGACCTTGATCGAGACTCTGAAAAAGAAAATCCCATTAATGTTTGAGAACGAGACCTATCTCAATAAGAAAAAAGAGGTGGTAGAAAAATTTCGGAATAAGCAGGCCGAGATGTTCCGAGAGTTCGAAAAGAAGGTCAATAAAGAGGGTTTTGCCTTGGTTCAGATCCAAATGGGCCCCTACTCCCGTCCCGGCATCTTCCCCTTAGTCGAGGGGAACCCAGTCAACATTGAACAGGTGGAGTCCATGGTGGAGGAGGGTAAGTTCTCTAAAGAGGAGCTCGAAAAGCTTAAAGAAAAGCAAACTCAACTGATCAATGAACTGGAAGATATCTTTAAAGAGACCCGGAAAGCGGAGAAGGAGATCAAGGAAATACTGGCCTCCTTGGACAATGAGGTGATCTCTCCAGCGATCAAAGACTCCGTTTCCGATATTAAGGAGAAGTTTAACTACGAAAAGGTTCACCAATATCTGGATGAAGTGCAGGAGGATATTTTAACCAATCTCGGCCGCTTCAGGGAGAAGGAAGAAGCCCCCCCGCCTATTCCCGGGTTGGTCTTGCCCCAGGCGGTGGACTCCTTCAGTGAATACCAGGTGAATGTATTGGTGGACAATTCGGAGACAAAAGGAGCCCCCATCATCGTCGAGACGACGCCCAACTACCGAAATCTTTTTGGCACCATCGAGCGGGTGGTTGAGCGAACAGGAATCTGGAAGACCGACTTCCTCCATATCAAGGCGGGGTCCTTTTTAAGGGCCAACGGAGGTTATTTGATCTTTAATGCCCTGGATGCCCTCATGGAGGCGTGGGTTTGGCCCACTTTGAAAAGGACATTGAAAAACCAGGTCATCGAGATCCAGACTTACGACCCCCTATACTTCTTTTCCACTTCTGCCCTCAAGCCGGAGCCGATTGATTGCGACACAAAAGTCATCATGATCGGAGATGCCCAGATTTACTACCTTCTTTACAGTTTAGACGATGATTTCAAAAAGATTTTCAAAATCAAAGCGGACTTCGACTCGGTGATGAACAAGGACGGTGATAAGATCCAGCAGTATGCTTCCTTTATTCGGAAAATCTGCGATGAGGACAAATTAAGACCCTTCGATAAGGGAGGGATTGCAACGGTGGTAGAGCATGGAGTGAGAATTACGGGAAGGCAGAAAAAGCTCTCGACACGCTTCCACCTCATTGCGGACCTCTTGAGGGAAGCCAACTACTGGGCAGAGAAGGACGGAAGCGATGTGATTACTGAAAAACATGTCGATAAGGCGATTGACAAGAGGAATTACCGGGTGAACCTTATCGAGGAGAAGATTCAAGAGATGATCGATGACGGAACCATTCTGATTGACTCCGATGGGATGGTCGTGGGCCAGGTCAATGGCCTCTCCGTCTATAACCTTGGGGATTACATGTTCGGAAAACCCTCCCGGATCACTGCTAAGACTTCGCTGGGCAAGGCAGGCATTATCAATATCGAAAGGGAAGCAGAGATGAGCGGCCCCATCCATAACAAAGGAGTCTATATCCTCACTGGATATCTCAGGGGGAAATATGCCCAGGATAAGCCGATTACCATGAGCGCCAGCCTTTGTTTCGAGCAGTCCTATAGTGGCGTGGAAGGGGACAGCGCTTCTTCTACGGAAATTTATGCATTGCTTTCGAGCATCTCCGGACTCCCACTCCGGCAAGACATCGCTGTGACCGGTTCGGTCAATCAAAAAGGAGAAATTCAGCCTATCGGCGGTGTGAACGAAAAGATTGAAGGGTTCTTCGAGGTTTGCAAGGCAAAAGGACTTACCGGCAGCCAGGGGGTGATGATTCCTCATCTCAATGTCGATGATCTGATGCTGAGGAAGGATGTGGTGGAGGCGGTGAAGGAACGGAAGTTCCATATCTATCCGGTTAAGACCATTGACCAGGGAATTGAGATCCTCACCGGTATGGAAGCCGGCGAGATATTGGAAGAAGGACGTTTTAGGGAGGGGACAGTGAATGACCGGGTAGATAAGAAGCTTAGAGAACTGGGAAAAAAGATCAAGGAATTTGAAGGAGGAGACGAAGGGGCAAAAGAGGAAAAAAAGAAGAAAAGAGGAAAACCTTCTTGCAATGGATAGGATAGTTCTCGACCGAAAGGTTGATATTGGGAAAGAAGTTCTGATGAAAGGGCCTCCCTTGGAGGCCCTTTGTTTTCAGAGTAGCCGTGTGGGATGCCTCGTCACCTTGACCGATTCGGAAGGGAGTGACTTTAGGGGAAGAGTCACTCGTCTCTCCGAAACCGAAGCTTCTATTTTCATTTTCGACACCTTTCCATCACCCACAGAATCATCATTGGAAATTATCCTTCTTCAGGCCCTTCCGGAAAAGGAAAGGATGGAGCTGATCATCCAGAAGGTGACGGAACTGGGTGTCTCGACCATCGTTCCCTTCAAGTCCGAAAGATCTACCTCCCTAAAGGAGAGGGAGGCAAAACAGAGGAAGGCCCACCGGTGGCAGCACATCGCCGTGAAAGCAGTTCAACAATCGAGAAGGGCCAGGGTTCCCTACGTAGGAGAATACCAAGCCTTTCAAGAGGTACTGGAGGATTGCGGGAAGGATGGCTTGAGGGTCCTTCTTTGGGAAAAGGAGGGTGAAAATCTCAAGAGTGTCTTGAGACAACAGCCCACCCAGAAAATTTATGCGATGGTTGGGCCAGAAGGGGGCTTTACCGAGGATGAGGTGAAGCTGGCAAAAAAGAAGGGATTCATCCCTGTTAAATTGGGACAGCGTATTTTGCGGACTGAGACCGCCGCCATCACCATGGTCGGGATTCTTCAGTACGAATTAGGCGACCTAAGTTAAGTTGATTAAACTTCCTCTTGTAGGGCAAAAGGACTGCCTGATAAAAATGTTTCTGTTTTGACAAATAGTCAATTCTTGTGAGGATGTTTTGCATTTCAAGTCTTTATTCATAATTAGATTGCCCCTTAAATTCTAGAGAGTTATCTAACTAGAGTGGTCAATCTCATTCTGGTATAATTTTTGCTGCATCAGGTCAATAAAATATGTTTGGGAGGTTGGCCAATGGAACTGGTGGAAAGGAACCTTGATTCAGAGAAAAGGAGATATCCGAGATTTGATGTCGATTTGCCAATCAAATATAGTAGGACCAACTTATCCTTCAAGTTCGCTCGTGCCGTCAACGCGAGCGAAGGAGGATTACTTCTCCACCTTCCGGAGGAATTGGGAGTTGGCCAACAACTTCTCCTGACATTATTTTTCCCTCCTTGTCCTGATCTCAATGCCATTGAAGCAATGGTTCAGGTGGTTTGGATGGATGTTCAGCTCAGGAAGGACTGGGCGTGGGACTACCAGACAGGGGTGAGATTCATAAACATCTCTCCTGAGGATGTGACCGCCCTGAAGAACTTCTTAACGACCCCTACGCAAAAACCGCTTTGCACTGCCTGATCGCAGGGCTAAGCGAATCGACCTTATTTCGGCTCCGACCGGATCGATTTTGGCCCCCATCGAGAAAATGCTTGTTCCAGAGGAATCAATAGGGAACATTTCCTCCCCCAAAACATCTTCGAAATTTCCATCCTGAATCTAAACTGTCCAAGAATTGCCTTTTCCGAAGGTTTGAAGTATATTCGTTGTACCCGAAGAGACAGAGAACTGGCGAGAAGCCATCCCCTTTGCCAGTTTTATTTCCTTATGGAGTTAGAGCGCATCACCAGAACCGACAAGTCTGGAAGATCCTTTGAAATAGGGATCAGTTGTGCTGAAGATCTTCCGTCTCTTTGTGAAATGTACCGCATGTTCTCTCCTAAGCCTGCTTCCCAGGGCCTCCCCCCCGAAGACCCTGAAATCTGCCGCAGTTGGGTGAAGAAGCTTTTCGAAATAGGAGAGAATCTTCTCGCCTGGAGAGGCGATAGCGTTATAGGCCATGCTGCGCTGATTCCCGATAGGGAGGGCAGGTCGGATGAATTTGTAATTTTTGTCGATCAAGACCACAGAAACCTCGGGGTCGGCACAGAACTGACGCGGTTGACTTTGGAGAAGTCTAAGCAGCTCGGGCACGACTCAGTCTGGCTGACAGTTAGCGTAACAAACTTCATAGCCATCAAGCTCTACAAGAAGCTCGGTTTTGAATATTGCGACAGGGATAACTATGAGAGGGTAATGACGATCAAATTGAGAATGGAATCTACCAGGCATTAAAGTCCTTTCGCTGGCCCCTCACCCATCCCTCTCTCCACCCGGAAGAAGGACGGGGTGAGGGGAAATTTAAAATATTTTTATTTAAGGGTTAGCCTCTCTTTTTAAGGAATTTAACCGGAGCCTTCGTAAATTCATCCTTGCATGACGTTCCACAAAAGTAGTAGGTTTGCCTTTTGTAATTGTAAGACGCTCCTGCATTCATCTCGTCAATGTTTGAGCCACAAACAAGGTCAGTTACCATGGTATCCACCTCCTGTTTGTTAAAATTCGCTATCTTTCAGTTCAAATATGGCCACGGTTCAGCAAGAAATCAACTTAACCCTTCCCTTTCTCCCCTGCCTGCCGGAGATTGTATCGCAATGTCATTGCGAGGGAGTGAAACGACCGAAGCAATCTCACAAGGCGTTGGAAATAAAGAGATTGCCACGCTCTCTGCGTTTGCTCGCAATGACAAAAAAGGGATTATGACACAGAATCCTGGGGACAGGGGCTGGGGATGATGGAGAATCGGCCCGTAGCTAATAAAATCTCTGAGATGGCCGGCTAAGCCCATGAAAATCCTCCTCATTCAGCCCCCCATTCACGATTTCTACCGGACCTCTATCCGGACGCAGCCGATCGGGCTGGCTTATCTGGCTGCCTCACTAAGAAAGCACGGCCACGAGGTGAAGATCCTCGATTGTCAAACAGAGAAGAGAAAGTCGATTCCCATTCCTGGAGAACTTTCCTATCTTAAAGATTTCTATCCTTTCGACGATCGAAGCCCTTTCAAACTCTATTCCGGCTACTACCATTTTGGGATGGAATGGGAAGAGATCGGGCAGAAAATCAGAGGTTCGAAGGCAGATGTTTTCGGGATCTCCTCTTCCTTTACCCCGTATCATGGTGAGGCGCTGGAGATTGCCAGGATCATCAAGCGATGGGATAGAAAAAAGGCCATCGTTATGGGAGGAGCTCACGTCAGTTGCGATCCTGAAGGTGTTCTACAGAGCCCTTTTGTTGACTATGTGATCTTAGGAGAAGGAGAAGGCCGTTTTCCCGTTCTTTTGGAGCAGATTAGGAAGGGAAAAGTGGAGGATATTGGAAAGATAGATGGGATCGGATATCGAATAAACGGGGAAATACAGATTAATCCTCCTCAAACTTTTATAAAGGATCTGGATTCGGTCCCTCATCCTGCGAGGGAACTGCTCGACCTGGATCGATATCGGATGAGAAGGAAACGATCCACGATGATCATCACCAGCAGGGGCTGCCCACATGGGTGCGCGTACTGCTCGGCTCATCTTGTCATGGGCGCTTCTTTTAGGGCTCGAACTCCAGAGGCAATCGTTCAGGAGATGGCGGAGTGTAAAGATCAATACGGGATCGGGATGTTTGATATTGAAGACGACAATTTCACCTTTGATCAAGAGCGGGCGAAGCGATTAATGAATCTCATTATCGAAACATTTGGAGAAGAGAAGATTGAACTTTCTGCGATGAATGGTGTCTCTTTTGCTTCTCTGAATGGAGAGCTTCTTGGGTTAATGAAAAGGGCGGGGTTTAAAACAATCAACCTATCCTGCGTCAGCACAGATCCTGCGACGAAAGAGAGGATGGGAAGGCCCAAGGCAAGGACTGCGTTTAATGAGATCCTGGAAGAGGCGGAAAGGGTTGGCCTTAGCGTGATTGCCTACGCCATCCTCGGAATGCCCGACCAAACCATCGAGGAGATGGTGGACACATTGATCTACCTGATGGGGAAGAGGGGCCTCATCGGCCCAAGTGTCTATTACCCTACGCCCGGGACTCCTCTTTTTGAGAGATGTAAACGAGACGACCTTCTGCCTCCCCACCGATGCCAGTGGCGCTCAAGCGCCTTTCCCATCGAAACAAAGGAATTTAGTCGTATCGATCTGCTCACCCTTTTTCGTCTGTCAAGAGTCATCAATTTTATCAAAGGAAAGATGGACGGAAAAGAATTAGAAGAGGGATTGACGTGGAAAGGACTCTGTCGAGTGTTAGAAAAAAAGGTTGAGGTTAAGGATGAGGCTATGATTTGGGTCGATTTACTTCTGCTGTTTGAAAGTGATAGGTCTTTCTTCGGCCTGAGAAGGGATTCTGGGGGAAGAATATCCATCTCAAAGGTGGAGAGCTCGAGAAAGGTCCTGGACTGTTTCTTCGAGAAGGCATGGCAAAAGCTCATCCTGAAAAGTCGCTCTTCTGTTGTCTCATGAAGCTTGCTTCACCACATTTCACCCGGAGGTTGGCGACCCAATGATTCGGAGTTACGAGTTTTTTTGTTCCGATGTTTCCTACACATCGACTTTTCTATCCAGATACCCGGAATAATCTCTTATCAAGGGGGAGTATCCTTTTTCCATTAATTGCGAAGAGATCAAGAAATCTGCCGTGGATCGATTACATGCAGTGGGAATGTTATAGAGCACGGATATTCTTAGCAGAGCCTTTACGTCTACATCATGAGGATGCGGTTGCATGGGATCCCAGAAGAAAATCAGAACATCGATATTCCCGTCCGCGATCATTGCGCCGAGTTGTTGATCCCCACCAAACGGTCCAGATTTCAGCCTAATGATGTTATTTCTTAGAGGATGTTCTTGATCTGTCCTTTCCGCTAAAGCCTCTTCGACTAACCTACCCGTTGTTCCTGTGCATATCAGTTGATGGTTTAACAAGAGCTTCCAGTTCCAATTCACCCATTCCACTAAATCCTTTTTTAAGTTATCGTGCGCAACCAGTGCAATCCGTTTTGTGCCTTCCATGAGACCTCCGTTTTTGAGTGAAGGATAACGCCTTCCGACTTCATTAGACACTCAAAGTCAGCTTTACGGCCACTCTTAATTAAAAAGAAAAAAGCTATGGTGGAAAGAGATCATAATGTCTCTATGCATACTCTGACGGCTCGGATGTCCTCCATTTTCTCATAAAATAAGTTTAAATTCTCAACCTCCGTTAAAATTTGGCTTTGACCATCTTCCGATTGGAGGACAGCCATACCCTTCGTAATTTTCTTAACCTTATAGTATTTGCCATTGAAGAGATTTTTTACTGTATCCCCATCTTTTGTTTTCATGGTGGTTCCTCCTTTTATCCCCTTTCGGCCACACTTTCATAAGTCAACCTTTCCAATCAATTTTCGGATGATCCATAGAGAATCATCCGCCGGCCAAGGAGGGCCTTTCTATTCAGGTCCCTGATTGCCGCTCGCGCCTCAGCCTGGTCAGGCATTTCTACGAACGCAAATCTTCGTAACTGACCATTCTCTGTGTCCTTCAGGTTTGTTGACGAGATTATGGCAAAGCTCACCTGACCGAAAACTTCGAAAGTCTGGCGAAAAAGATCCTCTGATACAACGGGGGACAGATTCCAAACATAAATCAGCATGACTTTCTCCTTATCTCCGCTAAGGAGCGGTTGATTCTGAAATCAACGCCCTTTGTGTGGGCTATCTGAGCCGCTGCCCGATGACCAAATTGCAATCGATGAAAGTTAATGAGGAATTGGGACAAATGTGTCTTCTCAACAACGAAGAACGACGATTCTTTGACGGAGAGAAAGCACTTGGGAAAACAAATAGGAGGAGTGCTCGAAGCGAATGCCACCCAAGAGGAACATAATGAACAAGGCACTTGCTCCATATCCCTTCAATTCCTTCTCATTATCAAGCAGCCCCTCTTTTTGATCCGGATTCTCAAAGCTGAGATCAGAAGAAACGAATTTTGTTTGTAACGGCCAGGTGCAATGAAGATAAGCGGGAAGTGCCAGAATAAAGAGAGAAATTGCTATAACCGGAAGAATTTGTATCCTTTTAAATCTGCTCTTCATCTTAATCTTAAAATTCCCGATGGTTATGCTTGGCTAATCAGGTTGATTAAGTAGAATGAAAGGAATCCCTGGCTAAATAACTTATCAGAAGAATATTACAGAAGCATTAAAATTGGATTAAACTTTCTTAACATGATAGGTCAAACGGTGAAGAAACCATTGAATTTCATCGCGGAACATTATCTCCGATACAAACGATCCGGATTTTTAGGATAATCAACCTCTTCACTGGGCGATCATTTTTGAGCTAAAGTGATAAGAACGAATCGCATTCCCAACCTTTGCTGCTGCCGAACGGTGAGACCGGCACTTATCATTAGCGCTCGAATCTCCTCACGGCTCTTGACCCTCTCACCAAATAGTCTGGCAAGCAATATCAGATTATGATCCGCCAAACAGAAAAATCCTCCGGGACGAAGTACCCTGACAATCTCTTGAAGGCCTTTCTTCTGGTTGGCCCAATGATGGAACGATAAGCTGCTTAAAACAATATCGGCGGTTTGGCCAGGAAATGGAAGTGACTCAGCCGGTGCAAGTCTAAAAATGGCATTTGGATTAAGCCGAGTGGCTTCTGCAACCATCTTTTCGGCAGGATCGACGCCAAGTAACTGCGCCTCTGGCCAACAGGCAGAGGCGGCTCGTAAGAGGCGACCCGTTCCGCAGCCAACATCAATAATACAGCTCAGCGCATCTTTTGGTCCTTCACGCACAAGAAGATCAAGCATTTTCGAGTGAACCGGTCCAAAATACAATCTCTGTAAGATCGATTGATCGTAGGTTGCTGCCCACCTGTCGAATCGTTTTACATCAAAGTTGGTTGTTGAAGACACAATTTTTTCCATAGGTTATATTGAGAAAATTGGGATCAAATCTTTACGATTGGAGCGTTGCGAACCAGTAATTCAAAAGAGGATCCCTGATTCAATTCCGCCGTAGACATTGCACCTGCAAATGTTGAAATTAATATAGGTCCTAAGTTGATGATTACCGGTCGAAGAAGAGGATAACGTTGTGCGTCGTCGCGCAACAGTAGCTACCGTTGTTTAATTTAGCCGCTCCGCTTCCCCCCAGATATTAACCTACATGTAATGCCTACAAATATTATTAGGTATAGAAACAGAGCTACATAGTCAAAATAGGCTAAAAATGTCTTTGTATCGCTCAAAAGAATACTTCGAATCCCCCAGACAGCAATGACAAACCCAGGCATCGAAATTGCTATACTCTTGAGAGGCTGTTTGAAGCCAATGTAAAATGCTATAGCCAAAGCAAAGGCCCCAAGAACAACTGTCATAAACCGTATGTAGTAGGGCCTTACTATCATTAGGGCAAACAAGTCCTTTCGGTTATTTATCTGTCTCAAATCTTTATCGTCAACTTGAGGAAGTAACCGTTTCGTCCAGTTAAAGGCTGCTTTAATTTGATCGAGCTCTCTCTTTGTTGCTGATCTAATAAACAACCCATTTATAGAATTAATTATACCGACTGATTCTCCATAGTCCTCAGTCTCTAAATATTTTTTCACGTCTCCTTGTATAAAATAGGCAGGGCACTTAATAGCACCCATAATGAAGTATTTGTCAAACGGGTAAATCTCAGGGTTCCCAATAGCCTGTATGGTAATCTCTTTGGGCGGGGGGATGGCCGTCTTAAAGGGTCCCAATTGGGCGACAAACTTTTGGGAGATAATAGGAATACCAATAGCATAAGGAACACTCAAATCGTCGTAAACCAGAGGGCCATAATGTAAATAATTTTTCAAATACATTTTTGGGGCCAATACCCCTTTAGTAATGCTTAAAGTGCAATTAAATTTTTGATCTTCTGGATTGAAAGATTTCAGTTGAATTGCATAATGAATCCCTGTTGGAAACCCTCGAAGAAGCATTTGCCCTTCTTTGAGCCGAGAATCTTTGTTTATTGACCAACAGAATAGAAAAATAATTAGTAGCACAAACAAGAGTGCGGAAATCTTTCTAGGTTTTTTCCAGTCACATACTTTGCTAAGATTTATTCTTAACTTCATACCTCTTTTTCTCAAAACATTTCCCACCTAATTTCGTATTGTCCCTTCCTAGTCATTTTTATCCAATTGTTCAGCTCCTTGGATTAGGCGGTCATCATCAATTACGGTAAATAATACACATTTTTATAACTTTTTGAAAGTGTGAAGTACTTCTTATTCATCTTCCCTTAGTTTTGCGGAGGGTTTTGAAAAATTCTGGGCACACGGGATAACCTGGGCTCCGGATCTTATAGATATTTTCCCATACTCAGTCATAATCACCTATCTGATATCGAGCATTTGAACATTATCGTAATCTGGTAAGAACTTTCCTTTGAGAATTTCTCCTATATGGGTAATAATCCGGTCGTATGACTTCCATCTACCTTGTCCGTCATGGACAAACTGCGTGGAATAAGGAGGAGATCTTTCGCGGAAGAACGGATGTTCCCCTCGATGAGACCGGTCTGAAACAAGCAGAGCTCGTGGGGGAATATTTTAGGGAGATAAAGATCCATGCGATTTACTCAAGCACTCTCTCAAGAGCTTGGGAGACAGCCCGGAAGATTGCCCAATTTAACGACCTGAAGGTTCAACCCCTTCCAGGAATCATCGATATGAGCTTTGGAAAGTGGGAGGGACGTCCGCATCAAGAGATTCGGGAAAAAGACAGCAAGACCTATCGCCAATGGGTGGAAAAACCCCATCTGGTTAGACTTCCAGGTGGAGAAAGTTTAGACGATGTCAGAGTGAGAGCGATGGCTGCTTTGGAAGAGGTGATCCGAAAGCATCCTGAAAAAACCCTTGTCCTCGTTTCTCATCGGGTCATTTGCAAAGTTCTGATTTGTGCCATCCTTAGTCTGGACAATTCCCATTTCTGGCAGATCACTCAGGATACGACGGCCATTAACCTGATTCAATACAGGAAAGGAAAATACATTCTATCGCTGATGAACGAGACGTGTCATCTCAAACCCTTGAAAGGGCAAACGCGGAAAGTTGACTTTTGATAAGCTCCTGAAAAAGGAACAAGTAACCCAAATCGTCATGCTGAATTCATTTCAGCATCTCGTCGAATCATACAAGAGACCCTGAACCAAGTTCAGGGTGACAAAAAGGTGTGTGTTCAGTACCCTCTGATAATATGTTGAGATAAATTTTATAATCCGTCTGCAAATTTTCGTTCGAAATTTAAGTTACGGACACGGATCACGGACACGGACACGTTGGTTGAAGGGAATGATTGAGATTCGATTTCATGGAAGAGGCGGCCAGGGGGCTGTAGTGGCATCCAAAGTACTTGCGGTTGCTTTCTTCCACGAGACTCTCTACGTCCAATCCTTTCCCGCCTTTGGCGTGGAAAGACGAGGCGCGCCGGTCATGGCTTTCTTGAGGGTGGACCGGCAACCCATTCATCTGCGGGTCAATATTTATGAACCGGATCATATTGTTGTTCTTGATCCAACGCTGATTGGAGCAGTAGATGTAACAGCAGGCCTGAAACAGAACGGATGGATCCTCATCAATTCACACCAACTCCCTGAGGCATTTAGTGATCTGAAAGGTTTTCGAAGGGCTACTGTCGATGCCACGTCCATTGCTGTCCGGAATGGCTTAGGTTCCCGAACGAGTCCGATTATCAATACGGCCATCCTGGGAGCCTTTTCGAAGGTGACGGGTCTTGTAGGAATCGACTCCATTGCTTTGGCCATTCGTGAAGAGCTTTCAGGGAAGAAAGACGAGAACGCAAAAGCTGCGAGGGAAGCCTTTCAAGAGGTAAGATTTTAAGATAAACAGACACGTGTAGGCATATGGAAACACCAAATTCCAAGCACCAAATCCCAAATAAATACCAATCATCCAAATTCGAAACGAAATCGTTTCAGTCATTTGAAATTGGAATTTGGAGCTTATCTGGGATTTGGAATTTGTGATTTGGAATTTTAGTCGCTATGCTAACCAATCTATGCCTTTTGCGAAATGGATAGGACGGTCGAGATGACGAAACAGTTCGTTTTCAAAGGTGCTTCTCAAATGCCGATGATTTCCGTTTCCTTAGGACACATGGATTGGAATAAAACAGGGGCATGGAGGGCACAGCGTCCTTTTTATGAAGATAAGACATCGCCTTGCAGCGCCGCTTGTCCAGTGGGGAATGATATCGTCGGATTCATACAGAAGATAACGGAGGAAGATTTTGAAGGGGCCTGGAATCTAATTCGGGAAGAGAATCCTTTTCCGGGAGTCTGTGGCAGGGTCTGTTTTCATCCCTGCGAGTCGAAATGTAATCGCCGGGAATACGATGAACCGATTGCCATCCATGCCCTGGAGAGGTTTGTCTCGGATTTCGCTTCAAATCTGAACAAGAAGATAAGAAAGGGGCCGGGTGCAAGGAAGAACAAGATTGCCGTAATTGGATCCGGGCCTGCCGGGATGAGTTGTGCCTATCACCTGGCGAAGCTTGATTACGATGTTACTGTCTTTGAGTCCTCTTCCTTGGCAGGGGGCATGTTAAGGACAGGAATTCCGTCCTATCGATTGCCCAAGGATGTGTTGGATAGGGAGATCTCAAATATTGCTGAATTAGGGGTAGAGATTCGAACAGGAATTCCATTTGGTGAAGGTTTAAATTTAGACGGTTTAAAGAATTATCAAGCCATCTTCATTGCTACAGGCGCCCATCGAGGCAGAGACCTTCATGTCCCCGGCGGGAAAGGAAGGGGGGTCTTCAGCGGTCTTGATCTCTTGAAAAAGATTAACCTCGGCAGGAAAGTAACGTTAGGCGATAAGATTGCTATTGTCGGCGGAGGAAATACGGCCATTGATGTGGCACGGTCTGTCGTCCGATTGGGAAAGAAAGCAACCATTCTTTACCGCCGTTCAAAGGAGGAGATGCCTGCGTTTGGAGAAGAGATGGTGGAAGCCCTTGAAGAAGGGGTAAAGATAAGATATCTTGTCAATCCCATCCGCATCCAACAAAAAGATAGCCTTCACCGTCTGGAGTGCCTGCGAATGGAGTTGGGAGAAAAGGATGAAAGTGGTCGGAGAAAACCTGTCCCCATTCCAGGCTCCAATTTTTTCTTCGAAGCAGACAATGTGATCATTGCAGCAGGGGAGGAGGTTGAGCTCTTCTTTCTTCCAAAGGGATTGGAGAAGAGAGAGGGAATTGTTCTCACACAGAGAGATGGAAACACAGGGGCCAGAGGGATCTTTGCCGGAGGAGACCTCACTTCAAACCAACGAACCGTTGCCCATGCCATTGGTTCGGGCAAAAAGGTGGCCCTGGCTATTGATTGTTATTTGAACGGCAAAGACTCAGAAGAGGCACTCCGTCAAATTCTTACAGGAGAAGGTCCTTCGATCTCAATGTTTAGATATCTCCATCCGCAGGAGAGGCTGATGAATCCTCATGTGGTCACCTTTGACGAATTGAATACGGATTACTTCGAGCCTTCAAGAAGGCAAAGGGAAACCAAAGACTTAATCAAAAAAAGGATCAAAGGATTTAGAGAAATAACTTCCGGCTTCACAGAGGGCATTGCCATGGAAGAGGCGGAAAGATGTTTCAGCTGCGGGACGTGTGTTGGATGCGAGAACTGTTATGTTTTCTGCCCTGATGCCTCCATCATCAAAATAGGAGAAGTTCTCTCCCATCAGGTGGATTACGATTTTTGTAAGGGTTGTGGAATCTGCTTTTCCGAATGTCCCCGAGGAGTTATTTCTTTAAAAGAGGAGGCGAGATGAAAAAGGTCATCACGGGAAATCAGGCGGTGGCCTATGGGGTGATCCTGAGCCGTGTGGACGTCATCTCCGCCTATCCCATCACCCCGCAGACAACAATCGTTGAAGAACTATCAGAGCTCACGGCAAGCGGTCGCATGAAGACCGTCTTCTTGAAGGTGGAGTCGGAGCATTCTGCCATGGCAGCTCTGATTGGAGCTTCCACGGGAGGAGTGAGATGCTTTACGGCGACCTCCTCTCATGGATTGGCCTATATGCATGAAATGCTCCATTGGGCCTCCGGGGCTCGCCTTCCCATTGTGTTGGTAAATGTCAATCGGGCCATTGCCCCGCCGTGGAATATCTGGAGTGATCAGAGTGACTCCCTTTCTCAACGGGATACCGGATGGGTTCAACTCTATTGCGAACATAATCAGGAAGTCCTCGACACCGTCCTCCAGGCTTATCGCATTGCAGAATCCGTCAAGCTTCCTGTAATGGTTGTCCTCGATGCCTATGTCCTCTCCCATACTTCTGAGCCTGTAGAGATTCCCACCGCAGAGGAGGTGGATGCATTCTTGCCGCCCTACTGTCCTGAGTATACCATCGATACTCAGGAACCCATGGCCTTTTCAACGATCGCCACACCCGATCATTTTTTAGAGTTTCGATACAAAATTCAAAAAGCGATGGAGCAGGTCCCGGAGATCGCCAAAAAGGTGAACGATGAATTCAGATCCCGGTTCAATCGAGGTTATGGTGCGATAGAAAGATATGGAAAAGAGGAGGCAGACATTCTCCTGATGACCTCTGGCACGGTCACTGGCACCTCAAGGATCGTTGTCGAGAAGCTGAATAGAAAAGGATACGACGTTTGCGGATTAAAGATTAAGCGATTTCGGCCCTTCCCGGTTGAAGAAATTTGTAAGGAAATCAAAGGAGCCAAGAAGGTAGCGATTATTGATAGAAATCTTTCTGCTGGCGTAGGAGGCATCTTTGCGCAAGAATTGAGAGCCTCCCTCTATTCGAGAGAGAAGAGGCCTCAGATCTTTGGATTCGTTTCAGGATTGGGTGGAAGGGATATTACTCCGGAACTCATCGAAGAGGCGATCCAATACACCGTGGACCATCCCCAACCTGAAGAAGAGATTTTATGGTTGGGGCTTAAGAAATGAATAGTGAACAGCCAGCAGTAGGCAGTAGGCAGTGATAAACAGAACAATAAGGCAGGGAGCTTAGATGAAAAAAATGGAAATACCTCTTTCAGAGAATCTCGGTCACGGCCATCTCGCCTGTGCTGGATGCGGCGCAGCGGTCAGTATGAGGCTTACCCTCAAGGCTCTCGGGGAGAAAACCGTCATGATCTTTCCTGCCTCTTGCTGGTCGATCATCCCGGGATTTTGGCCTTACTCAAGTATCCGAATTCCAGTGGTTCATGCCGGTTTTGTCACGGGTGGAGCGACTGCCTCAGGTGTTAGAGCTGCGTTAGATATTCGGGGTGATCACGAGACAGTGGTTGCGGTTTGGGCAGGAGACGGAGCGACCTTCGATATTGGGCTCCAGGCCTTGTCGGGTGCAGCCGAGCGGAATGAAGACTTCATTTATATCTGTAACGACAATGAGGGTTACATGAATACGGGCACACAACGGAGCTCTGCCACACCCCTGTTCGCTTGGACGACAACCACTCCGGTCACAAAGCCCAAAGAAAATCCCAAGAAAGACATCATGGCCATCATGGCCGATCATCAGATCCCTTATGCAGCAACAGCTACGATTGCGTATCCGGAAGATTTGTTAAGAAAAGTGGAAAAGGCGAGGAGTATCCGGGGAACCCGATTCATCCATCTCCTATCTCCCTGCTCTCCGGGCTGGAGAATCCCTTCAGAGATCACCATCAAGGTTTCAAGGCTTGCGGTCCGGTCAAGGGTCTTCCCTCTTTATGAGATCGAGAATGGGATATCCTACACGATTCGAGAAGAACCTCATGTCGTTCCCGTAAAAGAATATTTGAGGCTCCAGGGCCGCTTCAGCCACCTAACCGATTTGGAAATTGAAGTGATTCAAGAAAATGTGGAGAGGACCTGGGAAAGGCTGACAAGAAAGGCCAGCTTAAAATTGAAATGAAGCAATCGGATCGATCGGTTCTGAAGATTCAGGCTTTAGGAATGCCTCGATCTTTTTTTTGATCCCGTCTCTGATCCTTCGAAATACCGCTAATCTTTCTTCAGTGGTTCCTATGGCAGCCGCAGGGTCTTCAAAAGGCCAATGGAGTTTCTTGCCTCGGAACCCGAAGTTTGAGCAGAATTTGGCCGCATCATCACAAAGCGTGATCACGTAATCAAATCTTTGGTTGATAAATTGATCCATGGATTTGGAGGTCTTCTCGGAGATATCAATTCCTATTTCTTGCATTACTTGGATGGCCAGGGGATGGATATAGGCTGAGATGATCCCTCCGCTCTGAGCCTTCCACTTTCCAGAGCCGAGGGTATTTAACAAACCCTCAGCCATCTGACTCCGGACGGAGTTTCCTGTGCAGAGAAAAAGAACCTTCTTAGCTCCTGTCGTCATTTGCCTTAACGTTGGATTAAATCGGCACGTGAGTGCGCTTACAAAACTTCATCATTGACGTTTCTTATACAACTGTTAAGTCAACTTTTCTTCAAGCGGGTCTTCGGAGGGTAGGAGGCTTCGACAACACTCTTCATCCCTCCCCGGGCGTTAAATTCACCCGTGACAACTGCTTGAATGGGTTTGGAGGCTCTAACGAAATCCCTGAGGATCCGGTTCACTGCATTTTCATAAAAAATCCCTAAGTTCCTGTAGGCGTGAATGTACATCTTCAAGGATTTCAATTCCATGCACCGTTTGTCAGGAATATAGCGGATCGTGATTGTTCCAAAATCGGGCAGCCCTGTCCGAGGGCAGACAGAGGTAAATTCTGGAATGGAAACCGTGATCTCATAGTTCTTAAACTGATTTTTGAAACATTCGAGTTTTGGAAGAACGGTATCAATTCCAGAATGGGCGTGCTTGTCAGTATATTTTTTCATAATATTCCCTCTTTATATAACGCATCATAATTGAAAATAGATACATATTCAATAAGTTGTCTTATCCCTCCCCTCCCCTCCCTTCCCCTGGCGGAAAGGGATTGGATCGACTCAACGTCTAATTTTCGGACTTCTCCATGAAGGGGGGATCTGTTTGAAAAAATGGCTTCGAATGATTAGATTAATGGCTGAACGGGAAATTGAGGAAGTTCAAAAGAGGAGATGCGGGAATGGCCAAAAAGATCCTTCGATTATTGTCAAATGATTCAGTCAGGGGAGGAGAGGCTCGAAGTCTTGATGTCGTCCACCCCCCGGATGATGATCTTCTGGACGCCTATTCGCGGGCAGTCATCAATGCTGCGGAGAAGGTGAGTCCATCGGTCGTGAACCTTGATGTCCGGACGAATTCGCGGGGGAAACAGGGCACTCGTTACCGCCTGCCCGAAGAGTTGCGGGGTACGGGGTCAGGTTTTATTTTTACGCCGGATGGTTTCATCCTAACCAATAGTCACGTCGTTCATCACGCTGATAAGATTGCAGTGACATTACCGGATGGACGCCGGTTTGAGGGGGATCTGGTAGGGGAGGACCCAGATACAGATCTGGCGGTGGTCAGGATCAATGGGTCAAATTTCCTGGCCACAACCTTAGGTGACTCCGAGAAAATTCGGGTGGGACAATTGGTCATTGCTATTGGCAACCCTTACGGCTTCCAATGCACCGTGACCTCCGGAGTCGTCAGTGCACTGGGACGCTCTCTTAGGTCCATCTCCGGCCGTCTCATAGACAACATCATCCAGACCGACGCCGCCCTGAATCCGGGAAATTCCGGAGGACCACTTGTCACGTCTCACGGAGATGTCGTCGGCGTCAATACCGCCATGATACTTGCGGCGCAAGGGATCTGCTTTGCCATCGGGATTAATACAGCCAAATTTGTCGCGGGGAGACTCATTAAAGAGGGTAAAATCAGGCGAAGCTATATCGGGCTCGGAGGCCAGAATGTCCCGCTGCTCCGCCGCGTTGTGCGGTTCTATCGCTTGCCCGTTGAAAGCGGCATCCTGGTGGTATCCATAGAAGAGAATAGCCCGGCACAGAGAGCCGGCCTTTCCGAAGGGGACATAATTGTCGGTTTTGATAACCAGCCAGTTACCGGCATCGACGATCTACACAGGATGTTAACGGAAGAGAGAGTGGGAGTGAAAACGACACTGACCGTCCTACGGCACACGGAGAAATTGAGCCTCAGCATCGTTCCCGAAGAATCGAAACCCAGGGAAGATGAATGATCGGTATGGAATCTTAACGGAAAAGGGATAGAGGGTGGATGTGGTCTTCAGGTGAATTGAATTAGACGAGACGCGAGGGGACCATGAATAAAGTGACCGTTGAAAGACTGCCCAACACAAAAGAGATCCCGGGAGCCAAAAGATGGAAGGAGGAAAGAGGCGAGTTCGTTCAGGTTGCCTATCAGGAAGCGATGCACCATTTAGCTGCTTTCGAGATCAGGAAGGGGTTCTCAAGGGGCAACCATTACCATGAGAAGAAGGAAGAAGTCTTCTATGTCTTTCGAGGAAAGATAAAGGCGTCGTTCCTCGATATGGACACTCTTGAGAGGGAAGAAAAGGTTCTTCAAAAAGGAGATAAGATAAGAGTCAACCCCTATTGCGGTCACCTCTTCTACGGGTTGGAAGACACGTTTGTTATCGAATACAGTCCTCAAGCCTACGATAAGGAGGATAGCTATAAAATCGACCTAAGCTAAACGAGGCGGCCCAGTTTTTCTACTTTGCTGGCCGTTCTTCTCCTGATCTCTCCGAATCCCCATTCTGTTTTTCTATAGGGAGTTTGATCCGGAAGGTGGATCCCTTTCCCAACCGGCTTTCCACTTCAATATCTCCGCCGTGACTTTGGATAATTCCGTAGCTGATCGCCAGCCCCAACCCCGTCCCTTTGCCGGTTTCCTTTGTGGTAAAGAAAGGGTCGAAAAGTTTGGAGAGGTGTTCTTTCGCAATGCCACACCCTGAATCGGCGAAAGAGACCTCTGCCATTCCGTCTTTCAGGTTTGTCTTGATGGTAAGGGTCCCTCCATTCCCTGCCATGGCATCGGCAGCGTTGATGATGATGTTCATAAACACCTGCTGAATTTGATCTCCGTCCAGAAAAAGCATCGGAATACTGGTTTTAAATTCTTTGACAATTTTGATATTTTGGAAGCGAGCCTGATTTTCAACAAGGGTGACCGTTCGGTCGATGAGGGTGTGAACATCCCACTCTTTCTTGTCGGGTTTTCTTTGACGAGCGAAGTCCAATAGGCCTCTTACAATATTCCGGCATCGGGTCGTCTGTTGGACGATGTTCTCTAAGTCCCTTTTCCAGGGGTGGCTTTCGTCGACCTTCTTAAGCATCAGAGAGCTGAAGGTGAGGACTCCGGTGAGCGGGTTATTGATCTCATGAGCGACCCCGGCTGCCAGTTCGCCCAGAGCGGCCATTTTACCCGCACGAATGAGTTGATCTTGGACCTGTTGGAGTTCCTGAGTTCTTTCTTGAACTCGATGCTCAAGGGTTTGAGTCCATTCTTCGATGGCATCACGGGACCGTTTCAACTCCGAAATCATATTGTTAAAAGATTCGGAGAGTTCACCAAGCTCATCATGGGACCGGATGGATACGGCCTCCAGGTTTCCATGGGCGGCTGTCTTGGTGGCAGCCAAGAGTCTGCGGATGGGCCGGTTCACAAACCGAGTGAGCAACAGACTCAACAGCAAACTCAGGATGATGACGCTGATGACCCCGGAGATGAGCATCCGTTCGTAAATCTGGGCTTTTTCCTTTTGAAAAGCTTCAAGGCTGATCGTCGTGTCCAGGACGCCCAGGACATTCGTAGTCTTGGGATGGCAGGGGTAACACGAAGACTCATTATAGATCGGGTTAATCAGTCCCAGAAGGCTTCCCCTTTCCGTATGATAGACGCGCGTCTTACTGTCCGAGGGAAGAAGGACCTTTGCCTCCCCCTCTCGATGGCATCCAAAACAGGCCTCGGCTTTCTTGTCGACGACGGTCCCTACCTTGCTACGGTCAGAAGAGACCGTGATCTCACCCTGTTTGTTAAAAATTCTGACCTCGCTAATTCCCTTTCGCTGGGCGACATCATCGATGATCCTTTGATATTCGTCTCGTCGGTCCATGATCATCGCATTACGGATGCTCAAACGGATGGTCTCGCTCAGGTTGAAGGCCTCTTCCTCGGTCTTTTCGATCATCTGCTGAGAAAGGGATCTGATATTGAGATAGAGAAAGATGCCTTCGATCACCACCACCGCGATGATGACGCTGAGAAGAATCTTAGCCTTCAAACTCGTCAGATGCATAAGCTGATCCTAATTTTTATGGAGTCTATCATTCTCAAGCATCAAGAGTAAAGGATTTTGTCTATCCCAAATTCCAATAGGAAGGGAAACCTATTCCCCAAAATGTCATTGAGAGCACCTGAAAGGTGCGTGCCTGCACGCCGAAGTGCTCCGTCAAAGCATCGGGCAAGCAAGAGTCTCGGCACGCAGGCGTGGCAATCCCTCTGAAGTAAGCGAGACTGCTTCGTTTCACTCGCAGAGACAGTTTTTCTAAGTCGAGATTTGGGTCTACCGATCCCATCTTCTCAATGCGTAATATTCCTTTAGCATGACCTCCATGTCCTGGGGCTGGATGGTCTTCCCCGTTTCTTGAAGGACCTCTCGAAAGAAACGGCGAGGCAATTTGTCCTCTTTTGGGGTCACCCCTTCTCTCTGATTGAAACCTCGGGCGAGATTGATGATCCCGGAGGCCATGGCTTTCAGTTCTTTCTTCTTGAGGGAAAGGTTACAAGCAGATTTAATAATCTCTTGAAGATCTTCCCAGGTGATTAGATCCCGATAAAAACGGCAGAGGATGAGGGCATCGAAAAGGGTCATCTTGTCCTCATAATCGATAAAGAGCTTCGCCTTCCCCTTTATTTGATCGGGATCAATCTGGCCGGAAAGTTCAGACTTATAAAAGGTAGCCCTAAGGTGGCAGGCCCCTCGATCCGACGTGGCATAAGCAAGTCCCATTCCCTTCAGCACCCTCGGATCAAAGCCCGCAGGCTCCAGGCCTTTCACATGGATCGCCGTCTCTTCCATCCCCCAAACCTTTGCGACGTGGCGGACTCCCTCTGACAAGATGCGGCCCACTCCCTTTCTGTAAGCAATCTTGGTTAAGATCTCGGCAATTCCGTCCACGTCTCCATAGCGGAGATTTTCTTTAATCTTTTTTCTCTTTGCCGCCTCGATGGCAAATGCTGCCAAATTCCCCGCCGTAATCGTATCCATTCCCAGACGGTCGCACAGATCATTGAGGTAGATGATCTCCTCGATGGATTTCACCATGCAAAGTCCGCCAAAGGCATAGATGGTTTCATATTCCGGTCCCATGATGCGAAGGCCTTCGTGCCTGCCCTGTTTCACTTTAGAGATTTTTCCACAGGCCATGAAGCAATGGGGGCAGGCGATCGAGCTGACCTGACAGCGTTCCATCAGGCTTTCCGCGCTGATCCCTTCCCAGCCCTCCAATGTCCCCTTGGACCAGTATTGCGTAGGGAAGGCGCCAATGGTGTTCATGATGGAAACGAGCATGGGAGTTCCATATCTTCTATACATGTAGACGATCTGATTGTCTTTGACGCGCTCTTTAAACTCCTGAGACAATCTTTTCAGAGAAGTGGGATCAGCGATCTCCCGCCGCCTCTTTCCGTGGAAGGCGATTCCTTTGAGCCTCTTTGATCCCATCACCGCTCCGATTCCTGCTCTTCCAAGAGAACGCCCGTGTTCACTCTCGATCACCGCAAATTTGACCAAATTCTCACCCGCCGGGCCAATGACCAAAGCCCGGGAATCTTTGCCAACCCTCTTGAGAATAGCCTCCTCTGCCTCGTAGGTCACTTTTCCCCACAGGCTTGAGGCGGAGTGGAAAACGACTTCTTGATCGCTGATGTCGAGAAAGATGGGGCGACTCGATTTTCCTTCAATCACGATGGCATCATATCCAGTTCGGCTGAGGGAGAGGGTAATCTTTCCTCCGGAATAGGATTCAGAATAGATTCCTGTCTGAGGAGATTTGGTAAAGACGGCGTAACGGCTGGACCCGTAGAAAGAAGTATCCGCCAGAGGGCCTAAGGTGATGATGAGACGATTTTCAGGCGAAAAGGGATCGACACGGGGTGGATTTTCTTTAAGGAGAAGGTAGGACCCTAAACCCTTTCCGCCCAGATAGGTTCGAAGAATGGTTTCGGGAATGGGTTCGACCGTCGACTTTTTCTTGGAGAGATGGATACGGAGAAGTTGATTAAAAAATCCTTTCATCATTCGCATCTTAAAAGAAGTGGAAGGGTTAAATCAAGGAACATCCTTCGTAAACGTCGCTCCTAATATACACAACAATTTACTAGAAAATACAAAATTCACCCTATTTATCTATTCATGTTATTCCAGTAACTTTATTCCCTGAATCTCTATTGTTGCATGAAACGGGCGATATGTGCAGTCTCCGGGCGTTACTCCTCGGCAGTTTCCTTCTCTGCCTGGTCACGGCCCCAGCAGGAACTTCATTCGCAGGGCCTCCTTTTCTAACCGATGATCCGGAGCCAGTGGATTTCAAACACTGGGAAGCGTACCTCTTTTCTACCGTCGATGCGATGCGTAAGCAGACCGACGTTATGGGACCGGCGTTAGAATTCAACGTGGGGGCCCTCCCCAACCTGCAACTGCACTTAATCATACCCATGGCTTATGCCTCTCCCGCAGACGCTCCCAGCGCTTATGGATTAGGGGATATTGAATTTGGCGTAAAATACCGATTTATTCAAGAAACAGACCATTGGCCAATGGTTGGTATCTTTCCGATGATCGAGATCCCAACTGGGGACGCTGGCCGTGGCTTGGGGAATGGCCAGGCATGGTGGAGACTGCCGCTGTGGCTGCAGAAGAGCTGGGGATCATGGACCACTTACGGCGGAGTCGGCTATGTCATCAACCCTGCCCCTAGGCAGCAAAACTACTGGTTTGGAGGTTGGCTCCTTCAACGCGACTTAAGCCAGCGGCTGACCCTGGGCGGAGAGATTTTTGCCCAGGGGAAGAGCAGCGATGAAATCCGTTCCTTCGCGCTACTCAATCTTGGTGGCTTCTTCAAAATTACACCGAACTTCCAACTCCTCTTTTCTGGGGGCCGCACTTTTGCGGGCGGGAGACATACAATAGGTTACTTAGGCCTTTACTGGACGGGGGGATTGGGGAAGAGAACGAATATTCACACCGAACCGAAGGCTTTGAATCCTTTTTTGTTGCGGCAGGAATAGGCGAATGAAAGGGCCAAGCTGTGTCTGTTATTTGGAAGCAAAGAAAGGAGGTTATCATGTTTAAGATAAGCACGATCATCATCATTTCAATCCTGTTTCTTGCTGGCGTCTCCTTTGGCAGCGATGAAGATGAAATCTTGTTAAAACAGGCCAACAAAATTTTCGGGCCCTTACCGCAGGCGATGGTATCCGAGAAAAATCCGATCAGTCGTCAAAAGGTCAAATTGGGGAAGATGTTTTTCTACGAGACACGGATTTCTGTAGACGGAACCGTGAGCTGTTCCCGATGCCATCCAATCGGTTTGTACGCGGCGGACGGGCTACGAAAGTCAATAGGGAATAACTGCAAAGTCAACCCGAGAAACGCCCCCACCATTTTCAACGCGGCAGGCCAGATTTCTGAGCACTGGATAGGAAACAGAGTAGATGTGGAAGACCAGGCAAAACAAGCGGTGATCGGTCCTCCCTCTTTTGGAATGCCGTCTTACGAAGCGGTGGAAAAGAGATTGAAGGAGATCAAGGGGTATGGCCCCCTGTTTAAGGAAGCGTTTCCACAGGACAAAGATCCGGTCACGGTGGATAATTTTGCGAAGGCAGTGGGAGCCTTTGAAAGAACACTTGTCACTCCATCTCGTTTCGACGCCTTTGTAAAAGGGGAACTGACCGCTCTCTCGGACAATCAAAAAAGAGGGCTTAAAACCTTCGTCGAAACAGATTGTATGACCTGCCATTCAAGCGCATACGTCGGCGGACAAATGTACCAAAAGTTTGGTGTATTCGAACCCTACTGGCAGTATACCAGGAGCAAAGAAATTGATGAAGGAAGATATGTGGTTACAAAGAATGAGAGCGACAAGTATGTATTCAAAGTCCCCATACTTAGAAACGTTGAAATGACATCCCCCTACTTTCATGACGGATCTGTCGATCACTTATACGACGCTGTCCGGATCATGGGTAAAATTCAGCTGGGAAAAGACCTTGACAAGTCTCGGGTTGAAGAAATTGTTACATTTCTGAAATCCTTAACAGGGGAGATTCCTGAAGATGCTCTAAAGATTCCTCTACTGCCGTCAACGAACTGAATCACTGTTTTCTCAATTTTCCCCACAATTGAAAACCACCAATCCATTCATTGGCCTATTTCTGCTTGCCGGCAGGAGGATTTATTGAGAACCAAAGCAAACCATTACTTCTTAGGTAGTTTAAACTGTGACGGTTTCGTTGGGGTTCCGTCCGGAAATGTTTGATGCGACTGTTGGTCGTCCCATACACCCTGTTGAGTCTTCCCAGGGTTTTCCAATTGCCCAGGCCCGGGAGCTTGATTGTCCTCGACGGCATTTGTCGCCCCCGCTTGTAAAATGCTAACTGTAACGCTGCGTGCCTGAAGTTCGCCGCCCTTTTCGATGTATTCGATTGTAACCGGCCTGTCATTTTTGAGCTCGCTAAAAGATAGGCTCTTTCCACTATCGTTTCTAAGGATTGTATCCTCAGAAACGGTGAAAACCATCTCCTCCCCATCGCCCGTAACAGCAACCGATCTCGCGGAATCATCCACTCCACTAATCAAACCGCTGAACAATCTTGGCATTTCCAGTTCCGGAGAGCCAGAGCGCTTCGGAGCAAGAACAGGAGCTGATTTCTCCTCGGGGATTGGAGAGGAGCTCTCTTTCGGGGACCCTTGAGCTTCGGGAAAGGGAAGGTACTTCTCCGGAATATTGGAATAATCATCGGTAAAATGAATAGTTCCTTTATCGTCGATCCACTTATAAACCTCCGCATGAATTAAAAAAGGAATTATTAGGAAACTGATTATACATGTGGTTATCAAAACTCTTTTTTGCATGATATCACCTCCTAAGTTCCCTTACCTCCCGACCCCTCTTCACAAAGAGTTTAGCTTCTTGCGTCACCCGGCATCCTTAATCTTATCAAAAATTTATCAAGAAATGTCAAATTTGTCAATCAAGCAACTCTTTTGGGTTTTAGACTTGACTAAAGATATGGAATTAGATATGTGTTGTGTAGGAAATCTGGAGAAGAAAGGAGAGACGATGAAGGAAAAAGTCATTATTTACGGGAAGGCGGGGTGACCCCATACGGAAAAGGCTAGGTCAGCCCACGGCAAGAATGCGACCTATTACGATGTGCAAGCAGACGGCGCAAAACTGGAGGAAATGCTAAAGCACTCCAAGGGCGTTCGAAATGTGCCTGTCATTGTTGAGGGAACCAAAGTAACAGTCGGTCATGGAGGGTCCTGAGGGGTCTGAACAGCCGGTAGTATACCGGTACGTCCGATAATAACACGGAGCAAGGTTCATCCCTCTTTGTTCTCAGGCCTCTGAAGCGAGCCACAGGCTAAGCCCACAGTAGAGAGAATATCCCTGTTAAGCGATAGGGCTGTTAATCCCGACCGTGGTGATGTTAACCCCCGTCATGATGCTCGCCAAACTCATGAGGGTGACCGTAGTAGGGATATCCGTAATCGCGGTCGTAGTAGGAATAGGGATAGTCATGATAACCACGGTCATACACTGCACAACCCGCCAACATCAGCTCTATGAGCAGAATGAATCCTTAAAACGTAATCTTCTTTTTATTCATTAGCATCACTCCCTTTCTCTAATACTTGGTGTAATCACTAAGCTCTTGAGATTTAACGAAGGCGGCAGTCAATTGAGGGTTTTTTGAAAAAAGAGGAGAGTCAGTCTCTATTTCCGGCGTTCGAAAACGTCTTTATTTGAATAGCTTCTCCGTCTGTAACAACGGTGATGGCACCCTGGACATCGGTTCGATAAAGGGTTACGCCCAATTGCCGGTATCTCTTCAATGCTTCCGGATGGGGAAGTCTTCCGATATTTCTTTCGCCCACACTGAGAATGGCATAGGTTGGCTTCACCCTCTCCAGAAAAAGCGCCGAGCTCGAAGTGCCACTTCCGTGATGAGGAATCTTGATAATGTCGGATCTGAGGGGATAATCTCTTCTCAGCATCCGCTCCTCTGCTTCTTTTCCAATATCCCCTGTCAGAAGGACAGACACATTTTTGAATCGAAGCTTCATGACCAGGGAGGCGTTGTTCACATCCCGAGGATTATGGGTCCTCTTTTGCGTTACCCTCCGCATCGGCGGGTTTAGGACGGAAATCTCAACCCCATTGATGGTTTGAGGGAGCGTTTCTTCATTAAGGGACTGGATCCTGATTTTCTTCTCGTTAAGAGTTCCCCTCAACTGGAGATAGGACTCTGATTCTGTCCGAGAACCATTATCCCAGAATTGGCCAATGGAAAACTCTGAGGCAATGAAGTTTAACCCTTTCAAATGGTCCGGGTCAGGGTGGGTGAGGACGAGGGTGTGAATCCTCCGTATCTTCTTGTTCCATAGAAAGGGGGCGATGACATTCTTTCCGGTGTCGAAACGATCATCATAAAGGCCTCCTCCGTCGACGAGCATCCGTTTCCCCTGCGGGAATTCAATCAGAATGGAATCTCCCTGACCGACATCTATAAAACTCAGCTTGAGATCTTTCTGGAATGAATCTTTTAAGTTCCAGAATGCCAAATCGAGAGCAGATACGATGCAGATCCCCCAAAAAAGATATCGGGCCGCTTTTCGTTTCTTAACGTGTACGGATAGGAAAAGGAGAAGGTAGAAAAGGATGATTTCAAAAGGCGTTGGCGTTGAGACGAAGAGTGAGGCAAATGGAAGAGAGCTGAAGAAAGCCAATACTCTAAGAAGCATCATGGTGACGAAACTGTTGACGTTGATCAGGAACGTGGCCAGGGGGGTGAAGACGAAAGAGAAAATGGAGGCGGAGAGACTCAAAGGGACGATCAGGAATCCCACCCAAGGGACGATGAAGAGGTTCGTGAAGAATCCGATGGGGGCGAAACGGTTGAATTGAAGGGCAACAAAAGGTGCAGTCCCGATGATGGCCACCGCTGTGACGAGAAGGGAGAGCGCGATATATCTCACGATATTCTTCTTCCATGAGATTCTCACAAGGGCGGAAATTCCCTCCTGCCTAAACTCTTGAAGGATGCGTGGCACCAGGTAGAGGATCGACAGAACAGCCAGGAAGGAAAGCTGGAAGGAGACATCGAAAAGGGAAGGAGGCGAGAAGAGGAGGATGAGAAAGGCGGCCAGGGTCAGGGTGTGCAGCAGGTTTCTCTCCCGGTTAAGCAAAATGGAAACGAGGAAGGTGATCACCATGATGGCCGATCGGACGACCGAAATCCCTCCGCCCGCGATGAAGGCATAGAGGATGATGCAGGGGATCGTCAGGCCGGCGGCCCACTTTCTGACGGGAATGGAGAGGAGGAGAAATTCGGATCGCTTTAAAATCCATATCAGCAGAGAGAAAGAAAGGAAAGCCACGATTCCGAATTGATCCCCGGAAATAGCCAGGAGATGGGCTGTCCCGGTGACGATGAACCGTTCTTTTATCTCTTCCGGAATCTCACCCTGCTCACCCAGGACAAGGGCCTTGAAAATGCTCGAGGCCGGAGGATTCGTTTCCCGATCTAAAAAATCCCGGATACGATCCCGCCAGCGCTCCACCCGCAAGATCACAGGATTCTTAAATCCCTCACCCAGCTTGACCCATCCTTTTTTCTCGGAGAGAAATCCGACGGTGTAGATCCGTTCAAGGGCAAGGTGGCGTTCATACGAAAACCCAGCTGGGTTGTGAAACCCACGGGGTGGATAAAGCCTGCAAGAAAGCCGAAGGCGATCCCCTACTCGAGGTGAGCGCTCTTCCTCTTTAAGGAAGATGAGGAGAAGGCCGTCCGCGGGGAAGTGGCGGTTCGACAGAATGACCTTTTGCGACCGAATGAGCAATTGGGTTCTTCCCCGCGAATATTCTGGCGGACGATCGATAATCCCCTCCAAGGAGATTCTGTCCAGGCCCGTGAAATGAGAGATGTGGGAGGACGAGTGTGGCGGACGAAGATAAAGTTGGATTGAAAAAATTCCGAGGAGGAAGAAAATGGAGAAGGCCGTCCAAGTGCCCATGCGGGCTCTTCTGGTGACGAGCGAGAGGGCCCAGACGCACAGCAGTATGAGAAGGAACATCCATCCTTGGGGAAGGAGAGGAAAGTCGAAATGACCGACATAGATCCCAAGGGTGTAGACGATGAAGATGGGAATGAGAGGAAGACGAAAGGGGCCGCTCATGTCGGCCTCAAAGGGGTCAGCCTTTTAGTAATTCTTGGGCTACCACCCAGCGCTGAATCTGATTGGCTTCTTCATAAATCTGGGTGACCTTGACATCCCGCATCATCCGTTCCACAGGATACTCTTTCATGTACCCGTAACCGCCGAGAATCTGGACGGCATCCGTGGTCACCTTCATGGCGATTTCGGAGGCGAAGTATTTCGAGATGGCCGAGAGTTTTTCTGTGTCCTTGCGTTTTCCGTCAATTTCAGAGGCGGCCTTATACACTAAGGCCCGAGCGGCTTCCAAGTGAGTGGCCATATCGGAGATCATGAATTGAATCGCTTGAAAGGAGGAGATGGGTTTGCCGAATTGGGTCCGCTCATTGGCATAACGTACGGCGAAGTCAAGGGCTCCCTGAGCAATGCCCACGGCCTGCGCCCCGATGACCGGTCTCGACATGGTCATCGTATCCCTCGCGATCTTCCAGCCTTCTCCTTCGTCTCCGAGGCGATTTTCTTGAGGTATCCGACAGTCTTCAAAGATCACATCCGCCGTTACCGAACCCCTCATCCCGATCTTCTCCTCTTTCTTTCCGAAAAGTAGACCGGGGGTCCCCTCTTCCACGACGAAAACAGAAATTCCTTCAGCTCCGCGTTCTGGTTGGGTCGCTGCAAATACGGAGTAAAATTTGGCCAGACCCCCATGGGTCACGAAGCCTTTGCGCCCGTTGATCAGGTAACCGTTCCCTTCTTTCTCGGCCATCGTCTTGATAGAGGAGGGTTCCAACTCTCCTTCCGGTTCTCTCAGCGCAAAGGCGGCGAGCCGGTTCTTCTCGGAAATCTCCGTGAAATAGACATCTTTTTGGGACGGATTCCCTCCTAATAGAATGGGCAACGTCCCGAGCCCCTGGGACAGGATGAGGAGGGAGGAGGAACCACAAACCTTTGCAAACTCTTCGACGACAATGCAGAAGGAGGTCACGTCTCCATCGGTTCCCCCATAGGATTCAGGGAGGAGAAGGGAGAGGTAACCTTGTTTGCCAAGGGCCTCTACCAGGTCCCAAGGAAATTCTCCGGCGGCGTCGATCTTGGCCGCTCGGGGTTGGACAATCCTCTGGGCCGTTTTTTCAGCAGCAGCCCTGATCATGGCTCTTTCTCTTTCAATGTCTTTCATTCTACTCGCAGCATGGAGGAAATAGGAAGAATATTATATAAGTTGGAACATTAATGGACGAGAAGTCTTTTGTCAAGGGCAAAAGTAATGTCTCAGAAGGCGTAAACTGAAGAGGAAGGCTGCCTATACCATGAATGACCCGCAGTCCTAACGCTTCGATAAGACGGCCATTCTTATGAGCCGAGGCACAGACCGGCATTCTTTCAGACCTTCTGGGGCGTGGCAAGAAAAGCCGAAAAATATTTGACTTTACTGTGTGAAATAATATAATTACTAGTTTAAAATAATTTACGGAAGGAGGGGAAAGATGGATGCCAGGGATTAAAATAAAGGAAAACGAATCTTTCGAAAATGCGCTCAGGCGTTTTAAAAAACAGGTAGAAAAAACGGGCATATTGTCAGAGATTCGAAAAAGGGAGCACTACGAAAAGCCGAGTATCAAACGGAAGAAGAAAGCGTTGGCTGCCAAGAAAAGGGCAATGAAAAGAATGAGAAAAATCATAGAGAGGGCTTAAAGGATGAATTTGGAAGAGAGACTGGTCGAGGAAATGAAACAAGCGATGAAGTCCAACGATAAACTGCGACTTTCCACCATCCGGATGATTCGTTCGGCCTTAAAAAATAAGGAGATTGAACTGCGAAAGAGATTGGAAGACGAAGACGTCGTCAAGGTGATCCAAGTCATGGTGAGAAAGGGTGAGGAGTCTGTTGAACAATTCCAAGCGGGCGGACGTGTGGACCTGGTGGAAAAGGAAAAGAAGGAGATAGAGATACTGAAATCCTTTCTCCCCCAGCCCATCAGCCAGGAAGAGATTGTAAAGATCATCGACCAAAGTATTCAAGAGACTCAAGCTTCGTCCCCAAAGGACATAGGAAAAGTGATGAAATCCGTCATGCCAAAAATTGGAGGGAAAGCGGACGGAAGACTGATCAATCAATTGGTGAAAGAAAGGCTTTCCCCATGAATTCCCCCTCTTGATACGTAACCTAATTCCTTTTTTCACGCTTTATGGACGATCGTTCCCTCAAGTTCTTAGAGTTCTACCATTTATTGGATATCCTAAAAGAGTATTCCATTTCCCCCCTGGGTCGAAAGCGCTGTGAAGCCTTGAGACCGTCCAAAAACCTTTCTTTGATCCAGTCCAGATTGACAGACGTGATGGAACTCAAGAACGTCTTGGAAACAGAGGGCGACATTCCTCTCACAGGGGTGAAAGATACTGAGGGGATTCTAGATAAATTGGAAATCGATGGGTCCGTCCTCGACGTCGGGGAATTATTAGATCTTTATTATCAAATCGTATTATGCAAGGGGCTCCGGCGATTTTTTCAAAAGCTGGAGCCTGTCAAGGCCCTCCATCTTCAGGAGAAAATCTCCAAACTTTCTTACCAAAAGGCGCTGGAGAAAGAGATCTTACGGGCGATCAATACGAAGGGTGAGATCCTCGACCGAGCCAGCCCGGCCCTCCTCGATCTCCGCCACCGGCTGGGCGAGGCCAGAGAAAAAGCGAAGGGAGTGCTCGAATCCCTCCTCCATCGAGAAACGCTTCAGCCCATCTTCCAGGAACAATTCATCACTCTGAGAAACGGGCGCTATGTTCTTCTCATCAAATCCGATTTCAAAAATCGGTTAGAGGGGATTATCCATGATCAATCGCAAAGCCGGATGACTTTTTTCTTCGAGCCCCTTCAGGCCGTCGGTCTTAACAATGAGATCAATGTCCTCACCGGAGAGGAGAAGGAGGAGGAATATCGAATTCTGGCAGATCTTTCGGACAAGGTCCGAGAGGAAAGGCAAAACCTGCGGGCCGACTTTGAGATATTAGGAGAACTGGACCTCCTCGATGCGATGGCCAAGCTCTCCTCACGCTTAAAGGCGGTTTCTCCTCCGTTGAATGAGGCGGGCAGGATTGAGATGAGAGGGGCTCGAAATCCTCTCCTCTTGCTTCAACGCGAAGATCGGGTGGTTCCCATCCACCTCCGGATGGGAGACGGGAAGAAGGTCCTCATTGTGAGCGGGGCGAACGCAGGCGGCAAGACAGTGGCCCTGAAGACATTGGGTCTTCTCACCTTGATGATTCAATCCGGCCTGCCCATCCCTGTCGCAGAAGGAAGCCAGGTTGGGATCTTTGAGGACGTCTTTGCGGTGATCGGCGACGAGCAGAATATTGCGGAAAATTTGAGCACCTTCTCCAGCCATCTTCTCCGGGTGAATCAAATCTTAGAAAAGGCTGGATCCCGTTCCCTCGTCCTTCTGGACGAGCTAGGAGTAGGAACCCATGCCCAGGAGGGATGCGCCCTGGCCATGGGTTTTCTGGATCGATTCCGCGAGAGAGGAGCTTCGGTAGTGGTCACCACGCACTTTGATCGGCTCAAGGCCTATGGGTACCTTTACCCCGATGTGGAGAACGTAACGGTTGAGTTCGACGAAGGGACTCTGGAGCCCAAGTACACACTCATCTATGGATCCTCAGGGTTGAGCAATGCCTTCTTGATCGCAGAGAAGTTGGGTATCTCTGAGAAGGTGCTCGAAGCAGCCCGTGTCCATCAGGACGGAAGCGGCGAGGAGATCGTCCGTGCTTTAGAGACCTTGGAGAGAATGAGGAGGGAGGCAGAAAGAGAAAAGCTGCAAGCCTCCAAGTTAAAGGAGGAGGCTGAGATCGAAGGTCAGAGGCTCAAAAAGATACTTGGGATAATCAAGGAGAAGAGACTGGAGATTTATTCCAAGGCTGAGGAGAAGGCAAAGAAGGCGATTCAGAAGGTTGAAGAGGAGTTGAAGGAATGGGCCCGGAGTAGGAAAGAGGAGAAACCCCATCTCCGTCTTCACCGTAGAGAGCTCCAGGAGATCAGGGAAAAATCATTCCCGCCCGTTAAGAGAAAAGGAGGTTCTGTGGCTCCGGGTGGCTTGAAGGTCGGGGAACGTGTTAGAATTGAGAGCCTTCGGAGCGACGGGATCTTGATGAGCCTTGTCAAACCGTTGAACCGAGCCGAGGTGCTGACGGATAAAGCCAGGGTGAAAGCTCCCCTGTCCGAGATCGTTCAGGCGGAGGATGGCGAGGAAAAGGAGGAGGCAAGGATTGAAGATAGGCCCTTTTTAAAAGGGGCGAGCGAGGAGCCCTCTTCTGAGTTGAACGTCATCGGCCTGACCGTGGAGGATGCCCTTCCCAAGGTTGACAAATTTATCGATCAAGCCCTTCTCCATGGATTGGAGAAAGTCCGAATCATCCATGGGGTGGGTTCTGGGAGGTTGCGAAATGCCATCGGTCAATACCTGGGCGGACATGGGGCGGTTAAGAGTTTTTCTTCCGGGGAGACACTGAAGGGAGGTCGTGGGATCACGATCGTTGAATTGAGGTAAGCCCCGTTAGAAGATAGGTAATCTTCTTACAGGGGCAAAGGAATCGAATCTTTATTCATGTCATCCTCGCCATAAATGGAGGGGCTTTCTAACGGGGTAAATCGCTTGGCCACGGGATTCCTATCCGACGAAAAGGTTTCAGAGATTCGGGATCGGTCCAGCATTCTGGAAGTGGTCTCGGATTATGTGACCCTTAAAAAGACCGGAAGGAACCATAAGGGGCTCTGCCCGTTCCATTCGGAAAAGACGCCTTCCTTCATGGTCAATGAGGAGAAACAGATTTTTCACTGCTTCGGCTG